>JAEZBO010000156.1 GCA_023427085.1 Pseudomonadota bacterium
GTGCAGGCCCATCAGCGCGCGCAGCAGCGTCGACTTGCCGGCGCCGTTGGGGCCGACCACCGCGGTCAGCGAGCCGCGCGCGAACGTGCCGCTGGCCGGCGCCATCACGTTGCGCCCCGGCCAAGCCAGCGCAAGCGCCTGCAGGACGACGGCCGCGGCCTCGTCCGGGTGCCCGCGAGCGGCGCTCATGCCTGCGTGCCGGCCATCGCCCACCAGACCAGCGCCCACAAGCTGGCGCACAACACGGCGGCGGCGCCGACGCGCAGCCAGGCCGATTCGGCCAGCCAGGGTTTGACGGGGCGGCGGGGGCCGGACTGCCGGCGCGGCGAGACAAAGGCGGCGGGCAGCACGGCTAGACGGGTGGGCTCGACAGACATAAGAAATGTTATAACATAACTTAACTAGTCATCCGGCCCGAGCGGCGCCGGCACCCGACCCGGGCCGCACGGTAGAATCCATCAACACCTGCTTGGACTTTCCCGCCGCCATGGTCGCTACCCGCCGTCCCCGCACAGATTCCGTCGCCAGCCGCCTGGCCGTGGCCGACCAGCTGTGCGCCGAGCGCGGCCGGCGCCTGACGCCGATCCGCCGCACGGTGCTCGAGCTGTTGCTGCGCAGCGGCCGCAGCCTCAAGGCCTACGAGCTGCTCGAAGAGATGCGCGCGCACCACCCCGGCTCGGCGCCGCCCACCGTCTATCGGGCGCTCGAGTTCCTGGTCGACGAGGGTCTGATCCACCGGCTCGACGCGGTCAATGCCTGGACCGCCTGCCAGCACGCCGAGGGCAAGCCGCACGACCTGCTGGTGGTCTGCACCTGCTGCGGCACGGTCGCCGAGCTGTCCGACCCCGAGATCAACCGGCTGCTGGCCGAGCGCATCGGCCACACCGGTTATGTGCTGGCCACCCACGAGACCGAGATCCGCGCGGTCTGTCCGCAGTGCCAGCAGCAGCCGCACGAGCATCACTTCCACACCCACGCGCACTGAGCCGCCGGGGCGCGCCGCGGCGGCCTCTTGCAAACGCGGCGGCCGCCCCCACATCCCTGAGCAGCCGAGCACGCGCGCAAAGTCCGCGATCCTCGCGCTACGACCTGCCAACATCCCTGATTCGGCCCCGCTTTTTCGCCGGTACATGCGGCTACAAAAGAGGTTTGCCGCCAGCCCCGGCCTGTGATGTAATCCGGCGTTCGCCTCGATCAGCGGGCGCCCCCGGCGACCGCCGCACAGGCAATCCGGGCAGGCCGCGAACATCTATCGCCAGGCCGGCCGGACCAGTCATTACGAGTCTTCCAGCCATGAACACCCCCCGCAGCCTCGACAAGATGGTCCCCGTCACGATCCTCACCGGCTTTCTCGGTGCGGGCAAGACGACCTTGCTCAAGCGCATCCTGACCGAATACCACGGCCGCCGCATCGCCGTGATCGAAAACGAGTTCGGACCCGAGAGCATCGACAACGAGCTGCTGGTGCAGGACAGCGACGAACAGATCATCGAGCTGTCCAACGGCTGCGTCTGCTGCACCGTGCGCGGCGACCTGATGAACACGCTCAACGACCTGCGCGTCAAGCGCGAGGCCGGCCAGATCACCTTCGAGCGCGTGATCATCGAGACCACCGGCATGGCCAATCCCGGTCCGGTGTGCCAGACCTTCTTCATGGACGACGACATCGCCGACTACTACCGCCTCGACGCGGTGGTCACGGTGGTCGACGCCAAGCACGGCATGCAGACGCTGGATGCGCAAGAAGAGGCGCAGAAGCAGGTCGGTTTCGCCGACCGCATCCTGGTCTCCAAGAAAGACCTGGTCAACGAAGCCGATTACGAAGCGCTGCGCCGCCGGCTGGTGCGCATGAATCCGCGCGCGGCGATCGAGCCGGTCCATTTCGGCGAAGCCGACCTGGCCAAGATCATCGACATCAGCGGCTTCAACCTGAACACGATCCTCGACATCGACCCGCAGTTCCTGGCCGACGACCATCCCGATGCCGCGCACGGGCACGATCACGGCCACGATCATGGTCATGCACACGATCACACGCATCACGACCACGAGCACGGACAGGACTGCGCGCCGGACTGCGGCCACGACCACCACGGCCACAACCATCATCATCACCATGACGATGAGATCGGCGCCTTCGTGTTCCGCTCGAACAAACCTTTCGATCCCGAGCGCCTGGAAGAATTTCTGGGCGGTCTGGTTCAGGTCTATGGCCCGGACCTGCTGCGTTACAAGGGCATCCTGTACGTCAAGGGCGTCAATCGGCGCATGCTCTTTCAGGGCGTGCACATGATGATGGGCGCCGAGCCCGGCAAGGCCTGGACCACGCAGGAAAAAAAGGCCACCAAGATGGTATTCATCGGCCGCAAGCTGCCCCAGGAAATTTTCACCCGGGGATTGGAGCAGTGCCTGGTGGGCTGAACACCCGCGCCGCAACACACCGGTGCGCGAGCCAGCCCGCCAGAACATAATCTAGACGGAGTACTTTCATGGCTACCAAGGCAGCAACCAAGAAAACGAGCAAATCGGGGAACGACTCGTCTGTGATCGATCTGCCCACCGAACAAGAACTACTGGCCATGTCCGATTCGGACTACATGAACGATCGGCAGCTGAACTTCTTCCGCGAACGCCTGCGCCAGCTCGAACAGGACATCCTGAACAACGCCGGCGAGACCACCGAGCACCTGCGCGAAACGCAGTTCGTGCCCGACCCCGCCGACCGCGCCACCATCGAGGAAGAGCACGCGCTCGAACTGCGCACGCGTGACCGCGAGCGCAAGCTGCTCAAGAAGGTGCAGCAGTCGATCGCCCGCATCGACAGCGGCGAGTATGGCTGGTGCGAAGAGACCGGCGAACCGATCGGCGTGGCCCGCCTGCTGGCCCGTCCGACCGCGACGCTGTCGCTCGAGGCGCAAGAGCGCCGCGAGATGCGCCAGAAGATGTTCGGGGACTGATCTTCCCCACCGGCCGCGGCGTCCCCCGCCGCGATGCCTTGCAAGAAGACCCGCTCGCGGTTGACGTGGCGGGTCTTTTTTCATGGTCGCTCGGACCGCCCTCAGCATGACGGCTTCGCCGCCTCGATCGGTCGATCCGATCGCGGCCGCGCGCCAGCGCGTCTGTGCACGTGAATGTCCATGCGGCAACGCCACAGGGGCGGGCCGTCGGGTCCTGGGCTACGGTAGCCCGATGCCGCGCAGCGATCAGTCGCCCTGGTTTGCATACGCGGCGAGACCCCACCGCCCGCCGGTGGCATCGGCTTTACGGCCGGCGATCATCTGTATAAAATTTTATACGAGCCATCCATGGTGCCGCATCCGAAAGAGATCCGCTGGGTCGGGTCGGCTTACGAAGACCTGCTTGATTTCCCCGACGGCGCGCGGCGGGACGCCGGCTTCCAGCTGAGCAAGGTCCAGTCCGGCCAGGAGCCGGACCACTGGAAACCGTTCGACCAAGCAGGCAGCGGAACGCGGGAAATCCGTATCCGCGACAGCAGCGACATCTTCCGGGTGATGTACATCGCCAAGTTCGAAGAAGCCGTCTATGTGCTGCACTGCTTTCAGAAAAAAACGCAGTCGACCTCGCAGCGGGACAAGGACATCGCCACGGCGCGCTACCGCGCCATAGCAAGCACCTACAACGCCAGAACAATCAGCCATGAAGATCGACACTGAAATCCGCCATGTCACCCGGCCGGACGCCAATCTGTTCCTCGAGCTGGGTTTTCCCGCCGACGAGGCGGCACGGTTGCAAGCCGCCTCGCGCCGGCAGATCGACGATACCCGGTTGCTCAAGGAACAACTGATGGCGGCATTGGCCGAATGGATCGCGCAACATGGGCTCAAGCAAGCCGACGCCGCACGGATCCTGATGGTGTCGCGCCCGCGCGTGTCCGACGTGGTGAACAAAAAGACCACCAAGTTCACGATCGACACCTTGGTGGAGATGTTGAGCCGGATCGGCAAGCCAGTCCGGCTGGCGATCGGCTGAGCGCCGCGCCGCGACGCGACGCGACGCATCGCAAGAGGACCCGCTCGCGGTTGACGTGGCGGGTCTTTTTTTTCGCCGCAGGCCGTCAAGCCTGCGCCCCCTCAGGCGAGCGCCTGCGCCGGGCCGAAGAACTCGTAGCGGGCCCGCTCGGGCGGCACGCCCAGCTGCGCCAGCGTCTGCTTGACGAAGGCCATGAAGGGCTTGGGGCCGAGGAAGTAGGCATCGACGTCGCCGCCGTCCGGCAGCCAGCCGCGCAACTGCTCGAGGCTGGGACGGCCCAGCGCGTCGGGCTGGCGCGCGGCCGACGCATCAGCCTGCTCGTACACCACGTAAGGGCGAAAGCGCGGATAGCGGTCGCGCCAGGTCTGCAGCAGGTCACCGAAGGCATGCGCCTGCGCATCACGCGCATAGTGGATGAACACGATGTCGCGCTCGCTGCCACCGAGCGCGGCCTCGGCCATGGCCAGCGTCGGCGTGATGCCGACACCGCCGCTGATCAGCACCAGCGGGCGCGCCGCATCCGACAGCGTGAACTCACCCGAGGGCGGGTACAGGTCGAGCGTGTCGCCGGCGTGCACGCGCTGATGCAGAAAACCCGAGGCCACGCCCTGCGCTTCGCGCTTGACGCTGATGCGATAGCCGCGGCCGTTGGGCGCGGCCGACAGCGAATAGTTGCGGCGGATCTCCTGGCCATCGACGTGCAGCCGCAGGCCGATGTACTGGCCAGGCTTGAAGTCGAGCACGGGCTGCCCATCGGCGGGCTCGAGATAGAAGGAGGTGATCTCGGCGCTCTCGGCCTGCTTGCGCACGACCTTGAACGCCCGCGCGCCGCGCCACCCGCCGGGCGCGGCGGCCAGGCTGTCGTAAACGCCGCGCTCGGCGCCGATCAGGATGTCGGCCAGCTGCTGGTAGGCCGCGCCCCAGGCCGCGATGACCTCGTCGGTGGCAACCTCGGCGCCCAGCACCTCGCGGATGGCGCGCAGCAGGCAGGCGCCGACGATCGGATAGTGCTCGGGCATGACCTGCAAGGCCACGTGCTTGTTGACGATCTGCGCGGCCAGCGGGCCGAGCGCCTCGAGCCGATCGATGTTGCGGGCGTACATCAGCACCGCATTGGCCAGCGCGCGGTGTTGCGCGCCGCTGGCCTGATGGGCCTGGTTGAACAGCGGCCGCACCTCGGGATACTCGGCCAGCATGGTCTGGTAGAAGTGGCGGGTCAGCGCTTCGCCGCCGGTTTCCAGCAGCGGGACGGTGGCGGTGACGATGGCGCGTTGGGTGTCGGTCAGCATGGCGTGGTCCTATGACGTGGAAGAAGACACCTTGATCAACGCAAGCAGCGTGCCTGATGATTTTCCCTTGAAAATCAATAGCCCCCAGTCCATAACAGGTTATAAAGACACAGTACAAATGACTGGTTTTTGATATGCATCGTGTCGATTCGACTGCGGCGGCGGCGCTGCTGCAGAGCCTGCTGCCGCTGATCTCCGATCTCACCCATGACCTGCCGGCCGAGCTGCGCTATCAGCGGCTGCTGCAGGCCTTGCGCGAGCTGGTGCCCGGCGACGCGGTCGCCTTGCTGCAACTGGACGGCGACACGCTGGTGCCGCTGGCCACCCACGGCCTGAGTCCCGACACGCTGGGCCGGCGCTTCCAGGTCGATGCCCACCCACGGCTGCGGGCCATTCTGCAGGCGCCCGGCGCGCTGCTGTTTCCGCCCGACTGCGACTGGCCCGATCCCTACGATGGACTGGTGCAGGCGCCCGGCCACCAGCTGGCGGTGCACGATTGCATGGGTTGCACGCTGCGCCTGAACGAGCGCGCCTGGGGCGTGCTGACGCTGGATGCGCTGGACGCCGGCCGGTTTGCCGCCAGCGACCTGCTGGCGCTCGAGACCTTCGCCAGCCTGGCGGCGGCCACGGTCGCCGCCGCCGCGCGCTTCCAGGCGCTGTCGCTGTCGGTCGAAGCGGAACGGCGGCGCGCCGAGGCCTATCGGCTGGCGCATGCGCCGGCGCGCCAGGCGCCGCTGGGCCAGAGTCCGGTGATGCGCCAACTGCTGGCCGAGATCGAGCTGGTCGCCCCCAGCGAACTGACCGTGCTGGTCACCGGCGAGACCGGCGTCGGCAAGGAGCTGGTGGCGCGCCAGCTGCATGCGCTGTCGGCGCGCGGCGACAAGCCGCTGGTCAGCCTGAACTGCGCCGCGCTGCCCGAGCACCTGGTCGAGAGCGAGCTGTTCGGCCATGTGCGCGGCGCCTTCTCGGGCGCGGTCGGCGACCGGCTCGGCAAGTTCGAGATGGCGCACGGCGGCACGCTGTTCCTGGACGAAGTCGGCGAACTGCCGCTGGCGGCACAGGCCAAGCTGCTGCGCGTGCTGCAGGACGGCCAGTTGCAACGGGTCGGCTCGGACCGCGAGCACCGTGCCGACATCCGCCTGATCGCCGCCACCAATCGCGACCTGGCCGACGAGGTGCGCGCCGGACGCTTTCGCGCCGACCTCTATCATCGCCTGAGCGTGTTCCCGCTACGGGTGCCGCCCTTGCGTGAACGCGGCCAGGACGTGCTGCTGCTGGCCGGCGCCTTCATCGAAGAGAACCGCCGGCGCATGGGCCTGCGCGGCCTGCGGTTGTCGCCCGCGGCGCAGGCCGCGCTGCTGGCGCACGATTGGCCCGGCAACGTCCGCGAGCTCGAGTACCTGATCGCGCGGGCCGCGCTCAAGGCCTCGGGCCGGGACGCGGCAGCGGGCATCGTGACGGTCGACAGCCAGGACCTGGCGCTGGATGCCCAGGACCGGTCGGCGCGGCCAGACGGCCTGGCCGCAGTGCATGCAGGCGCGGATGGCCTCGCCGCTGGCGGCCTGACCGTCGCGGCCGGGACGCCGGCACGGGCCGGCGCCGCGGCGCCGACGCTGCGCGAGTCGCTCGACCGTCATCAGAAACAACTGATCGAAGCGGCGCTGATCGCCCACGCCGGCAACGTCGCGGCCAGCGCGCGGCAGCTGGGACTGGATCGCGCCAACCTGATGCGGCTGGCCAGACGGCTGGGCGTGACGATCGCACGACCGCGCCGCGCCGCGACCGTCGACGGCGAACCGGAACGGCAACCGCGTTGAAGCCGCAGCATCGCCGTTCCATCGCTCAATCGTTCAATCGTTCAATCGTTCAACCATCGACCGCCACCGCCACCGGCGGATCGTAGGCGCGGATCTCGCGCAGCGGCCCGTCGTACCGTTCGATCTGCACCGCGGTGATCTGGCCGGTGCAGCCCTGCGCCAGGCGCGACGTGCCGGCATCGCGCGTCAGCACGTTCGGATTGCCGTGCACGCAGAACGGCAGGCCCTGCGGGTCGTCGCCCTCGGGGTCGTACCAGGCGCCGGTCGGCAGCTGCACCACGCCGGCGGCGATGCCCTCGCTGACGCTCGCGCTGGCCAGGCAGGCGCCGCGCGCGTTGTACAAGCGCACGATGTCGCCGTCGGCAATGCCGCGCGCGGCGGCGTCGTCGGGATGCAGCGTGCAGACCTCCCTGCCCTGGCGCTTCTCGGCGGCGCTGTGCGCGCCGAAGTCGAACTGGCTGTGCAGCCGCGACGCCGGCTGGTTGGCGATCAGGTACAGCGGATGTCGTGGGTCGGGCACGTCCTGCGGCGCCAGCCACGCCGGATGGCCGGGGCAATCGTCGTAGCCGAAGCCGGCCACGACCTCGGAAGCCAGCTGGATCTTGCCGCTGGGCGTGGGCAGCGGCCGGCCGGCGGGGTCGGCGCGGAAGGCGCGCAGGATGCCGCCGTCGTCGTCGCGTTGCGGCAGGCGCAGCTCGCCGCGCTGCCAGAAGGTGTCGAAGTCCGGCGCGTCCAGCCCCAGCGCCTCGAGCCCGGCGCGGGTCGGCTCGTACAGGTGGCGCAGCCACTGCGCGCTGCTGCGCCCTTCGGTGAACGCCGGGCCCGCGCCCAGCCGCTCGGCCAGGCCCGAAAAAATCTCGTAGTCGTCGCGCGCCTGTCCGAAGGGCGCGGCCACGCGCTGCATCGCCACCATCAGCGGATCGGTAGGCGCCGCGCCGATGTCCTCGCGCTCGAGCGTCATCGTGCACGGCAGCACGATGTCGGCGTGCCGGGCGGTCGCGGTCCAGCCCAGCTCGTGCACCACGAAGGTATCGAGCCGCCGGAACGCCGAGGCCAGCCGGCCGATGTCCTGGTGGTGATGGAAGGGGTTGCCGCCGGCCCAATAGGCCAGCCGGATGTCGGGATAACTCAGGCGCGCGCCGTTGTAGTCGAAGGGCTGGCCCGGCTGCAGCAGCATGTCGGCGATACGTGCGACCGGGATGAAGGCCTTGACGCCGTTCTGGCCCTGCGGAAACGCCGCGACCGGCACCGCGGTGGCGCGCCGGCCGTATTGCGCCAGCGCGCCCAGCGCGTAGGCGTAGCCGCCGCCGGGCAGGCCGATCTGGCCGAGCATGGCCGCCAGCACCGCGCCCATCCATACCGGCTGCTCGCCGTGTTCGGCGCGCTGCAACGAGTGCGACACGGTCACCAGCACCCGCTTGCCCGGCAGGCTGCGCGCCAGTTCGACCAACACCTGCGACGGCACGCCGCACAACGATTCGGCCCACGCCGGGCTCTTGGGCTGGCCGTCGCCGCGGCCCAGCAGATAGTCCTCGAACACCGCCCAGCCGTCGCAATGGCTGGCGACGAAGTCCGCGTCGTACAGCCCTTCGGTGGCCAGCACGTGCGCCAGCGCCAGCATCAACGCAGTGTCGGTGCCGGGCCGGATCGGCAGCCAGTGCGCGTTCGACTGCGGCGGCATGTCGCTGGCCAGCGGACTGATGTTGACGTAGCGGCAGCCGCGCGCGGCGGCGATCGTCATCGACTCGCGCTCGATATGGCGGCTGACGCCGCCGCCGGCCACCCGCGAGTTCTTCAGCGCCATGCCGCCGAAGGCCAGCACCAGCTCGCTGTGATCGGCGATCTGCTCCCAGCTGACGTTGCGGCGGGTCATATCGTCCATGCCGGCGATCACGTGCGGCAGGATCACCGCCGAGGCGCCCGCGCTGTAGCTGTTGACCGAGCGCACGTAGCCGCCCATCGCGACGTTCAGGAAACGGTGCAGCTGGCTCTGCGCATGGTGGAAGCGGCCGGCGCTGGCCCAGCCGTACGAGCCGCCGAAGATCGCCTCGGGGCCGTGCTGGTCGCCGACGCGGCGCAGCTCGGCGGCCAGCAGGTCGAGCACCTCGTCCCAGGACATCGCCACGAACTCGTCCCGGCCCCGGCGCGGATCGGCACCGGGCCCGTCGCGCAGCCAGCCGCGCCGCACCATCGGCGTGGCCACGCGGGCGCGGTGGTCCAGCGCGTTGGTGAAGTTCTCGATCAGCGGATTGGGATCGGGATCGTCCGGGTGCGGCGTCACGCGCAGCGCGCCGTCGCGCCAGGCGGCCGAAAACACGCCCCAGTGCGCGCTATGGCTGTAGACGGCGGGATCCGCGCGCGCGGGCGCGGGGCGGGCAGGAGCAGTGGTCATGGTCGGGCCTGTGGGCGTTGCCGGTCGGACACGGCGCGGCAACAGGCCGCACCGGACACGCCAAACGGCCAGGATACATCGCGTTGCCACCTGAGGCAGCCAGCCGGGGCCGGCCCGGGGCCACGGCGCGGGCTTGAACTTCGCGGCCCCCATCCCCATCTGAGGAATTCATGCCACTAAGATAGCCCTCATGGAACAATTTCACGCCACCACCATCCTCTGCGTCCGGCGCGGCAACCAGGTTGCCCTGGGCGGCGATGGGCAGGTCACGCTGGGCAATGTCGTCATCAAGGGCACGGCGCGCAAGATCCGCCGCCTGTACAACGACAAGATTCTGGCCGGTTTCGCCGGCGCCACGGCCGACGCCTTCACGCTGCAGGAGCGCTTCGAGGCCAAGCTCGAAAAACACCAGGGCAACCTGCTGCGCGCCGCCGTCGAACTGACGCGCGACTGGCGCACCGACCGCGTGCTGCGCCGGCTCGAGGCCATGCTGATCGTGGCCGACCGCGACCACACGCTGGTGCTGACCGGCAACGGCGACGTGCTCGAGCCCGAGCACGGCATCGCGGCGATCGGCTCGGGCGGCTCGTACGCGCAGTCGGCCGCGCTGGCGCTGCTCAAGAACACCGAGCTCGCGCCGCAGGACATCGTCAAGAAATCGCTCGAGATCGCTGGCGACCTGTGCATCTACACCAACCAGAACCACGTGATCGAAACGCTGGGCGACTGAGCCCGGCCGGCCCCACACAGAGATAGCCATGTCCGCATCCACCATGACTCCCCGCGAAATCGTCTCGGAGCTCGACAAGTACATCGTCGGCCAGAACCGCGCCAAGCGCGCGGTCGCCGTGGCGCTGCGCAACCGCTGGCGCCGCCAGCAGGTCGCCGATCCGCTGCGCAACGAGATCCACCCCAAGAACATCCTGATGATCGGCCCGACCGGCGTGGGCAAGACCGAGATCGCGCGCCGGCTGGCCAAGCTCGCCAACGCGCCGTTCATCAAGATCGAGGCGACCAAGTTCACCGAGGTCGGCTATGTCGGCCGCGACGTCGACACCATCATCCGAGACCTGGTCGAGTTCTCGATCAAGCAGACCCGCGAGCTCGAGATGCGCCGCGTGCGCAGCCAGGCCGAGGACGCCGCCGAGGACCGCATCCTCGACGTGCTAATCCCGCCGGCGCGCAACAACGACGGCAGCCCGCTGCGCGAGGAAAGCACCGCGCGCCAGACCTTCCGCAAGCGCCTGCGCGAAGGCCAGCTGGACGACACCGAGATCGAGATCGAAGTGGCGCAGGCGCCGCAGCAGATGGACATCATGACGCCGCCGGGCATGGAAGAGATGGCCGAGCAGTTGCGCGGCATGTTCGCCGGCATGGCACGCGACAAGAAAAAACCGCGCAAGATCACCGTCAAGGAAGCCTTCAAGCTGCTGATCGACGAAGAAGCCGCCAAGCGGGTCAACGAGGACGACCTCAAGACCGCGGCGGTGCAGAACGTCGAGCAGAACGGCATCGTGTTTCTGGACGAGATCGACAAGATCGCCGCGCGCCAGGAAGCCGGTGGCGCCGAGGTCTCGCGCCAGGGCGTGCAGCGCGACCTGCTGCCGCTGGTCGAGGGCACCACGGTCAACACGCGCTATGGCATGGTGCGCACCGACCACATCCTGTTCATCGCGTCGGGCGCCTTCCATCTGGCGCGTCCGTCCGACCTGATCCCCGAGCTGCAGGGCCGCTTCCCGATCCGCGTCGAGCTCGAGTCGCTGACGGCGGCCGACTTCGTGCGCATCCTGTCCGACACCGACGCGTCGCTGACCAAGCAATACCACGCGCTGCTCGAGACCGAAGGCGTCGTGCTCGAATTCACCGACGAGGGTGTGCAACGGCTGGCCGAGCTGGCCTTCGACGTCAACGAACGCACCGAGAACATCGGCGCGCGGCGCCTGTACACGGTGATGGAAAAGCTGCTCGAGGAACTGTCCTTCGATGCCGCCAGCAGCAACGGCGAGACCGTGCGCATCGATGCGGCCTACGTCAACGACAAGCTGGCCGAAGTGGCCGGCAGCCAGGACCTGGCGCGCTACGTGCTGTAGCACCTGACCGCAAGCTCGATCTGTCGACAACGCCACGGCGGCACATGCATGCATGTGCCGCCGTGGCGTTATTCATTGAACGACAGTTGGCCGTCAACGGCTGCGCTGCGTGCGCAACCAGTCGCGCATCGTCGCGTTCACCTGGGTCTGCCAGCCCTTGCCCAATGCTCTGAGCGCGTCCAGCACGTCGCGGTCGAACCGTATCGTGGTCTGCACCTTGGTCGGCGATTTTTGCGGCCCCCGCACGCGGCGCAAGGCCTGCTGGAAATCAGCAGGCATGTGCGACACGCCTTGAGATCGTTGAAACTCGCGTTCGCCCCATTCGGGCGCATCGTCGTCAACGAGCGCCGGATCTGGTTTTTTGCTCATGGAGACGGACCTCCCTGCTATTGGCCTTGCGCAGGCTGATGACCCGCAATGCATCGCCGCGCAACGTGAAAGCCAAGAAATACAGGCGGCGATCGATCGACCCGAAAGCCTGGTAGCGGGCTTCGCCGTCATACCACCGGTGGTCGGCAAGTACCACGGCGGTGTCCCAATCGAAGCGGGCAACCAGGTCGAACGACAAGCCGCGGCGGGCGATATTCCACGCGTTCTTGGCAGCGTCGTACTCGAGTTTCACACATTTTATTGTAGAGTCAGTTTGACCGCTACAGTAGCGTCGCCCCGCGGCGCGGGATAGTCGCGGAGCTACGCATGCGTGGGACCGAGGCGTTCGTGCTCCGACGGAACGCCGCGCGCCGGGCCGCGTCTAGCGGATCTCGGTCACCACGTAGCTGGTGCCCTGGCGGCTGGCGGTGAAGTTGATCTTGTCGCCCGGCTTGACCGAGGCGAGCAGCTGCGGATCGGCCTGATAGACCAGCGTCATGGCCGGCAGCTCGAGCGCCTTGATCTCGCCATGCTTGATGGTGATGCGGCCGTTGGCGGCATCGACGCGGCGCACTTCACCGCTGGCCGAGGCGCTGGCGGCGGTGCCCTGCTTGGCAGGCTCGGCGGCCTGCACGCGGGCCGGGATAAAACTGCTCAGCAACACGGCGGCCAGCGCCGCGCCGGTGATCGTGATCAGGTGATTGCGTTTGACCATGGATGGCGTCCTCCGGGTGGCCGGCGCATGCGCAAGGTGCTGCATGCGCGCGGCGCGACATACGTGTCGATAGAATAGCCCATACCTTTCAGACGACTGCTACGGGAAATTTCCATGGGCAACCGCCTTTCCGTCATCGCCACGCGCACCGGCGACGACGGCACCACCGGCCTGGGCGACGGCACCCGCACGGCCAAGCACGGCCTGCGCATCACCGCGCTCGGCGAGGTCGACGAGCTCAACAGCACGCTGGGCCTGCTGCGTGCCGGCGGCGGCCTGCCGGCCGGCGTCGACGAGGACCTCGACACCATCCAGCACGATCTGTTCGAACTCGGCGCGCAGCTGTGCATCCCCGGCCACGTGGCTGTGCACGACAGCCACGTCGCGCTGCTGGACCAGCGGCTGGCGCACTACAACGCCACGCTGGCGCCGCTCGAGGAATTCATCCTGCCCGGCGGCTCGGTCGCGGCCGCGCAGGCGCACGTGGCGCGCACGGTGTGCCGGCGCGCCGAACGCAGCGTGGTCGCGCTGCACCAGGCCGAGCCGATGCCGGCGCCGCCGCGGCAATACCTGAACCGGCTGTCGGATCTGCTGTTCGTGCTGGCGCGCACGCTCAACGCCGCGCAGGGCCGGCCTGACGTCTATTGGCGGCGCAGCGCGCGCTGAGCGCTCAACCTGGCGACGGCTCCAGCCGCAGGCCGGCCTGCGTCGCCGCCTCGAGAAAGGCCTGCGCCATCACGGCATGCGGCGAACCGCTCGCCCACATCAATCCCATCCGGCGCATCGGCGCCGCGCCCGGCAAGGGCACCCGCAGCACTGGCAGCCCGGCCAGCCCGGCCGGCGCCCAGTCGGGGATCAGCGACACGCCCAGCCCTTCGGCCACCATCGCGGCGATCGCCGGCATCGCATCGATCTCGAGCCGCTCCTGCGGCCGGATGCCGTGCTGGCGCAGATAGCGGTCGGCCATGCGCCCGCCCCAGGTGTCGCGGTCGTAGCGGATGAAGGGCTCGTCGGTCATCAACGCGTGCGCGTCACGGCCTGCGTGGTGGCGCGCGGCCAGCACCACCAGCGGCTCCTCGGCCAGCAAGCGCCACTCGTAGCCCTTGGGCAGCACGAACTGCGGCTGCACGATCAGCGCCGCATCCAGCCCGCCACCGGTGACCTGGCGGTACAGGTGGCTGGAGGTGCCCGGCTCGACGTAGACCGCCAGCCGCGGATGGCGGCGGTACAGCCGCGCCAGCACCGGCGGCAGCGAGCCGGTCAGCGCCGAGGTCGACACGCCCAGCCGGAATTCGCCCAGCGGCGCGTCGTCGCTGGCGCTGGCGCGCAGGTCGCGCACCTCGCGCATCACCGCCCGCGCGCGCTCGAGGATCTTCAGGCCGGCTTCGGTCGGCCGCACGTGGCGGCCGGCGCGCTTGACCAGCGGCACGCCGAGCTCCTGCTCGAGCGAGCGCACGCGCGCGGCGATCGCGGCCGGCGTCAGGTCGAGCCGGCGCGCGGCCTCGGCCAGCGAGCCGCACTCAACCACGGCGACAAAACTCTGTACGTAACGGATATCCAAACCAGGCTCCAGAACCCGCGCGCAAACACGGGACACTAACAATTTTATGGTTTGAACCCAAAGAACCCTGCTGTGTGGGTGGCGTGGCAGATGCGAGAATCGATCTTCGACCAATCCGAGGTTCTCTCCATGCCCGCAACCGACCGACTCTCCGGGGTCTATTCGCCCGTCGTCACGCCGTTCAACGATGACGGCAGCCCCAGCGCCCAACGCCTGGTCAACATCTGCCAGTGGTTGACGCGCCAGGATGTCGGCCTGTCGATCTTCGGCACCAACTCCGAAGCCAATTCGCTGACGGTGGCCGAAAAGCGCGCGCTGATCGATGCGCTGGCGCAGGCCGGCGTCGACCGTTCGCGCCTGATGCCGGGCACCGGCGCGTGCGCGGTCGGCGACGCGGTCGAGCTGAGCCGCCATGCGGTGCAGGCCGGCGCGGTCGGCGTGCTGATGCTGCCGCCGTTCTACTACAAGGGCGTCAGCGACGAAGGGCTGTATCGCTATTTCTCGCAGGTCATCGAAGGCGTCGGCGACGATCGCCTGCGCGTGTTCCTGTATCACATCCCGCCGGTCGCGCAGGTCTCGATCAGCCTGGACCTGATCGAGCGCCTGACGCGGGCCTTCCCGCGCATCGTCGCCGGCGTCAAGGACAGCTCGGGCGACTGGGACAACACCCAGGCGATGATTGAACGCTTCGGCGCGCAGGGCTTCCAGGTCTTCGCCGGCAGCGAAGCCTTCCTGCTGCGCACCTTGCGCGCTGGCGGCGCTGGCTGCATCACCGCCACCGGCAACGTCAATCCGGGTCCGATCGTCAAGCTCTACAACGAGTTCAAGCAGGACGACGCCGATGCCCAGCAGGCTGGCCTGGTCGCCACCCGCAATGTGTTCCAGCAGTTCCCGATGATCCCCGCGATGAAGGCCGCGCTGGCCTGGAAGTCCGGTGACGCGGCGTGGGCCAACGTGCGCCCGCCGCTGGTCGAACTGAGTGCCGAACAACGCCAGGCGCTGCAAGAGGGCCTGGACGCGGTCGGCTTCAAGGTGCCCGACGCGGCGTCGCTGGCGGCCTGAACGCCCCAGCAGGCCAGGCGCCTGGCCTGACGCCCGTCCGCGATGTCCGATCAGCGCGAAATCGCCCCGGCCGCCATGCTGAAGCTGGGTTCGTCGGGGCGCAGCGCGGCGATCAGCCAGCGCTCGCCGTGACGGCGCAACGTGAAACCGTGATTGCGGATACTCTCGATCCCGCTCAGCGGCGCCGGCCCGTCCAGCGCCACGCCGGCGTCATGGCGCACGATCAGCATGTAGCCGCGTAGCTCGCAGGTATCGGCGTCGAGCCGGTCCAGCAGCAGGTTGGTGAACAGATGCAGGATACGCATCGTCGGCGCGCGCCGCGCCAGCGCCGCCAGCACCGCCTCGCGGCCCTGCAGCAGTTGGCCCTGGCGATGCCACACGCCATCGGGCGCAAGGCGCTCGGCCATGGCCTCGTAGCGGTTCTCGTCGAGATCGCGAAAAAATGCCAGCACTTGCTGCTGGCATTGGGTGAACGGATCAAGCATGCAGGGCTCCCGGTAAGTCCGCCGCGGCTGCGCTGCCGGGCATCACAGCCGGTAGCGTAGCGCGGCGGCCGGGCCATCGCGAGCCGCCCCGCGCGCGGCGGCGGCCCGTGACCGCAAGCGGTCCGGCGCGGTGGCGTTCAGCTGACCACGCCGATGTTCCACGGCACGAACTCGTGGTCACCGAGCCCCAGCTGCTCGCTCTTGGAGCGCTCGCCGGAGGCCACGCGCAGGATCTGCTCGAAGATGCGCTGGCCGACTTCCTGCAGGCTGGCGGTGCCATCGAGGATCTCGCCGCAGTTCAGGTCCATGTCCTCGGTCAGCCGTTCGTACATCGGCGTGTTGGTCGCCAGCTTGATCGACGGCACCGGCTTGGCGCCGAACATCGAGCCGCGCCCGGTCGTGAAGCAGATCACGTTGGCGCCGCCGGCGATCTGGCCGGTGGCCGAGACCGGATCGAATCCCGGCGTGTCCATGAACACCAGGCCGGGCTGCTCGACCTGCTCGGCATAGCGGTAGACCTGCATCAGACCGGTGGTGCCACCCTTCATCGACGAGCCCAGCGACTTCTCGAAGATGTTGGCCAGCCCGCCCATCTGGTTGCCCGGGCTGACCTTGCCGTTGATCTGCACGTCGCGGCCGGGCGAATACTCTTCCTTCCACCAGCGGATCCGCTCGACCAGCTTTTCGCCGACCGCGCGGTCGCGCGCGCGGCACGTCAACGTCTGCTCGACGCCATAGATCTCCGGCGTCTCCGACAGGATCGCGGTGCCGCCGTGGCGCACCAGGATGTCCATCGCCGCGCCCAGCGCCGGGTTGGCGGTGATCGACGAGAAGCCGTCCGAACCGCCGCACTGCAGGCCGATCTTCAGGTGGCGCGCCGACACCGTCTGGCGCTGCACCGCGTTGGCCTCGGGCAGCAGCTTCTCGACCGCCGCCACGCCGGCCTCGATGGTCTTGCGGGTGCCGCCGGTCTCCTGCATGACGAAGGTGTGCAGCCGCGAGTCGGCTTCCAGGCCCTGGTCCTGCAGCAGCAGGTTGAGCTGGTTGCGTTCGCAGCCCAGCCCGACGATCAGCACCGCGGCGAAGTTCGCGTGACGCGCATAGCCGCCGGTCGTGCGGCGCAGCAGGTCCATCGGCTCGCCCGACATCTCCATGCCGCAGCCCATGCCGTGGCTCAGCGCCACCACGCCGTCGACGTTGGGATAGGCGGCCAGCCGCTCGGCGGTGAACTGCTCGGCGATGCGATGCACCACCGTGGCCGAACAGTTCACCGTGGCGATGATGCCGATGTAGTTGCGCGTGCCGACCTGGCCGTTGGCGCGCACGATGCCCTGGAAGCTGGCCTGCTCGGCCTCGGGCAGCAGCGGCGTCGGCTGGTAGTCGCGGCCGTGCGCATAGTCGCGGTCGAACTCGCGGAACTCGGTGTTGTGCGAATGCAGGTAGGTGCCCGCCGCGATGTCGCCGGACGCGAAGCCGATGCAGACGTTGTACTTGAGTATCGGCTCGCCGGCCTTGATGTCGCGCGCGGCCAGCTTGTGGCCGGCCGGCACCTGGCTGCGGCTGGTGAAGCCTTCGGACGGTACCGCGGTGCCCAGCGCCACCGGCACGCGGGCCACCACCACATTGTCGGCCGGATGCAGCCGGATCACCGGACCGGTGACACGTTTCTCGGAAAACTCGATCATGGCTGTTGCTACCTTTGGTTCTGTCAGTCGGGGCGCAGGCCCATTTCCTTGATGGCCTTGTCCCAGCGCGGGGTGTCGGTGTCGAGCATCTGCTTGAAATCCTGCGGCGTGCTGCCGATGATGGTCAGGCCCTGCTCGTCCAGATTGCGGCGCAGCTCGGCGTCCTTCAGCGAGGTCGTGACGGCGTCGCTGAGCTTGGCCAGCACCGGCTCGGGCAGCTTGGCCGGCGCGAACAGGCCGTACCAGGTCAGCACCTCGAAATCCTTGAAGCCGGATTCGGCCATCGTCGGAATGCCGTCGGCCTTGGGATGACGCTCGAGGCTGCTGATCGCCAGCGCGCGCAGCTTGCCGCTCTGCACGTGGGTCTGCGCGACCGGCAGGTTGGCGAACATGAACGGCACGTGGCCGCCCAGCACGTCGGCCAGCGCCGCCGACTCGCCCTTGTACGGCACGTGCGTGATGTCCAGGCCGATCATCTTCTTGTACAGCTCGCCGGCGATGTGCTGCGGGCCGCCCTGCCCCGACGAGGCGTAGGTCGCATTGCCGGCGCCCTTGGCCTTGAGCTCCTCGGTCAGTTCGGCCACCGTGGTGGCCTTGACCATCGCCGGGTTGACCACCAGCAGCAGCGGCATCGACACCATCTGCGAGACCGGCGTGAAGTCCTTGAGCGGATCGAAGGCCAGCTTGGGATACATCGCCGGCGCGACGATCATCGTCGACTGCGAGCCCAGGAACAGCGAATAGCCGTCGGCCGGCGAGCGGGCGACGTTGTCGGCGGCGATGGTGCCGGTCGCGCCGGGGCGATTCTCGACCACCACCTGCTGGCCCAGCTGGCCCGACATCTTGGCGCCCACCAGGCGCGCCACCACGTCGGCGCCGCCGCCCGGTGCAAACCCCACCACCACGCGCAGCGGCTTGTTGGGGAAATTGTCGTTGGCCATCGCCGCCGGCGCCGCGGCCAGCACGCTGGCCAGGCCGAGCGCGCAGGCGCCCAGCCAGCGCAGCGGCTGCGCGGCGCGAAGTGCGGGGCTACAGGAAGGGGCGAGGGGAAGGCGCTGCGGCATATCTGTCTCCTTGTTGTGTCTTGCAGGGCGTGCACGATGGCCGCCCCGTTTGTATGGAAGTCAGATTCTGGGCAGTCGACAACAACCAAACAAGTATCTTCCGGCACATTCAGACGATAAGGATTTTATTGTCTTGATGCGCTGGCTCGCGGGTTTGCTACGATCCCCCGACCATGCCGACCCCTTCCTTGCGCGAGACGCTCGAAACCCGTCAGATCCCGCTATATTTCGGCACCGTCGTGCTGGCCGGCCTGATCGCGATCTGGCAGCCTGCCACGCAGGGGCTGGCCGGCGCCATCGATCCGCTGCTGGCCTTCATGCTGTTCGTGACCTTCCTGCAGGTGCCGATGCACGAACTGCGCCGCGCAGCCTCGAACCTGCGCTTCGTCGGCGCGCTGGCGCTCGCCAACTTTCTGCTGATCCCCCTGCTGGTGCTGGCGATGCTGCCGTGGCTGCCCGGCGACCCCTTGCTGCGCATCGGCGTGCTGCTGGTGCTGCTCACGCCCTGCATCGACTACGTGGTGACCTTTGCCCACCTGGGCCGCGCCGATGCTCGCGCGCTGCTGGCCAGCACGCCGCTGCTGCTGGCCGCGCAGATGCTGCTGCTGCCGTTCTACCTGCGACTGTTGCTGGACGCCGACGCGGCGCGGCTGGTGCAATGGGGGCCGTTCCTCCACGCCTTCGTGTGGCTGATCGCCGTGCCGCTGGGACTGGCGGCGCTGTGCCAGGCCTGGGGGCGCCGCCGGGCGGCCGGCGCCCGGGCGCTCGACCTGCTGGGCGTGATGCCGGTGCCGGCGACCGCGGCGGTGCTGGCGGTGGTGGTGGCCAGCGTCACGCCGCAGCTGGCCGTGGCCATGGACGCGGTCAGGCAGGTCGCGCCGCTGTATCTGGGGTTTGCCTTGCTTGCGCCGCTGCTGGGCTGGGGCGTGGCGCGGCTCTGCCGGTTGCCCTTGCCGCAGCGCCTGGCCGTCGCGTTCAGCAGCGCCACGCGCAACTCGCTGGTGGTGCTGCCGCTAGGGCTGGCGATTCCCGGTGCGCTGCCGGTGCTGCCGGCAGTCATCGTCACGCAGACCTTGATCGAGCTGGTGTCGCAACTGCTGTACGTGCGGCTCGGCAGGACCCTTGCCGGCGCGGCGGCGCGGGCTCGGACCTGAGCCGGGTCTGCGGCCGCTGCGGCATCGATGGCAGGCCCGCCGTCACGAGCATCGCCACGTTGCGGCACGGCTCGCGCAGCATGCCGCCTAAAGTACGTCGGCGTCCGACAAGGCCGGCGTCTCGGCGATCCGCCGCGAGATCGCACGGCAGGCTTCCAGCAGCGGCGCCACGTAGGCGCGCTCGGGGTCGTCCTTCTGGCGAAAGCGCAGCGTGCTGACGCTGATCGCGGCGACCGGCACGCCACCCTCGCCGTGGACCGGCGCGCCGAAACAATAGATGCCGGCCTCGTTTTCTTCATCGTCGACCGACCAGCCGCGCTGGCGCACCTGCGCCAGCTGTGCACGCAAGGCCTGGGCGTCGGCCAGCGTATTGGGCATGTAGCGCTGATAGGGCTCGGGCAGGCTGGCGATCACGGCCTCGCGCGCGGCCTCGTCGAGCATGGCCATCCAGGCCTTGCCGACCGAGGTCGAATGCATCGACACGTTGGTGCCGATGCGCGAGCTCATGCGCACCGCGCTGGGGCTTTCGAGCTTTTCGATGTAGACCATGTGCTGGCCGTTGGGCACGGCCAGGTGCACGGTCTCGCCGGTGATGTCGCGCAGGCGCTTGAGTTCCTCGACCGCGGCCAGCCGGATCTCGGAACGGCCCCACGCGCGGCTGGCCAGCTGGATCAGCCGCGGCCCCAGCGCCAGCGTACCGCTGCGCGGGTCCTCGACCAGCAGGCGCTCGGCCAGCAGCGCGGCCACGGTGCGATGCACGGTCGGGCGCGGATAACCGCTGAGCCGGCTCAGGCCCGCCACCGTCATCGGCTCGGGCGTGTCGGCGACCAGCTGCATCAGGTGCATGAACTTGGAGAACGCCGCGGTGCCCGCGACCTGCGTGGCGGGATAGGGACTGGCTGAAGAGGTATCGGACATGGAGGCTAGCCGCGAGGGAAAGATCGTCGTTGCATTATCCGGCTCGCGGCCGGTGCGCGCCAAGCCCGCATCAGGCCACCAGGTAGCCGCCATCGACCGGCAGGATGACGCCGGTCATGAAGCTGGCCGCCGGCGTGCTCAGGAAAGCCACCGCGTCGGCAACGTCGGCTGGCTTGCCCCAGCGGCCCAGCGGCGTGCGCGCCAGGATCGGACCCGAGCGCGCCGGATCGTCCTGCAGCGCCTGCGTCAGCGGCGTGGCGATCCAGCCCGGCGCCACCGCGTTGACGCGGATGCCGTCGACCGCGTAGGCGATCGCCAGCGACTTGGTCAGTTGCGCCACGCCGCCCTTGCTGGCCGCATAGCCCGGCACCAGCGAGCCGCCGAAGAAGCTCAGCATCGACGCGATGTTGACGATGCAGCCGGCGCGCGGTTTCAGATGCTCGCGCGCGGCGGTGCAGACCCGCATCGTGCCGGTCAGGTTGACCGCCAGCACCTGTTCGAACACCGCCGGGTCGTGCTCGGCGCCCCGCTTGATGATGCCGGCGCAGTTGACCACCAGGTCGAGCTCGCCGACATCGGCGAACAGCGCCGCGACGCTGTCGGCGCTGCTGACGTCGGCGATGCGCACCTGCACCTCGGGCCGCAGCGAGCCGTCGCCCTGGTCCAGTCCGACCGCGGTCACCCGCACGCCCAGGCCGGCCAGCCGGTTGGCGATCGCCGCGCCGATGCCTTGGGTAGCGCCGGTCACCAGCGCCTGCTTGCCTTCGAATACTTCCTTGGAAAAGGTCATGGAATGTCCTGTCGTGTTGGATGGAGCAAAGGTCAGGCCGACACGCCGCGCGCGCGCCGCAGCAGCTGCTTGAGCGGCCCGCCGAACACCAGCAGCGCCCAGATCACCACGGTCGCGGCGCCCAGGCCCTGCGCCACCGGCCGGTCGAAGAACATCAGCATGTTGCCGTCGGCCTTGATCAGCGACTTCATGAAGTTCTCCTCGACGATCGGCCCGAGGATCAGCGCCAGGATCAACGGCGCGGTCGGGAAATCGTTCTCTTCCATGAAGTAGGCCAGCACGCCCAGCGCCAGCATGATCCAGACGTCGAACAGCGAGTTGTTGGCGGCGTACGATCCGACGATGCAGAACATCAGGATCAGCGGATACAGCACGCCGTTGGGCACCGCCAGCACATAACCGGCGCCGCGTACGGCCAGCCAGCCCAGCGGGATCATCAGCAGGCTGGCGATCACGAACACCAGGTACAGCGAATACACCAGCGGGCCTTCGGTCACGAACACCAGCGGACCGGGCGTGATGCCCTTCATCAGCAGCACGCCGATGACGATGGCCGTGACGGTGTCGCCGGGGATGCCGAACACCAGCGCCGGCACATACGAACCGGTCAGCGCGGCGTTGTTGGACGCGCCGGCGGCGACCACGCCTTCGGGGTGGCCGGTGCCGTACTTCTCGGGCGTCTTGGAGAATTTCTTCGACACCGCATACGACACCCACGCGGCGATGTCGGCGCCCGCGCCCGGCAGCACGCCGATGATGGTGCCGACCACGCTGCCGCTGGCGGCCGAGCGCTTGTAGCGCCAGATCAGCGCGCCGGCGCCCTTGAAGATCGGGCCGGGCTTGAGCGGCTCGAGCGGCGGCTGCGGCAGGCGCATCTGCGGCAGCTTGCGCAGCAGCTCGGCGACCGCGAACACACCGACCATGGTCGGCAGGATCGAGATGCCGCCGGCCAGGTCCATGCTGTCGAAGGTCAGTCGCGGCACGCCCATCACGCCGTCGATGCCGACCATGCCCAGCAACAGGCCGATGCCCAGCGAGATGCCGCCCTTGAGCGGACTGCCGCGCGCCACCAGCACCGCGCTGGACAGGCCCAGCAGCGCCAGCCAGAAATATTCGTCGCTGGAGAAATTGAGCGAGGCGCGCGCCAGCACCGGCGCGAATTGCATCACCACCGCGACCGCGAAGAGGCTGCCGATCACTGAACAGAGCAGGTTCACGCCCAGCGCCAGCCCGGCCTTGCCGCCGCGCCCCATCAGGTAGGCGTCGTCGGTGTAGGCGGCCGAGGCCGGCGTGCCCGGGATGCGCAGCAGCGCGGCCGGGATATCGCCGGCGAAGATGGTCATGACGGTGGCCGAGACGATCGCCGCCAGCGCCTGCACCGGGTCCATGAAGAAAGTCAGCGGCACCAGCAGCGCGGTGGCCATGGTGGCCGTCAGGCCGGGGATCGCGCCGACGAACAGGCCGAACACCGAAGCGGCCAGGATCGTCAGCATCACCTGCGCGCTGAGCACGTTGCCCAGCGCGATCATAAAGTCGCCCATGTCGTTCTCTTAGAAGAAGAAGCCGCGGGGAATCGGCACCTGCAACAGCTCGGCGAAGCTGTACCAGATCGCCGCGGTGGCGGCGGCGGCGACGATCGCCGACAGCAGCCAGCGGCGCGTCAGCCAGCCGGCCATCAGCACGATGATCGCGAACGAGACCAGCGCGAAGCCCAGCTCTTCGGACAGCCAGACGTAGGCGGCCACGGCCGCCGGCACCGACAGCGCGTAGAGCAGCGCCTTGACGCGATCGGCCCGGCTGCGCGGCTCGGCCGGCGTGGCCGTCGCGGCCGCGCGCCGGGCC
>JAEZBO010000166.1 GCA_023427085.1 Pseudomonadota bacterium
GGGGGGGGGGGGGCGCCCCCCCCCGCTGGCCGAGGCGCTGGGCGCCACCGTGGTGGTCGAGAACCGCGGCGGCGCCGGCGGTGCGATCGGCATGAACGCGCTGTCGCGCGCCAAGCCCGACGGCTACACCATCGGCCTGTCGGTGATCGGCCCGGAGATCCTGCAGCCGTCGATGCGCAACACCGGCTACGGCCCCGACGATTTCGACCACCTGTGCGGCACCTATGACGTGCCGCTGATGATGATGGTCAAGCCCGACTCGCCGTACCAGAGCCTGGCCGACGTGATGAAGGACGCCAAGTCGCAACCCGGCAAGCTGACCTACGCCTCGTCCGGCGCCGGCACCGTGCTGCACCTGGCCATGACCATGCTGCTGGCGGCCAACCAGGCCGAGGGCCTGCACGTGCCGTACAAGAACTCGAGCGAGATGGTGACCGCGCTGATGGGCGGACAGGTGGCGGTCTTCAACGACACGCCGACCATCGCCACGCAGTACGGCCTGCGTGGCATCGCCGTCTACGACGACAAACGGATGGCGACCTCGCCCGACGTGCCGACCGCGGCGGAAGCAGGTTTTCCGATCAAGGCGTCGGTGTGGGGCGGCCTGATCGCGCCGCGCGGCCTGCCCGACGCGGTGCGCGCCAAGCTCGAGGCGGCCTGCAAGACCGCCACGCACACCGAGGCCTATCAACGGCGCGCCAAGGAACTGAACACGCCGCTGGCCTACCGCGACGGCCAGCAATACGGCCAGTTCGTGCGTGAAGAGATGCAGCGCTACAGCAAGCTGATCAAGGAGACCGGGCTGGCGACGCAGCAGTAAGGCGCCGGGGCCGCGGTCACGACGAGATACCAATTCGTCGCGCCACCGCGGCGGCGCTGCGGCTACATTGCGGAAAACCGGCCTCGCCCTCCGCCATGGATCTTCGCAAAGAGCAGGAACTCAAGACCAACCAGAATCGCGCGCTGGCCTTTCTGGGCGGCGCCGCGCTGCTGTTCCTGATCACGGCCTTCTTGCCGCCCGGCTTCTGGGTCAGCGGCATCAAGGCGGTGGCCGAGGCGGCGCTGGTCGGTGCGCTGGCCGACTGGTTCGCGGTCACGGCGCTGTTCCATCGCATCGGCGTGCCCGGCACGCGGCTGTCGATTCCGTTCATCACCCGCCACACCGCCATCATCCCCAACAACAAGGCACGCATCGCCGACGAGCTGGCGTGGTTCGTGCGCGACCGCTTTCTCGACCAGGACTCGCTGGTCGCGCTGATCCGCAAGCACGATCCGGCCGGCGCCATCGCCGCGTGGCTGAGCGCGCCCGGCAACACGCGGCTGATGGGCCACTACCTGGTGCGCTTCGCATCGGGCATGCTCGAGCTGACCGACGACGCGCGCATCCAGGAGTTCATCCGCAACGCGCTGCGCAGCCTGGTGCGCAAGCTCGACCTGTCGCAGTCGGCCGCCTCGCTGTTGCAGACCTTGACCAAGGACGGCCGCCACCAGCAGCTGCTCGACGAAGGGCTGGCGCACCTGGCCGCGCAGCTGCGCGAACCCGAGGTGCGCGCGCTGGTCGCGCACGGCCTGGTCGACTGGCTCAAGCGCGAGCATCCCACCATCGAACGGATCCTGCCCAGCAACTGGGCCGGCCGCAGCGGCGCCGAAATGCTGTCCTCGGTGGTCGACAAGGTGCTGGCCGAGGTCGGCAACGACCCCGAGCACGCGCTGCGCCGCAAGTTCGACGACACCGTGCAGCGGCTGATCGAACGGCTGCGGCAGGATCCGGACTTCATCGCGCGCGCCGACGGACTCAAACATTCGCTGCTCGATGGCGAACTGGTCAACGCCTACATCAAGGAACTGTGGGAAGACCTGCGTGCATGGCTCAAGCGCGACCTGGCCAGCGAGGATTCGAGCCTGCACACCGGCATCGTCGAGATGGGCAACTGGCTGGGCCGCGAACTGTCCGAGAACGCGCCGCTGCGCCAGTCGCTCAACGAGCACCTGGAGAACGCCGCGCGCGCGATGGGGCCGGACTTCACCGATTTCCTGACGCACCACATCAGCGACACCGTCAAGAACTGGGACGCGCGCGAGATGTCGCGCCACATCGAGCTGAACATCGGCAAGGACCTGCAGTACATCCGCATCAACGGCACGCTGGTGGGCGGGCTGATCGGGCTGCTGCTCTACCTGGGTTCGCGCGGCATCGAGGCGCTCAGCCCCTATGTGCGTTGACGCGGGCGCGGCCGGCCAGGCGCGGCCGGCTAGGCGCGGCCGGCTAGGCGCGCGCCGCCGCGGCGCGGCGCCGTTGCGCATGCATGTTGACCACGCCGCCCAGCGCGATCAGGCCCATGCCGACGAAGGCCCAGCTGTCGGGATACTGCGAATACACCAGGAAACCCAGCAGCACCGCGAAGACGATCTGGAAGTAACCGATGGGCGCCAGCAGCACCGGGCTGGCGTTCTTGAACGCATAGGCCAGCAGCATGTGGCCGGTCATGCCCAGCAGCCCCAGCAACACCAGCCAGGCCCAGCCGGTGCCCTGCGGCGTCTGCCAGAAGAACGGCAGCGCCAGCGAAGCCAGCGCGGTGCCGTAGACGCCGACCAGGAAATTCGACTTGAGCGCGCCGTCGACCATGCCGGCCGCGCGCGTCAGCAACTGGTAGACGCTGAAGAAGACGGCGCAGAAAGCCGGCAGCAGGATCGCCGGCGTCCACAGGTCGCCGCCCGGGCGCACGATCAGCACCACGCCGCCCAGTCCCATCGCCACCGCCAGCCATTGCAGCGGCCGCACGCGCTCGCCATACCGCCAGCGCGAGATCAGCAGCACCAGCAGCGGCGCCAGGAACACCATCGCGGTCGACTCGGCCAGCGGCACGTAGCGCAGCCCGGTCATGAAGCAGTAGGCGATGCCGACCAGGCAGCAGGCGCGCAGGAAGTGCAGCTTGTGGGCGCTCGAGCGCAGTACGTCCAGGCCCGAACGCGGCACCATGAAGCTGCTCATCGCCAGCAGATGCACGGTGTAGCGGGCCCAGATCAGCATCGCGACCGGGTAGCTCTGGGCCAGGTATTTGGCGACGGTGTCATGGCTGGCCAGGCAGAAGGTGGCCACGATCATCGTCAGGACGGCGACGGTGGTGCTGTTTGTTGCGGGAAGTCGAGGCATGAGGGAGAAAAGTCAGGCAGGCCCCGCTATTATCCCCTGCCTGGTCTCATCGCCTGATCCGGCGCCCTGCTGGCGCCGCCAGGGCGGCCCGTTGCGGCCGGGCCGAACCCCCTCAATCGGTGACGCGGCCGCCTGCCGCGACGGAGCCCGACGCGCGCAGTTGCGCCAGCGCGCGGTAGGCCTGCTCGACCTCGGCCGCGCCATAACGGGCTTCGAGCCGCTTGACGATGAAATGCCCGCGCGCCATGTCCTGGTAGTAGGACGTGAACATGGTGTTGATCGCCGCGCCCGACACCGCGCCGATCACCGGCACCGCCTGCGCGGCGAACTTCTGCGTCACCACCACGCCGAAGCGCGAGGCGACCTTTTCGACCAGCCGCGCCAGCCAGCGGCCGGCCTGCTGCGGGCTCATGTGCAGCGCCGCGCCGGTGGCCTTCTTGGCGGCCATGCTGGCCAGCTCCTGCGAGAGGCCGCGCATGGCTTCGGCGGTGAAGCTGCGGGCCACGTAATAGCCGGTCTCGGCGGCATCGTCGCCGCTCGAGCGCCCGCCCAGTGCGAACACCTCGATGCAGGCGTGCTTGGTCTCGATCGACTGCATGTCGAAACCTTCTTCGCGGGCGATGTCGGCCACCGCGCGCATGATGATGGTGGTCGAGACCGGCAGCTCGACCAGCAGCGCCGACATGCCGAAGGCGCCGCCCAGCGCGCCCGAGGCCGCGGCGGCCAGCTTGTGGCCCAGTACCGAGGATTTTTTCGGCGCGCCCTTGTCGAGACTCCAGAGCGCGACCTGCGAGGACTTGTCGAGCGCGGTGCGCACCGCCGCGTCGATCTGGCGCGTCACCGCGCCGGGCAGCCGCTTGAGCGCCAGCTCGAGCGGGCTGCCAACCAGATTGGCCAGCCTTGCGGTGATGGTGGGGGCCTCGAGCAGCGCGACGGCGCGCCGCAGGTCGGCCATGTCCTGCTGGGAGTCCTGGATCAACATGTCGGCATCGGGGCAAGGCGCGCTACGCGCGCGACCCGGTCAACTTAGCACGCGGCGGCGCGCCGGCGGGCCGTCGAAACCCGCCGTTGCGTAAGGAACTACTTCAGCCAGCGCTCGGCCGCTTTGTCTAGCCCGCCCCGGCGCTCGGTCAGGTCCCAGGCGTAGTCCATCACGCGCACGAAATCCGCGTCGTCGACCGGCACCATGAAGCCCAGGAAGCTGGTCGGCGTCAGCGGCGCGTCGATGAACTTGGCCGTCAGGCGCTTGTCGACGTGGCTGTAGTGCAGCGCCTCGTAGGTTTCGGTGATCATCACGTCGCCCTTGCCTTCGGCGATCAGGCCGGGGATCTCGGCATTCTTGTCGTGCGTACTGACCTGCGCGCGGGTCAGGTTGGCGAGCACGAAGGCTTCGTTGGTGCCGCCCGGGTTCTTGATGACCCGCACCGAATCCTGGTTCAGGTCGTCGACCGACTTGTACTTGGCCTGCTCGTCGGTGCGCACCAGCGCGACCTTGCCGAAGGGTGCATAGCCCGGCAGCATCTGCACCTTGCCGATGCGCGCGGCGTTGCGGGTGATGCCGCCGACGGCGACGTCGAACTTGCCGGCCTGGATGTCGGCCATCAGGTTGGGCCACGAAGTCTGCACGTATTCGACCTTGACGCCCAGGTCCTTGGCGAGCGACTCGATCACGTCGATGTCATGGCCTTCGAAGCCGCCCTTGTCGGTCTTCATCGCGAACGGCCGGTAGTCGCCCGGCGTGCCGACGCGCAGCACCTTGCTTTCCATGATCTTGTCGAGCCGTTCCCCGGCGCTGGCGCTCAGGCTGGTGGCGCTCAGCGCCAGGCAGGCGGCCAGGCTCGCGGCGACGTGTTTGAGTAGCGGCATGTCATTCCCCTCGTGATGTGCGGATGATGGCTCTTGCGGCCGCCGCGCGACGCGGCGTGGCGGCAGAGCAGCACTTTACGCCTATCCGCCACGCCCGGCCGCCATGCCTTGGCGCGCGCTGGCTGCCGACAGCTGCCGCTGGCCGAAATAGTTATGCCCAGACGTTTCGCGCCACGGCGAGCCGGCCGGCGCGCTGAATCTTTTTGATTCAGGAAGACGCCGCCTGAGTCAGGCTGGCCCGGGGGCCATGATGGACACTGGACGCACCCACGCATCGACCCGGGAACGATCATGAATCCATCCGAAGGCGCCCCGCTGACGCGCCAGACCACGCTGCGCATCAATGGCCAGCCCCATACGCTCGACCTGGACCTGCGCACCACGCTGCTGGACGCGCTGCGCGAACACGCCGGCCTGACCGGCAGCAAGAAAGGCTGCGACCAGGGCCAGTGCGGCGCCTGTACGGTGCTGGTCGACGGCCGGCGCATCAACGCCTGCCTGACGCTGGCGGTCATGCACGAGCAATCCGAGATCACCACCATCGAAGGACTGGGCACGCCGCAGCAGCTGCACCCGCTGCAGGCCGCCTTCGTCAAGCACGATGGCTATCAGTGCGGCTACTGTACGCCCGGCCAGATCTGTTCGGCCGCCGGCATGTTGCGCGAGGCGGCCGACGGCATGCCCAGCCACGTCACCGGCGACCTCAACGAACGGCCGATGCTGAGCGCCGCGGAGATACGCGAACGCATGAGCGGCAACCTGTGCCGCTGCGCCGCCTATCCGAACATCGTCGAGGCCATCACCGAGGTCGCGGAGCAGCGCGCATGAAAGCCTTCAGCTACGAAAAGGCGGCCACGCCGGCGCAGGCCGCACTGGCCGCGTCGCGCGAACCCGGCGCCAAGTTCATCGCCGGCGGAACCAATCTGCTGGACCTGATGAAGCTGCAGATCGAGCGGCCGGCGCACCTGGTCGACGTCAACGGCCTGGGCCTGGACCAGGTCGAAGCGGCCGCCGACGGCGGCCTGCGCATCGGCGCGCTGGTGCGCAACGCCGACCTGGCCGCCCATCCGCGCGTGCGTCAAGACTACCCGGTGCTGGCGCGCGCCTTGCTGGCCGGCGCGTCGGGACAGCTGCGCAACATGGCGACCACCGCCGGCAACCTGCTGCAGCGCACCCGTTGCCCCTATTTCTACGACCCCGACCAGCCCTGCAACAAACGCCAGCCCGGCAGCGGCTGTTCGGCGCTGGACGGCTACAGCCGCCAGCTGGCGGTGATCGGCGCCAGCCCGTCCTGTATCGCCACGCACCCGAGCGACATGGCGGTGGCCATGCGGCTGCTGGACGCGACCATCCATACGGTGCGCGCCGACGGTGGCGAACGGGCCATTCCGATCGCGCAGTTCTATCTCGAGCCGGGCGACACGCCGCATCGGGAGACCGTGCTGGCGTCGGACGAACTGATCACCGCCGTCAGCCTGCCAGCGCCGCTGGGCGGCACGCAGATCTACCGCAAGGTGCGCGACCGCGCCTCGTATGCCTTCGCGCTGGTGTCGGTGGCCGCCATCGTGCAGCCCGACGGCAGCGGCCGGCTGGCTGCCGGCGGCCTGGCGCACCAGCCGTGGCGCCGCGCCGAGGCCGATGCCGCGCTGCCGCAGGGCGCGCAGGCCGTGGCCGATGCCTTGCTGGCAGGTGCGCAGACGACGCCCGACAACGCCTACAAACTGACGCTGGCGCGCCGCACGATCGCCAGCGTGCTGGCGCAGGCCAGGAGCTGAGATCATGAAATTCGACACCCCCGCCGGCAGCAACCCGATCGACCGCCTGCGCGTGGTCGGCCAGCCGCTGGACCGCATCGACGGCCCCGCCAAGGTCTGCGGCGTCGCCCCCTATGCCTACGAATGGCGCGACGTCAGCGCCGCGCCGGCCTACGGCGCCATCGTCGGCGCCGGCATCGCCAAGGGCCGCATCGCCGCGCTGCACCTGGACGCGGCGCGCGCCGCGCCCGGCGTGCTGGCGGTACTCGGCCACCAGGACGTCGGCCCGCTCAACCAGGGCAAACACAACACCGTCAAGCTGCTGGCCGGCCCCGACGTCGACCACTATCACCAGGCCATCGCCATCGTGGTCGCCCAGACCTTCGAACAGGCCCGTGCAGCGGCCGCGCTGGTGCGGGCCGACTACGAAACCGCCACCGGCCGCTACGACCTCGAGGCCGGCCTCGAGCAGGCCGAGTCGCCGGACGGCGGCGATTCGGACTCGGCGGTCGGCGATTTCGAACAGGCCTATGCCCAGGCGCCAGTACAGCTGGACGCGACCTACCGCACGCCCGGCCAGTCGCACGCGATGATGGAACCGCATGCCTCGCTGGCGGCCTGGGAAGGCGATCAGCTGACCATCTGGACCGCCAACCAGATGATCGACTGGACCACCGGCGACGTCGCACGCACGCTCGGCATCCCGAAGAAGAACGTGCGGCTGGTCTCGCCCTACATCGGCGGCGGCTTCGGCGGCAAGCTGTTCCTGCGCGCCGACGCGCTGCTGGCGGCGCTGGCCGCGCGGGCCACCGGCCGGCCGGTCAAGGTCGCGCTGACGCGGGCGCTGATGTTCAACAACACCACGCACCGCGCCGCGACCATCCAGCGCCTGCGCATCGGCACCGACCGCGACGGTCGCATCCAGGCCATCGCGCACGAGAACTGGTCGGGCGACCAACCCGGTGGCGCGGCCGAGCAGGCCGCCGCGCAAACCAAGCTGATGTATGCCGGCGCCCACCGGCTGACCCGCCATCGCGTCGCCACGCTGGACCTGCCCGAGGCCAACGCGATGCGGGCGCCGGGCGACGCACCCGGCCACATGGCGCTGGAAGTGGCGATGGACGAGATGGCCGAGAAGCTGGGCATGGACCCGATCGCGTTCCGGATCCTCAACGACACCCAGGTCGATCCCGAGAATCCCGAGCGCCGCTTTACGCAACGGCAGATGGTGCGCTGCCTCGACCTGGGCGCCGAGACCTTCGGCTGGCCGCGCCGCCGGGCCCAACCCGCGCAGGTGCGCGACGGCGATCTGCTGATCGGCCTGGGCGTGGCGGCGGCGCTGCGCAACAACCTCGTCGCCCCGTCAGGCGCGCGGGTGCGGCTCGAGGCCGACGGCAAGCTGGTGGTCGAGACCGACATGACCGATATCGGCACCGGCAGCTATACCGTGATCGCACAGACCGCGGCCGAGATGCTGGGCCTGCCGATCGACCACGTGACGGTGCGGCTCGGCGAGTCGGGCTTTCCGGTCTCGGCCGGTTCGGGCGGCCAGTGGGGCGCCAACTGTTCGACCTCGGGCGTCTACGCCGCCTGCGAGAAGCTGCGCCATACGCTGGCCGCGCGGCTGGGCATGGATGCCGCCACGGCCAGGTTCGAATCGGGCCGCATCCACGACGGCCAGCGCTCGGCCAGCCTGGTGGACGCGGCGCAAGGCGCGGCGGTCGTGGTCGAGGACAGCATCAAATTCGGCGATCTCGACAAGCGCTTCCAGCAATCGACCTTCGGCGCGCATTTTGTCGAGGTCGGCGTGGACATCGCCACCGGCCAGACCCACGTGCGCCGCATGTTGGCGGTGTGCGCTGCCGGCCGCATCCTCAATCCCAAGACCGCGCGCAGCCAGGTGATCGGCGCGATGACGATGGGCGTCGGCGCGGCATTGATGGAACAGCTGGCGGTGGACACGCGGCGCGGCTACTTCGTCAATCATGACTTGGCCGGCTACGAAGTGCCGGTGCATGCCGACATCCCGCGGCAGGACGTGATCTTCCTGGACGAGACCGATCCCTACTCGTCGCCAATGAAGGCCAAGGGCGTCGGCGAGCTGGGCATCTGCGGCGCCGCGGCGGCGGTCGCCAACGCGGTCTACAACGCCACCGGCGTGCGGGTGCGCGACTATCCGCTGACGCTGGACAAGCTGCTGGCCGGGCTGCCCGCGCTGGCCTGATCGGCGGGCGCCTGCTGCTTGCCCTGGCTGACGGTCAGCGCGGTGGCGGCGGGCGCCACGCCGTTCTTGACCGCCAGCACCTCGGCCATCACGCTGACGGCGATCTCGGCCGGTGTCTTGCTGCCGATGTACAGGCCGATCGGTCCACGCAGCCGCAGCAGCGACGCGGCGGTCTCGCCGAAATGTTCGATGAAGCGCCGCTGGCGCGCCTCGCTGTTGCGGCGCGAGCCGATCGCGCCGACGTAGAACGCCGGACTGTTGATCGCTTCGAGCAAGGCCAGGTCGTCCAGCTTGGGATCGTGCGACAGCGCCAGGATGCAGCTGCGCGCATCGGGCTTGAATGCCGTCACCGCGTCGTCCGGCATCTGCGTGACCAGCTGCACGTCGGCCAGCGGCCAGGCCGCCGTGTGTTCGCTGCGCGGATCACAGACCGTGACCGTGAAGCCGTTGAACACCGCCATCGTCGCCAGGTACTGCGCCAGCGCGCCGGCGCCGATCAGCAGCATGCGATAGCCCGGCCCCAGCGTGGCCTGCATGCGGTCGGCATCGAGCAGCAGCCCCTGCGGCGCCGACGAAGGCGCCAACGTGACCGCGCCGGTGGCACAGGCGACCGTACGCTGCACCAGTTGTCCGCCGTCCAGCCGGTCGACCAGCTGGCGCAACGCCGGCGCATCGGGATCGGACTCCATGAACAGCTCGAGCGTGCCGCCGCAAGGCAGGCCGTAGCGGTGCGCCTCGTCGGCGCTGACGCCATAGCGCACGAACCGGGGCGGACCCTGCGGGATCTGGCCGTCGCCATGGGCGCGGGTGTAGCGCGCCACCAGGTCGTCCTCGATGCAGCCGCCCGACACCGACCCGACCACGCGGCCGTCCTCGCGCAAGGCCATCATCGCGCCGATCGGCCGCGGCGACGAGCCCCAGGTACGCACCACGGTCGCCAGCAAGGCGCGCCAGCCTTGCTCGCGCCATTCACACAAGGTGCGCAGCACCAGCAGGTCGATGGTGTCCATCAGCGTAGGCTCCGTTGTCGCGGCGGCTCGGCGGCCGGCCGCATGGGGGGATTCGAATTCCACAGCGCCTGCACCCGCGCCAGGTCGGCGACGGTATCGACGTCCAGCACGCTGCCTTCATCGTCGACCGGCAAGGCCTGCACCTGGCCCCGCGCGCGCCAGGCCTGCACCACTGCGCGGGCGCCCTGGTCGCCGTGCAGCGGCAGCAGGTCGTCCAGACAGTCACGCCGGAAGCCGACCGGATGGCCGGGCTGGCCTTGCCACTGCGGCACCACAACCGGACTGTGCGCCAGCTGCCGCGCCACCTGACGCAAGGTGTCCGGATCGACCAAGGGCATGTCGCCGGGCAGGATCAGCCAGCCCGACGCGTGTTGATGGGCGCGCACCCCGGCAGCGATCGAGTCGCCCATGCCGGCGGTCGCCGCGCCCTGCGGCCGCACCACGGCCCACGGTAGGCCGGCGGCGCGCACCGCGCGGCAGACGTGCTCGAGCACGGTCGCGTCGGCCAGCACCGCATCGAGCTTGTGCGAGTCGCCGCCGGACGCCAGATAGCGCTGGCCGCGACCGGCGGCCAGCACCAGCACCACCGGCAGCGCCGTCGGCGGCGAGGCGTCAGCGCCATCGCGCTGGGTCGGAATGGGAGGGATCACGTCAGGGCCTGGATGCAGTGGCGGATCGCGGCGCCCACGGGCGCCGGATCCCATCCGCGTAGGCTAGCCCGAATGCCGCGGCCTTGCATCGCAAAGCCCGCCGCATTGGTTACCAGACGATTCATCATGAGGCCTGCCGCGCCGCCCGGCAGGCGGGGGCGCGGCAGGTGACGCAGGCTCAGTCGAGCGCGCGGTTCTTCGACTCGACGTCGACCATCTTCACCGAGAACGCGGCCACCGCCAGCAAGGCCGCCAGCACGAACAGCGACAGCGTGAAGTGCGTGGCCATGATCGGCGCGATCAGCGCCGGGGCGAACAGGCCGCCCAGGCGTGCCACGGCGCCGGCCGTGCCCATGCCGCTGGCGCGCAGGTCGGTCGGGTAGACCTCGGGCGTGAACGCATACAGCGCGCCCCACGTGCCCAGCAGCGCGAAGCTCATCAGCAGCGTCGACCCGACGATCAGCGCCGTCGAGGTGCCCAGGCTGTACAGCAGGCAGCCGACCGCGCTCAGCAGCAGGAAGCCGATCAGCGTGGGCTTGCGGCCCCAGCGCTCGACGCCGTAGGCCGACAGCGCGAAGCCGGGCAGTTGCGCCAGCGCCAGCACGATCAGGAACTCCTGGCCGCGCATGAAGCCGAAACCTTCGGCCGACAGCTTGACCGGCAGGTAGACGAACACGCCGTAATAAGCCACCGAGATCAGCAGCCACGCCACCATCAGCGCCACGCTGCGGCGCGCCAGGCCCGGGCCGAACAGCGCGAACACCGACTTGCGCTCCATCACCTGCGGCTCGAGCGGACCGATCTCGACCTTGCTGCCGTTGGCCAGCGCGACCCGTTGCAGCACGCTGCGCGCCTCGTCGGACTTGCCTATCCGGTTCAGGTACAGCGGCGACTCGGGCACGTAGAAACGCAGCACCACGCCGACCAGGGCCGGCAGGCCGGTGACAAAGAAGATGATGCGCCACGCGTCCTCGCCGTACGAGGCGGCGAACAGCGCCAGGATCGCCAGCAGGATGGTGCCGACGGCCCAGAACGATTCGAGCAGCACCAGCCAGCGGCCGCGGCGGTCGGCCGGCAGGAACTCGGCCATCATCGTGTAGTCGACCGGCAAGGTGCCGCCGACGCCGACGCCGGTCAGGAAACGCAGCAACAGCAGCCACGTGAATTCAGGCGCGAACGCCGAGGCCACGCCGGCCACCGCGTCGATGATCACCGCGATCATCAGCACCGGCCGCCGGCCGATCCGGTCGGCCAGCCGGCCGAATGCGAAGGCGCCGATCAGCATGCCGACGAAGAACATCGTGCCGGTCTGCAGCGCCTGCGGGATGGTCAGGCCGAAGGTCTTGGCGATCGACGGCGCGCTGAAGCCGATCGACAGCACCTGCATGGCGTCGGCCATCCAGACCAGCCCGAAGATGACGAAGAGCCGGTACTGGAACCGTCCCACGCCTGCGTTTTTCAACCCTTGTTCGATCGTTATTGTTGATGCTGCCATGGCGACTCCTACGAGGTTTGCCGTTGCGTTTTTTGATGCGCTTGCGCGCGGCCAAGAACTTTGCTGCTGCGTCTCCGATGTCCCGCTGCGTCAGTGGGACTGATTGCGTATCCGGTCGATGACCGGTGCGCTGTCCTGCCATTGCGGCTCGTTCGGCGCGAACCGCGCGCGTAGGTAGCCAAGCAAATCCTGTACCTGCTGGTCGTCCAGGCTGTCCTTGAAGGCCGGCATGTAGCCCAGTTCGTCGTTGGCCGGCTGCTGAATGCCGTGCAGTATTACCTGCAACAGATTGTCCGGCGCGTCAGCATGAATACTGGTGTTGGCCGCCAGCGACGGTTTGGCGCCGAACAGCGTCGGTCCGCTGCCGGCCTCGTGACAGACCGCACAGGCGTTTTGATAGAGACGCTCGCCGTTGGCATGGCCGCCGAACAGCCGCGCGTCGGCGCCGGGCGCGAGCGCGCTGCTGGCGGCCGGCATCCCGGCGGCGG
>JAEZBO010000168.1 GCA_023427085.1 Pseudomonadota bacterium
GGCCCGGCGCCGTCAGGCGCCGGCGCCCGCGGTCCGGGCCGGTCAGCCTTCCAACAGGCCGGCGGCGCGGCCGTCAGCGAGCCGGCTTGGGACCGATGCGCTCGCCGTGCTGCGCGCGCTCGGGGCCCTTGTGCACGTGGGTCACGGCGTAGTCGATACCGATGCCATAGGCGCCGGCATACTCGCGCGCCAGGCCGGTGACTGCCTCGTAGGTTTCCTTGTGGGCCCAATCGCGCTGCCACTCCAGCAGCACCTGCAGCCAGGTCACCGGAATCACGCCGGCCTGCACCATGCGGTCCATCGCGTACTTATGCGCCTCGGCGGTCGTGCCGCCCGACGCGTCGGCGACCATATAGATTTCATACCCGCCCTCGCGAATGGCGTCGAGCGCGAACGACAGGTTGCACACTTCGGTCCACAGGCCCGAGACGATGACCTTTTTACGGCCTGCGGCGGCCAGCGCGTCGCGAACGTTCTGATCATCCCAGGAGTTCATCGAAGTCCGCTCGAGAATCTGGTTCTGCGGGAATACCGCCAGCAGCTCGGGAAAGGCGTGACCGGAAAAGCCATCGGTTTCGACCGTGGTGATGGTGGTGGGGATATTGAAGATCTTGGCGGCCCTGGCCAGGCCGACGACGTTGTTCTTGAGAACCTGGCGGTCGATCGACTGCACCCCGAAGGCCATCTGCGGCTGCTGGTCGATAAAGATGAGCTGGCTGTTCTTGGGATTGAGAAGTTCGAGATAGCTATTGGACACGGACTGCCTCCTTCGATGATTGGCGAGCAGCAGAACGATGCTCGGAAAAACGCTGCCCCCTTGCCACAAGGCGATGCCCGAGCTGCAGCGGCGACACGGGTTGTGCAACAGCAGCAGTCTAGGTGTTAACTTTTTTGATCAGAATCGGAAGATCCGAATTGCAGCCTTTCCGTTTTCGGCATGATCGCGGCCGCCTGGGCCGGTTAAGCTTGAAAACGGAAAGGCTGAATTTTTGCCGTGTCGCTCGGCCGCCGAATCAACAAATAATAAAAATCCGCTGCGCAGACGGCTCGCGAGCAAACCGAGAATTTCAATGAAAAAACTGCCCGATCTGGAAGCCTGGGCGATATTCGCCAAAGTGGTCGAGACCGGCTCCTTCGCCCGTGCCGCAGCCGACCTGTCGCTGTCGCAGGCCACCATTTCCAAAGCCATCACCCGACTGGAATCACGCATGAAAACCATGCTGTTCCATCGCACCTCGCGCAACATGACCTTGACCGACAGCGGCCATGCCGCGCTCGAGCGCGCCGTGCGCATCCTCGAAGAGGGCGTGGCGGTGGAGTCCGAGGTCATCGAGCAATCCAACAGCCTGCGCGGCCTGATCCGGATTTCGGCGCCGATGTCATTCGGCATCGCGCGGTTGGCGCCGATACTGCCGGACTTTCTGCGCGCGCATCCCGAGGTGGAACTGGACGTGCAGTTCAATGACAAGCAGGTCGATCTGGTGGCCGAACGTTTCGATCTGGCGCTGCGCATCGCCAATCTCGACGACTCCAGCCTGCTGGCGCGCCGCTTGTGCGCCGTGCGCATCCTGCTGGTCGGCTCACCGGCCTACTTCGAACGCCATGGACGGCCGCGGCATCCGGGTGAGCTGGCGCAACACAAGGCGCTGCAATATGCCTACCTGCGCAGCGGGCCGGCCTGGCGCTTTCGCCACGCCCAGCACGGTGATTTCACACAGGCCGTGCAGACGCAGCTGTGGGTCAACAACGCCGAGGCGCTGCGTCCCGCGCTCGCGGCCGGGCTCGGGCTGGCACTGCAGCCCGAGTTCCTGGCCTGGTCGGATCTGCAATCGGGCACGCTCGAGACCGTCATGGTCGACTGGGAAGTCGAGCCGATCGCGCTGCACATCGTCACGCCGCCAGGCCGCAGCCGGCCGGCGCGGGTGCAGGCCCTGATCGAGTATCTGGCCGAGCGCTTCCGCAATGAGCCTTGGGCGATGTCGGGCGAAGCAGAGCTCACCCATTAGAATCATCCCGGCTGACGCACCAGACAGGCAGGCCCGGTGATACACTTCCTGCCGGTTGGTAGCGAGTGCCGGACGACGACTTGCCGATCCACACAACGAGCCCAGACTTCGGTTTGGGCTTTTTGTATTGCCCGCTGCCTGCCGGCAGATTGCTCAAAGGAACGAGCCGTGGACTTCGTTTTACTTCTGATAATGCTGATGGTGGCCTGGCACGCGGCGCGGGTGCGCTACCAGCGCATGCGGATCGCGCTGCTCGGCAGCCATCTGTCGCAGCTGCAGCTCGAGCGCCATATGGAAACGCTGACGCAGGGTTATACCCGCGCCATCCACGAGCAGTCCGAAAGCCGCCAGTTGCAGGTGCTCGAGACCTACCACCAGACCGAACGCGCGGTGGCGGCACAGGTACTGACGCTGACGCGCTCGATGCAGAAGGAAGCCGAACAGGCCACTCGCCTCGGCACCTATCCCTTTTGTGTGCCGTATGCCGAACGCTTCGTGCCGGCCAGCATGATGCGCGATTTCCGCGCGCTGCTGCAGGTCCACGCCGACGGGCTGCGCCATTCGGTCGACAACGAGGCGCAGTGGGATCCCAAGACCCGTGCCTTTCATCTGTCGGCCGAGCTTTACCTGCTGCAGCACAGTTGTCACTGGTTCTGCAAATCGCGCACGGTGGCCGATGCCCGGCTGCTGATGCGACATCAGGTCAATCATGACAAGGTGCTGGAATCGGTGTCGGCGGTGACGCGATCGGGCTATCGCAAGTGGCTCGAGGGCGGTACCGGCCGCTAGCCGCCAACCGGGCCCTCGGCTAGCGCTGGCGCTGGCCGCGCGGATACAGCAAAGGACAGCCGTCGCAGTACGACGGCGACGTGCCGGCGCGAAAATAAAAACAGCAGGTCTTGCGGACGCGCACCGGCTCCTGCCCCTCGGCCATCACGCGCTTGTCAAAGAAATAAGTGGCTAGCGGATTGTCGCGGGCGCCGAACGCAATGGCCGACGCTGCACTGACCAGATAGGCGTAGTCGTCGCGCGCCCGCCGACGGACGCCAGCCGCGCAGCCCCCCTCGGCCAGGATGCGGCGTTCGTACAGACTGTAGACACGCGCCGCGGTGTTCTCCCACAAAATCCTTGGCGAGACCCCCGAGACCTGCGTGAACACCGCCCACAACCGCCCCAGGCCGGCACCGAACAGTTGCGCGACCAGGTCGGCGCGCCAGGCTTGCCGCTCGCCGGCGGGGGGCGCCGAGGCCCGCGGCGAGTGCAGGATCAGCTGCGACTGCCAGACGCCGTCCACCAGCCCAAGCCCCAGATGAAACCGCTCCAGCCGCAGGTCCAGTCCGCGGTCATGGCAGCTCATCGCATACAGCGCCGGCGCGGTGACCAGAAAAGCGATGCGTTTGCTCAACAGCGACGCGGTGATCTTGCGGGTCGGTGAGCCCAGTTGCGGCGTCAGGACATCGAGCACTGAAAGACAGACATCGGGATCGAGCAGACGGCTGGCCAGGATCGCCTCGGTGCCAGGCGCGCCGCCCGGCGTGGCCGCCAGCGGCGTGCGCCGCAGCAGGTCGTGCCAGGTCAGGGCGTCGATCACGGTCGTGGTGTCTGCCGTCATGGCCGCCTCAGCCCGGTCCGGCGCGGCGCGCACGGCTGATCGGCACGCACAACGGCGTACCGGCCACCGGGTCGGTGACGATGCGGCTGTCCAGGTCGAACACGGCCTTGACGGCGCTTACGGTCAACACGTCCCGGGGACGGCCCTGCGCGTGGATGCGGCCCTCGCGCAACATGACCATGTGGTCGGCGTATCGGCTCGCCAGGTTCAGGTCGTGCAGCACCATGACGATGGTCTTGCGCTCCTGCGCATGCAGCTCGGCCAGCAGGTCCAGCACGTCGATCTGGTGCGCCAGATCCAGATAGGTGGTGGGTTCGTCCAGCAGCAAGGTGTCGGCGCCCTGCGCCAGCACCATGGCGATCCAGGCGCGCTGGCGTTGGCCGCCCGACAGCGTGTCGACCACGCGATCGCGCAGCGCGTGCAAGCCGGTGCGCCGCAATGCCAGGTCGACCTGCGCCTCGTCCTGCCGGCTCCATTGCTGCCGCCAGGTCTGATGCGGGTAGCGGCCCAGCCGCACCAGCTGATGCACGGAGATGCCGTCCGGCGCTAACGGGCTCTGCGGCAGGATCGACAGCCGTTTAGCGACGGCAGTTGTCGGCAGCCGATGGATGTCGGCGCCATCGAGCAGGACGCTGCCGCGCCGCGGCGCGATCAGGCGCGCCAGCGCGCGCAGCAAGGTGCTCTTGCCACAGCCGTTGCTGCCGACCAGCACCGTGATGCAGGCATGGGGAATGGCCAGATCCAGACCTTCGATGACCTGCCGCTGGGAATAGCCCAGGCTCAGCGCACAGGCCTGCAAGGCCGCGATCGGTTGATGGTTCGACACGATGTCCCTTGCCGGTCAGGCGCGCGGGCGCGCCTGCCGGATCAGCAGATAGATGAAAAAGGGCGCGCCGATCATCGACACGAAGATGCCGGCCGGCAGATCCAGCGGCGCCCACAGCATCCGGCCCGCCAGGTCGGCCAGCATCACCAGCATGGCGCCGGTCAGCGCGGTGGCCGCCGCCTGCGTGGCGAAGCCGCCCGGCACCAACCGGCGCGCCAGATGCGGCGCGATCAGGCCGACGAACGACACCGGTCCGGCGTAGGCCACCGCGGCGCCCGCCAGCGCGACCGCCAGCGCCAGGGTGGAGACCGTGAAGGACAGGCCCAAGGCCTGGATCAGGTCGTCCTTGGTCAGCCCGAGCGCGCCGAGATAGGGAGCGGAGGGGAAGGAGGAGACGGCGGTGGCCGCCGTCACCAGCCCCGTCGCGACGCCGACGAGCGGGCCGAGCCAGCGCTCCGCCGCGGGCGGAACGTGCAGCCGCAGGGCGGCGAGGCCGACCACGGCGTAGGCGATCAGGGCGAGGCCGAGGAAGACGGTGGCCTCGGCGCCGTAATGGCCGTG
>JAEZBO010000196.1 GCA_023427085.1 Pseudomonadota bacterium
CGCCCGGCCTGCGGCTGCCGGCCGCTGCCGCCACGCTGGCCGCCGCGGCCAGCCGCGTGGTCGCCATCGTCGACATCGACGCGCACGGCATCCGGCCGCGCTGGGGCCTCGAATTGCTGACCGAGCGGCATCCCGATGGCGCGTGGGCGCGCTGGTCCGGCTGGATCGGCCGGCTGCGCGAGGCCGGGCTGTGCAGCGCGCCAGTCGCCGAGGCGCTGGCCGCCTGGTGCACCGATACGGCGCGTGGCATCAGCCACCTGAAGCTGATGATCGAGGCCGACCGGATCCTCGATGCCCGCGCCTTCCTGCGGGTGCTGGCCGACGACGCAGGGCCGCCGTCGGCTCCGGTCTAGCCTCGGCCCGCGACCACCGCCCAGGTCCTGCCGCCGTCCGGATCTCGCGTCAGCCCTGGCCGCGCACCCGCCCGCGTCCCCGCCGCACTGCGCGCGGCGCGCGCGCTGCAGCGGGACGGCCGGCGAGATTGGCGACCAGATGTATCCGCGGCGCCCGCCGCGCGCCCGGCCCGCCGGCCAGGACTGCCCGGTTCTGGCGCATCGCGGATTCGTCGCCATGCACCGTGCCGGTGCCGGATGGCTTGCCCACCTGCGAGAACTCGCCACACAATAAGACGTCCCGTAACCACGGGGACACACGGCGCGGCGGCGCCACCCCTATGCTGCGTCTTCCGCGTGGCACGCCGCTTGCTTAACAGAAGAACCATGCATGCAGCGGCCGGCGCCCGGCGTGACAGTCCGGCGCCCGCGCGGACAGCATGAATCAACCAGGAATCCGAGCATGAGCAGCATGCCGCCGCGCAAGACGCCGGCCTACGACGAGATGTTCGACGGCGAGGGAGAGATCCGGCCGCACTACCGCCAGTTCGCGGCGTGGCTGTCGGCGCAATCGGGCGCCGCGATGACCGCCAAGCGGGTCGAGGCCGACCTGAGCTTCCGGCGCGTCGGCATCACCTTCTCGGTGGCCGGCGACGAAGCCGGCACCGAGCGCCTGATCCCCTTCGACCTGATCCCGCGCATCATCCCGGCGGCCGACTGGGAGCGCCTGGACGCCGGCCTGCGCCAGCGCGTGCGCGCGCTGAACCTGTTCCTGCACGACATCTATCACGACCACGAGATCGTGCGAGCCGGCAAGATCCCGCCCGAACAGGTCTTCATGAATTCGCAGTATCGCCCCGAGATGCAGGACGTCGACGTGCCCGGCAACGTCTATTGCCACATCGCCGGCATCGACGTGGTGCGCGCCGGCGCCGGCGAGTTCTACGTGCTCGAGGACAACCTGCGGGTGCCGTCGGGCGTGTCGTACATGCTCGAGAACCGCAAGGTCTCGATGCGGCTGATGTCCGACGCGTTCGGCAGCAACAAGGTCGCGCCGGTGGCGCACTATCCCGACCTGCTGCTGGACCGGCTGCGCGACGTCTCGCCGGTCGGCGACGAGCCCACCGTGGTGGTGCTGACGCCCGGGCAATACAACTCGGCCTACTTCGAGCACGCCTTCCTGGCCCAGCAGATGGGCGTCGAGCTGGTCGAGGGCCGTGACCTGTTCGTCGACCAGAACACCGTCTACATGCGCACCACGCACGGTCCCAAGCGGGTCGACGTGATCTACCGGCGCGTCGACGACGACTTCCTCGATCCGCTGGCGTTCCGCTCCGACTCGGCGCTGGGCGTACCGGGCCTGCTGTCGGTCTACCGCGCCGGCCGCATCACGCTGGCCAACGCGATCGGCACCGGCATCGCCGACGACAAGTCGACCTATCTGTACGTGCCGGAGATGATCCGTTTCTATCTCGGCGAAGAGCCGATCCTGCAGAACGTGCCGACCTGGCAGTGCAGCCGGCCGCAAGAGCTGTCCTATGTGCTCGAGCACATGGCCGAGCTGGTGGTCAAGGAAGTGCACGGCGCGGGCGGCTACGGCATGCTGGTCGGCCCGGGTGCGTCGAAGGCCGAGATCGAGGCGTTCAGCGCGCGCGTGCGCGCCAACCCGGCCAACTACATCGCCCAGCCGACGCTGGCGCTGTCGACCGTGCCGACCTATGTCGAGGCCGGCATCGCGCCGCGCCACGTCGACCTGCGCCCCTACGTGCTGTGCGGTGGCAAGCAGATCACCACGGTGCCCGGCGGCCTGTGCCGCGTGGCGCTGCGCGAAGGGTCGCTGGTGGTCAACAGCAGCCAGGGCGGCGGCACCAAGGACACCTGGGTGCTGGAAGGCTGAGGGAGGAGAACGTCATGCTGAGCCGTACCGCCGACAACCTGTTCTGGATGTGCCGCTACATGGAGCGCGCCGAGAACACCGCCCGCATGCTGGACGTCAACCTGCAGATGTCGCTGCTGCCGCAGGAGCCGGCCGCGCGTGCCGCCTCGTGGCGCGCGGTGCTGGGCATCAGCGAGCTGCACAGCCGCTTCGAGGACGCCTACCCGGGCGGCACCACGCAGGAGATCCTGCGCTTCATGGTGCACGAGCCCAGCAATCCCTCGTCGATCTATTCGTGCCTGTACGCCGCCCGCGAGAACGCCCGCGCGGTGCGCGGCACGCTGACCACCGAGGTCTGGGAGACCTACAACACCATCTGGCTGGAGCTGCAGCGCCATCTGCGCGGCGGCCTGCTCGAACACAACGCCGGCGAGTTCTTCGAATGGGTCAAGCTGCGCTCGCACCTGGCGCGCGGCGTGACCATCGGCACCATGCTCGAGGACGACGCGCTGGTGTTCCTGCGGCTGGGCATGCACCTGGAGCGCGCCGACAACACCGCGCGGCTGCTGGACGTGAAGTTCCACGAACACGAAGGCGCCTCGCGCCACGATGCCCTGTCGGCCGGCGCGCTGTCGGCCGAGGCGCCGTCGGCGTATCCGCCGCGGCCCGAGCACGAAGGCGTCGGCGAGTTCTATCGCTGGTCGGCGATCCTGGGCTCGGTGTCGGGCTTCGAGATCTACCGCAAGGTCTATCGCGACGTCATCACGCCCGAGCGCGTGGCCGAGCTGCTGATCCTGCGCGGCGACATGCCGCGCTCGCTGCTGGCCTCGGTGCGCGCGGTCTCCAAGGACCTGGCGCGGATCTCCAACAGCCGCTCGACAGAGACCGAAAGGCTGGCCGGACTGTTGCGCGCCGAACTCGAATACGGCCGCGTGGAGGACATCCTTCAGGGCGGCCTGCACCCTTACCTGGAACGGTTCCTGGCCCGCATCAACGACCTGGGCAACCGCATCGCCCGGGATTTCCTGGTGCCGCTGGCCGACTAGTCGGCCGCCGACGCACCCCGCGCAAGGAAGCGACGATGAAACACCTGATCCGACACATCACCCGCTACCGCTACACGCAGCCGGTCAACTACAGCATCCAGACGTTGCGGCTGACGCCGCGCAACGACGAGCATCAGCGCGCGCTGCGCTGGCACATCGACGCGCCCGGATCGCTGCAGGCCAACATCGACGCCTACGGCAACATCACGCACACGATGACGCTGACGCGGCCGCACACCGAGATCGAGCTGCGCGTGACCGGCCACGTCGAGATCGACCACCTGCCCAACGGCACGCTGCGCGACGACGACGACCGCCTGCCGGTGCAGGCCTACTGCGTCAGCACGCCGCTGACGCTGCCCGATGAGACCGTCATGGCGTTCTGCCGCGAGGTGCTGCCCGGCGGCATCCGCGAGCCGGCCGACGCGCTGGCGCTGGCCGTGGCGATCTGCGACCGCGTCAAGTACGAGCCGGGCACCACCGACGTCACGACCGCGGCGCAGCAGGTGTTGCAGCTGGGCCACGGCGTCTGCCAGGACCATGCCCACCTGTTCCTGGCCTGCGCGCGCGGCCTGGGCGTACCGGCCCGCTACGTCAGCGGCTACCTGTACACCACCGTCGAACACGCGGCCAGCCACGCCTGGGTCGACGTCTGGCTGCCCGATTCGGGCTGGAGCAGCATCGACGTGACCAATCGCCAGTACGCTTCGGACTGCCATTGCCGGCTGGCCGTGGCGCGCGACTACGACTCGGCCTCGCCGGTGCGCGGCGTGCGCACCGGCGGCGGTATCGAATCGATGACAGTGAGCGTGCAGGTGATACAGGGCGCCATGCCTGCCTAGGCCACCCGGCCAGCCGGCTCGCATCCGGTAACGCGGTGCGCGCACAGGCCGGCCGCGCAAGATAAAATCCGGCATCCCCACGCACGCCCTTGGCGAGTTAGACATGACCTATTGCATTGCCGCCCGGCTCAACGCCGGCTTGGTTTTCCTGGCCGATTCGCGCACCAACGCCGGCGTCGACCAGATCAGCACCTACCGCAAGCTGAGCGTCTTCGAGCGCCCCGGCGACCGCGTCATGGTGTTGATGACGGCCGGCAACCTGGCCATCAGCCAGGCCGTCTGCAACATCCTGGCCGCGCACCAGCGCGAAGGCGCCGACTCGATCTGGAACGCCCCCAGCATGTTCGAGGCCGCCCGCCACGTGGGCGAGGCGGTGCGCCAGGTGCACCTGCGCGAGGGCGCGGCGCTCAAGGAACAAGGCATCGAGTTCAACGTCTCGCTGATCTTCGGCGGCCAGATCGGCAGCGAAAGCTGCCGGCTGTTCCAGGTCTACTCGGCCGGCAACTTCATCGAGGCGCACGCCGAATCGCCGTATTTCCAGATCGGCGAGGCCAAGTACGGCAAGCCCATCCTCGACCGCGTGCTGACGCCCGACACCTCGCTCGAGGAAGCCGCCAAGTGCGCGCTGATCTCGATGGATTCGACGCTGCGCTCGAACATCTCGGTCGGCATGCCGCTCGACCTGCTGGTCTATGGCGCCGATGCGCTGCGTGTCACGCAGTTCGCCAACATCGACGAGAACAACCAGTACTTCCACCTGATCCGCAATTCGTGGGGCGAACGCCTGCGCCAGGTGTTCTCCGAGATCCCGGATCCGGTCTGGTCGACGTCGCAGGGACCGCAATCGCTGGTGCCGGATGGCCGCGTGCACCAGCCGGTGCGCATGATTCCCGGCCATGCCGAGCCGACCGATTTCAACGACCTGCAGGTGCTGGCCGAAGGGCTGGACAAAAAACAGGCCGAGTGACCCGGCCCCGGGGCTAGCGCCCCAGCCCTTGCCAGATGCCCTGCGTCGCTTCGGCGCTGTTGAGCGTATAGAAATGCAGCCCCGGCGCGCCGTTGTCCAGCAGGCGCTGGCACAGCTGCGTCACCACGTCGACGCCGAAGGCCCGGATCGAGGCCTTGTCGTCGCCGTATTCGGCCAGCCGCAGCCGGATCCAGCGCGGGATCTCGGCGCCGCACATCTGCGAGAAACGCGCCAGCTGCGTGTGATTGGTGATCGGCATGATGCCCGGCACGATCGGCACCGACACGCCTCGGGCCTGCGCCCGCGAGACAAAATCGAAATAGGCGTCGGCATTGAAGAAATACTGCGTGATCGCCGCGTCGGCGCCGGCATCGACCTTGCGCACGAAGTGCTCGAGATCCTGCGAGGAGCTCTCGGCCTGCGGGTGCGCCTCGGGATAGGCGGCCACTTCGATGTGGAAGGCATCGCCGAACTCGGCGCGGATAAAGGCCACCAGGTCGCTGGCATAACGCAGCTCGCCGGCCTCGCCGCCCATGCCGGACGGCAGGTCGCCACGCAGCGCCACCACGCGCCGCACGCCTTCGTCCCGGTAGGTTTGCAGGATCTGCCGCAGCTGGTCGCGGGTCGCGCCGACGCACGACAGGTGCGGCGCCGCCTCGCAGCCCAGGTTGCGCAGCGTGCGCACCGTGTCGGCGGTACCCTCGCGGGTCGAGCCGCCAGCGCCGAAGGTCACGCTGACATAACGCGGATTCAGCGCCAGCAGCTGCTTGGCGGTGCGCACCAGCCGCTCTTGCGCGGCCAGATCACGCGGCGGAAAGAACTCGAGGCTGAAGGCCTTGTCCGTATCGGTATTCGACGACATCTTTTCTTTTTTTCCAGTTAAACATCCCCGACCTCCGCCCGCCTACCTCGCCCCGGCGACGGCAAAGCCATCACCAGAACGAAGACGGCAGCCCGACCGCCAGGCACGAAGCCCAGCAACCGAACCGCCGCCCCTCACCAAGCCCTAGCCACGAAGCCCCAGCCAGCGGGGCCGCCGCGGAGCTGGCTCCGCCAGTCCGCCAGCGGCGCCCCCTGGGGGGAGAAGCGCCAACGGCGCTTCTCGGGGGGGGCCTCTACGTGATCAGCGCCGACAGCAGGCCCGAGATCAGGCTGTACAGCAAGGCACCGGCCAGCGCCCACCAGAAACCGGCGACGTTGAAGCCGCGCAACACCGAACCGGCGAACCAGAACAGCAGCGCATTGAGCACGATCAGGAACAAGCCCAGCGTGACGATGGTGATGGGCAGCGTCAGCAGCACCAGCACCGGCTTGACCAGCATGTTCAGCAGGCCGAGCACCAGGGCGGCAATCATGGCCGAGCCGAAGCTGGCCACGGCGATGCCGGGCAGAAGGTAGGCGACCGCAAGCAGCGCCACGGAGTTCAACAGCCAGACGAGGATGAGCGTCATTTTGGTATTCCTGTTCCGTGTTTGAGGACTTTTGCCCCACCCGCCGTCCGCTGCACCGGTCTCGAGAACCGGATCGCAGCGGGCGGCTGGGTGCGGCCCCTTTTTAAGGGGTCACTCATTTTGCTACAGCGGCCGGCACCGATCAGTAACGGTAATGCTCAGGTTTGTAAGGACCTTGCACGGCCACGCCGATGTAGCCGGCCTGCTGCGAGCTCAGTTCGGTCAGGTTGGCGCCGAGCTTTTTCAGGTGCAGCCGGGCGACCTTCTCGTCGAGCTGCTTGGGCAGCACGTAGACCTGGCCGCGCGTGTAGGCTTCGTTGCGCGTGAACAGCTCGATCTGCGCGATGGTCTGGTTGGTGAACGACGACGACATCACGAACGACGGGTGGCCGGTGGCGCAGCCCAGGTTGACCAGGCGGCCCTTGGCCAGCAGGATGATGCGCTTGCCGTCCGGGAAGATCACGTGATCGACCTGCGGCTTGATTTCTTCCCACTGCAGGTCTTCGATGCCGGCGACGTCGATCTCGTTGTCGAAGTGGCCGATGTTGCAGACGATGGCCTGGTCCTTCATGCGCTCCATGTGGGCGCGCGTGATGACGTTGTAGTTGCCGGTCGCGGTCACGAAGATGTCAGCCTGGTCGGCGGCCTCTTCCATCGTGACGACACGGTAGCCTTCCATTGCGGCCTGCAGCGCGCAGATCGGATCGATCTCGGTGACCCACACCTGCGCGCGCAGCGCCATCAGCGCCTGCGCGCAGCCCTTGCCGACGTCGCCATAACCGGCCACCACGGCGATCTTGCCGGCCACCATCACGTCGGTGGCGCGCTTGATGCCGTCGACCAGCGATTCGCGGCAGCCGTACAGGTTGTCGAACTTGGACTTGGTGACCGAGTCGTTGACGTTGATCGCCGCGAACGCCAGCTCGCCCTTCTTGGACATCTGGTACAGGCGGTGCACGCCGGTGGTGGTCTCTTCGGTCACGCCCTGGATCTGGCCCAGGCGCGTCGAGTACCACTTGGGATCCTGCTGCAGGCGCGCGCGGATCGCCGCGTACAGCACCCGCTCTTCTTCGCTGCCGGGCTTGTCCAGCACCGACAGGTCGGACTCGGCGCGCGTGCCCAGATGCAGCAGCAGCGTCGCGTCGCCGCCGTCATCGAGGATCATGTTGGCCTGTTCGCCGGGCCAGTCGAAGATGTTGTGGGTGTACTGCCAGTATTCCTCGAGCGTCTCGCCCTTGACCGCGAACACCGGCGTGCCGGTAGCGGCGATCGCCGCGGCGGCGTGGTCCTGGGTCGAGAAGATGTTGCACGAGGCCCAGCGCACGTCGGCGCCCAGCGCGCGCAGCGTCTCGATCAGCACGGCGGTCTGGATCGTCATGTGCAGGCTGCCGGCGATCCGCGCGCCCTTGAGCGGCTGGGCGGCGGCGTACTCTTCGCGGGTGGCCATCAGGCCCGGCATTTCGGTCTCGGCGATCGAGATTTCGCGACGGCCCCAGCCGGCCAGCGACATGTCGGCCACGAGGTAGTCGGTAAAGGTCTTGTCGGTAACGGTGTTCATGCAAGGCTCCGGTTGAGCCTGCACGCAAGGAGGGAGAGAAAGGCCTCGCCCGATCCCGGCATGCAGGGTTGGACGAGCGCGGTTCCTGCCGGCAAGACCGGCGTTCGCCATCCAGGCGCCAAGGCGGCGCGGCCGGACCGACGGGGGACTTCCTGAGCCTGGCGGGTGGGATTCTCGCTAGCGCGCGCCATCGAGGCGGCTAGCGGACAACGCGCGACCCGTCGCAACGCTCCTCAGGAATGCCGCATTGTATACCCGAGCCCGCCGCCTCGTCAGCCACGCGCGTGGCCGGCGCCAGCGGCACCACGGCCTGCAGCAGCTCCCGCGCGATCACGTCCCAGGTGCGCGACAGCGTGCGCTCGCGGACCCGGTCGCGATCCAGGTTCAACGCGCCCTGGCAGGCGCGCGCCAGGTCGTCGTCGATGCAGCCGGTCACGCCCTCTTCGACCACCGCGCGCGGCGCGGCGCCGGCCAGCGCCGCCACCGGCGTGCCGCAGGCCATCGCCTCGAGCATCACCAGGCCGAAGGTATCGGTCAGGCTCGGAAACACGAACACGTCGGCGGCCGAGTACAGCGGCGCCAGCCGTTCGTGCGGCACCATGCCCAGGAACACCGCTTCGGGATAACGCCTGCGCAGTCGCGCCGCATCGGGCCCGTCGCCGACCACGACCTTGCTGCCGGGCAGGCTCTGCGACAGGAACGCGTCGAGATTCTTCTCGCGCGCCAGCCGCCCCACGCTCAGGTGGATCGGCCGCGGCAGGCTGGCGAGCGCGCCGCCGGCGTCGGGCGCGAACTGCCGCGCGTCGACGCCACGGGCCCACACCTGCATGTTGGCGAAGCCGTGCGTGGCCAGCTGGGTGCGCAGCGTATGGGTCGGCACCAGCACCTTCTGCGACGGCCGGTGGAACCAGCGCAGGTAGCGGTAGGTCAGCCCGGCCGGCACGCCCATGCGCAGCTGCAGGTATTCGGGAAAGGCGGTGTGGAACGAGGTGGTGAAGCGCCAGCCACGCTTGAGCGCCAGGCTGCGCGCGGCCACGCCCAGCGGTCCTTCGGTGGCGATGTGCAGCGCGTCGGGCTGGCGCTCGCCGAGCTGGCGGCGCAGGTGGCCGCCGGGATTGACGCTCAGGCGCAGCGAGCGTTCGCTGGGGGCCGGCACCGTGATCGATCCCGCGGGGCCGATCACCTCGAGTTCGTGGCCCCATTGCGCCAGCACGCGCTGCACGGAAGTCCAGGTGCGGACCACGCCGCTGACTTGGGGATGCCAGGCATCGCTGACGAGCAGGATATGCATGGTGCCGCTCCGGCGGTTTCGTTGCCGGAATTAGGCCATAGGCACATGACAGGTCCAATACAGCACGGGCCGCGGGCTGCGCCGCTTGGGCTTGCGGCGCTCGCCGGCGCGCGGCCTCAGCCCTTGCGGCGCGGGTAGCCCTGGGCCTTGATGCGCTGCCAGACCACCTGTTTTTCGCCCTCGTCGAGGAACACCCAGTTGGCGACTTCCATGGCCGTGCGGCCGCAGCCGCGGCAGATGTCGTCGTACAGCGTCGAGCAGACCGCCACGCAGGGCGAGTCGGTCATCGTGAAGGTGCCGCGCCCGACGGACACGGGCGCCGCGACGGGCTGGCCGGCGGCCGGCTCGGCGGGGTCGGACGGGGCGGGACGCACGGGGGTTTCGGTGGAGGCGGACATTGACGCAAGCTTAGCACCGGCGTTTCGTCCCCTATTTCATCCCCATGGCCGCGGTAGGGCCGCCATCGCCGCTGGCGGCGCGCAGGATGCCGCAACGTTTGTGCGCGCGCATCACCACGCAGACCTCGCTGCTGAGCACGCCGTCCTGTTCGCCAAGCCGGCGCGTGGTGACGTCCCACAGATGCAGGCTGTCGCGGCACAACACGTGCCAGAACAGCTGCGCCGCGCCGCTGGTACCGAACAGGCAGCGCGTGTGCGGATCGCTGGCCAGATGGTGCGCCATCGCCTCGACCTCCTGGGGCCGCACGCGCACCGAAATGACCGCCTCGACCGGGTAGCCGACCAGCGCCGGCTCGACCTCGACCCGAAAGCTCAGCGCGCGGCGCTCGGCCAGCGCGTGCAGCAGCCGCTGCGCGGTCGGCTCGCTGACGCCGCCGCGCTCGGCCAGTTCGGCCAGGCTGGCGCGGCCGTCGTGCATCAGGTGCGCGACCAGGCGCTGCTCGGCATCAGTGAGCGCCGCCGGATGCTCGATCGGCGGGCGCTCGGCCAGCGTCGCCACGCGCCCCGGCTGCGGCTGGATGCGCCACTGGCCGGCACGCCGGAACGGCCGCAGCACCAGCCGCGCCTCGACGTGCTCCACGCCGTCGATCGACGGCAGCACACGGGTGATCAGGTCGGGCATCTGCGCCGCGTCGGCCAGCGTCAGCTCGGCCATCAGGTCGGCCGAGCCGGCCAGCGTCACCACCAGCTGGCTGCTGTCGAGCTGCGCCAGCCGCTGCGCCACGTCGTGCACCCGGCCGGCGCGGCAGCGCACCCACGCATGCAGCACCACGCCGCGGCCGGTGATCAGCGGATCGGGCTCGGCGATCACCCGCAGCAGCTCGGCATCCATCAGCCGCTTGATGCGGCGCGCCACCGTGCGCTCGGCGATGCCGGTGGCCGCGCCCAGTTCGCGCCACGACGCGCGCGGATCGGCCTGCAGCGCGATCAGGCAGGCCATATCGGTGTCGTCCAAGGCCGGCATTAGGGACTTACCCTTACTTGACGTGTCCATAAACATCAATTCAACTAGTTACGAATGACAAAAACACAAAATTAAATAGAATTCTTGACCAAAACATACATCAAGGCGAATCCCGCAATCATGACCCACGCAACTTCCTCCCCGTCCGCCGGGGCCGCGCCCAGCTCGCGCTTTCGCACCATCCTGGCCGGTAGTGTAGGCAACGCCGTCGAATGGTTCGATTGGACCATCTACGCGGCCTTCGCGATCTTCTTTTCCAAACAGTTCTTTCCCGAGGGCAACGAGACCACCGCGCTGCTGGCCTCGTTCGGCATCTTCGCGGTGGGCTTCTTCATGCGCCCGGTCGGCGGCTGGCTGCTGGGCATCTACGCCGATCGCCACGGCCGCAAGGCCGCGCTGGCGCTGACCATCGTCATGATGGCCGGCGGCTCGCTGATCATCGGCATCACGCCCACCTACGCCACCATCGGCATCTTCGCGCCGCTGCTGCTGACCTGCGCCCGCCTGCTGCAGGGCCTGTCGCTGGGCGGCGAGTATGCATCGGCGACGACCTTCCTGGCCGAGATGGCGCCCGACAAGCAGCGCGGCTTCTATTCGAGCTTCGTGTTCTTCAGCGCCGCGGTCGGCATCCTGGCGGCCTCGGCGGTCGGCTGGGTGCTGACCTCGACGCTGACGCCCGAGGCCATGGGCGAGTGGGGCTGGCGCGTCCCCTTCCTGCTGGGCGCGGTCGGCGGCCTGGTCGGCATGTGGATCCGCCGTTCGGTGCGCGAGACCGAAGCCTTCGCGCAGAACAAGAAGGCCGGCGTGCAGAAGCAGCCGCTGCGCACGCTGCTGCGCGAGCATCCGCGCGCGGTGCTGCGCATCGTCGGCTTCTCGGTGCTGACCACCTTCGCGTTCTACATCTTCGTGGCCTACGTGCCCACCTATGCGATCCGCCACGTCGGCGCCGATCCCAAGACCGCGTTCGCGGCCAACACCGTCGCGCTGATCGCCTTCATGCTGCTGCAGCCGGTGTTCGGCGCGCTGTCGGACCGCATCGGCCGCAAGCCGCAGCTGATCGTGTTCGCCACCGGCTACCTGCTGTTCTTCTATCCGATGATGACCTCGCTGGGACCGAGCTTCGGCTCGATCCTGACGGTCGAGCTGTTCGGCCTGGTGCTGTATGCGATGTACACCTCGATCGCGCCGGCCATCATGTCCGAGCAGTTCCCGACCAGCGTGCGCGCGGTCGGCATCGGCACGCCCTACAACTTCATGGTGGCGATCCTGGGCGGCACCACGCCCTACCTGCTGACCTGGCTGCAGAGCAAGGGCATGGAGACCTGGTTCTTCTACTACGTGCTGGCCGGCGCGGTGATCACGCTGTTCACGTTCCTGCGCATGCCCGAGTCCGTCGGCCAGCCGCTGAAATAAGCGCGCCGCCGATGCCTGACTCCGATCTCGATCTTCCACTGCACTGGCAGCCGGCCACGCTGCTGGCGCAGGCCATCCGGGCGCGCAGCCTGAGCGCCCGGCAACTGACGCGGCACTTCCTGGACCGCATCGAGCGCGCCGGCGAGCTGGGCGCCTATGCCCAGCTCACCGCCGGTAGGATAT
>JAEZBO010000210.1 GCA_023427085.1 Pseudomonadota bacterium
CAGGACAGTGAAACGCCTTTGCGCCGATGATAGTGGACGGACGTCTGTGAAAGTAGGTCATTGTCAGGCTCTTATCCCGCAAAACCCCACTCAGTGATCTGAGTGGGGTTTTGTCTTTTGTGCCGCCAGATACTGTCTGTTGTGGCGCCCAACACGCGCGCCGCTGATGCCGCCAGGCTCGATCAGACTGACGCGTGGTAATGCACGACGCAGGCTGTCTCGGCGTCGACGCCATCCCGGCCTCCTACCCATCCCGGCCTCGTACCCATCCCCCCATCGTTGAATCTGCCCGCTGGCCTCGAGTCGGCCTTGGCATGGATGCGCCTTTCGCTGCCTCAGCGCTCTGAGCGATCGAGCCGCTCAACCTTTAGCCGGCCGATAGCCCAGCGACGCACTCGCCTCGGCGCAGGCCTGGCGCACTGCCTGCGCCACCGGGCCCGATACGCTCGCGCGCAGTCAGAAGACCGTCGCTGCAAGTGGCGTCAAAACCCAACAAGACCTCGTGTCGGGCGCCGCCAGCCGTGCAGTACGGTAAGATTGCAGGGTAGAAGATTAAGGAGTTACGTCGATATGAGCGATACGCTGCAACGGCCCGATCCGACGGGGCTGTCACTGCGCAATCTGACGCACCTGGCTTATGGCCTGTTTGCCTTGGGTTTCATCAGCGCGGGTTTTCTCGGCATTGCCACGCTGGCCGCGATCGTGCTGCTTTACCTGAAGCGCCAGGACACCGCCGGCACCTACTACGCCGCCCATTTCGACTGGCTGCTCAGTACCTTCTGGTGGGGCCTGCTGTGGCTGGCCATCAGCGGCATCCTGATCTGGCTGTTCATCGGTTGGCTCGGCGTGCTGGCCACCGTGGTGTGGGTGCTGTACCGCCTGATCAAGGGCTGGTTGGCGCTGCTCGACGGCCGCGCGCCCGGCGCATACGAGTAATAAGTCAGCGCTCGGCCCGGGTGCCCGTCCTGGGTGCCCGGTCGGCCGCCGCCAGTGCGCACGCGGGGAGTCGTACGCGTTGCCTGGAAGGCCGCAGCCTGGTCTCGAGTCCTTAAGGGCTATGAGCTATGGCTACGGGTTTACGGCCTTACGGGCTACGGTTCGCCCGCCATGGCAAGCGGCAAGACCGCGTTGCCGGTCACACTGCTGGTCCAGCAGGCCGACAGCGCGAATGGGCTGAAAGGTCCTGGCGGGCAATGCATGGCCGATGCATGGCCGACGCAGCATGGATTCGGCAATCATCATGCTACATACAACAAAGCGGGCCTATCGGCCCGCTTTGTGTTGGATCTCGCGACTTGAACTACGCCGCGACGCTTGCCCGCACAGCGTGTGCTGGCAAGCGTGTCCGCAGGCCGTAACTAGCGACGAAAAGGCTGTGCGGGACGCAATGCGTACATGCGCCCGCCGCAGGATTACTTCAGGTGAGCGTTGACCAGCTTGGTCAGCTCGAACATCGAGACCTGGTCTTTGCCGAACAGGGGACGCAGCTTGGCATCGGCGTTGATGTTGCGGCGGTTGCTGGCGTCTTGCAGGTTGTGCTTCTTGATGTAATCCCAAATCTTCTTGGTGACCTCGGTGCGCGGCACGGCTTCCGGACCGATGACGGCAGCCAGCGTTTCGCTAGGGGTCAGCGGCTTCATGAAAGCGGCATTGGGCTTGCGCGCGGTGGTGGAGGGTGTGGCCATACTGGCTCTCCTTCTCGGGCTGGTTGAATGAAAGTCCTGCGGGCGCAGCATAACGTGTCTGGTTGCGAAAGACAAAGGCATTTATCCCCGGTAACCTCTACAATAAAAGCTTGCCAATTCAGGGCATAGCAACCGCCCAGGCCCATGAGACCAAGATCGCCGCTGGAGTCGATCCGGCTATTTCACGACGAGTTGACCGCCTTGCGCCGGGATCTGCACGCGCACCCCGAGCTCGGTTTCGAAGAGGTTAGAACCTCCGGCATCGTCGCCGGCGCGCTCGCCGCGCTCGGCATCGAAGTTCACCGCGGCATCGGCAAGACCGGCGTGGTGGGCGTCATCCAGGGACAGCGTTGCGACAGCGGCAAGATGATCGGGCTGCGTGCCGACATGGATGCGCTGGCCCTGACCGAGGACAATGCCTTCGCGCACAAATCCAGCAAGTCGGGCCTGATGCATGCCTGTGGTCACGATGGCCATACGGCGATCCTGCTGGGCGCCGCGCGCTACCTGGCCCAGACCCGCAACTTCGACGGCACCGCCGTGCTGATCTTCCAGCCGGCCGAAGAAGGCCGCGGCGGCGCCCGGGCGATGCTCGACGATGGCCTGTTCGATACCTTTCCCTGTGATTCGATCTACGCGCTGCACAACTGGCCGGGCCTGCCGCCCGGCACGGTCGGCATCAATCCCGGCCCGATGATGGCGGCCGCCGACCGTTTCGAGATCACCATCACCGGTGTCGGCGGGCACGGCGCCCATCCTTACCAGACCATCGACCCGGTACTGGTGGCCGGCCACCTGATCACGGCGCTGCAGTCCATCGTGTCGCGCAACGTCAACCCGCTCGATTCAGCGGTGGTCTCGGTCGGCTCGGTGCAGTCCGGCCATCCCGAGGCCATGAGCGTGATTCCGCGCGAGGCCAGGCTGATCGGCACGGTGCGCACCTTTCGCCGCACCGTGCAGGAGCTGGTCGAGACCCGCATGCGCGAGCTGGCCCAGTCCATCGCCGGCGCTTTCGGCGCCACCGCGCAGCTGAAGTACGAGCGCATCTATCCGGCCACGCTGAACACCGCGCCCGAGGCCAACTTCGTCGCCGACCTGGCCACCGAGATGATCGGCCGCGAGAAGGTCGTGCGCGACCTGACGCCGTCGATGGGCTCGGAGGATTTTTCCTTCATGCTGCAGATCAAGCCGGGTGCGTATTTCCGGCTCGGGCAGGGCGGTGCCGACGCCGGCTGCGTGCTGCACAATCCGCGCTACGACTTCAACGATGCGGTGATTCCGCTGGGCAGCGCGATGTTCGCGTCGGTGGCCGAGCGCAGCATGCCGCTGTAGGCCGGTGACCTTGGCCGGCCATTCCATCACCCTTTTTCCACCTTTCCTTCTATTCAGGCTCATCAGTGACTACATTGACCATTACCCGTCCGGACGATTGGCATCTGCATCTGCGCGATGGCGACGCGATGCAAGCCGTGGTGGGCGATACCGCGCGTCAGTTCGCGCGCGCGATCATCATGCCCAACCTGCGTCCGCCGGTGGTCAATGCCGAACAGGCGCTGGCCTATCGTGATCGCATCGTCGCCGCGCTGGCGCACGCCGGCATCGCGCCCGGCAGCTTCACGCCGCTGATGACGCTGTACCTGACCGACAAGACCACCGCCGCGCAGATCGAGCACGCGCATGCGCAGGGCGTGGTGGCGGTCAAGCTTTATCCGGCCGGCGCGACCACCAATTCGGATGCCGGTGTCACCGATCTGCTGGGCCGCTGCGCCCCGGCGCTCGAGGCGATGCAGCGGATCGGCATGCCCTTGCTGATGCACGGCGAGGTCACCGACCCGGCGGTCGACGTGTTCGACCGCGAGGCGGTCTTCATCGATCGGGTGATGCTGCCGCTGCGGCGTGCGTTTCCGGCGCTCAAGGTGGTGTTCGAGCATCTGACCACCAAGGAAGGCGTTGACTACGTGCGCGACGCCGACGGCCCGGTGGCCGCCACCATCACCGCGCACCATCTGCTGTACAACCGCAACGCGCTGTTCCTGGGCGGCATGCGGCCGCACTGGTACTGCCTGCCGGTGCTCAAGCGCGAAGTCCACCGCCGCGCGCTGCTGGACGCCGCCACCAGCGACAGCCCGCGTTTCTTCCTGGGCACCGACAGCGCACCGCATGCCCGCCACCTCAAGGAGCACGCCTGTGGCTGCGCCGGCTGCTATACCGCGCTGCACGCGATGGAGCTCTACGCCACCGCGTTCGAGCTGGCCGGCAAGCTCGACCGGCTCGAGGCCTTCGCCAGCTTCAACGGTCCGGATTTTTATGCGCTGCCGCGTAACACCGGCACGCTGACGATCAAGAAGACGCCCTACGAGATCCCGCAGGAGCTGCCTTATGGCGACACCACGCTGGTGCCGCTGGCTGCCGGCGAGACGCTCGACTGGCGGGTCGTGCCTGGCTGAGTGACCGCGCGGTACGCTGCGTGAGACAAGGCGCCGTATCTCGGCGCCTTCTTGCCGACGCCGGCCGGGGTGCCGGTGGCGATGAGGTCGCCCGGGTACGGCGTGATGCCGCGCGCCTCACGCGCCGGTCATGGGGCGAGGCACCCGGATGCCGGCTCCAGCCGCTTGGGATGCTGCGCTGCGCGGCCTTCCGTTTTCCCTGCTGGCCGGCCGTCGCCCGGGCCCGCTTCACTCCTGGTTGCGCGCTTCCAGGGTTTCCCAGCGTTCGAACAGCGTCAGCAGCTCGGCTTCGAGCTCGGCCGTGCGCGCGCCGATCCGTGCGACCTCGTCGGGCGCGTCGCGATACAGGTCGCCCTGCGCCAGTTTCTGCGCCAGCGCGGCCTGTTCGGCCTCGTTGGCGGCAATGGCATCGGGCAGTCCCTCGAGCTCGCGCTGCTCCCAACTGGACAGGCGCGAGCGGCGCGCGGGCTTGGCGGTGTCCTTGGCCGGCGCCGCGGGGCGCGCGGCGGCCCCGCCGGGCTGCGT
>JAEZBO010000208.1 GCA_023427085.1 Pseudomonadota bacterium
GTGCCAGGCACGCCCGCTAGCGCGTCGGCCGCGCCGCCCCGCATCCCGCCCCGCGAACACGGCGCCGGCCGCTGGGACGGCAAGGCCCGCGCCTGGATGCAGCGGCTGGGCCCGCCGGCGCTGCTGCTGTCGTGGCTGCCGCTGGTCGGCGATCCCTTGTGCGCGGCAGCCGGCTGGCTGCGCCTGCCATTCTGGCCTTGCGTGGTCTACATGGCGATCGGCAAGTTCGCCCGCTACGTGACGATGACCTACTTCCTGCTGTGGGCCGCCAAGGGCTGGTGAGGGCCCGCGCCGGCTAGGGTTTGCCCGGTATGGGTAAAATGGCTCTTTAAGGGCCACTCCCCTCAGTCATGAACGCCCCCCTGCCTACCGACCTGCTGCGCGCCGCCACGACCGTGAGCGAACCCACGCGCCTGCGCGAGATCCCCTACAACTACACCTCGTTCTCCGACCGCGAAGTCGTCTCGCGGCTGCTCGGCGACGATGCGTGGCAACTGCTGTCCGACCTGCGCGGCGAACGCCGTACCGGCCGCTCGGCGCGCATGTTGTACGAGGTGCTGGGCGATATCTGGGTGGTGCGCCGCAACCCTTACCTGCAGGACGACCTGCTCGAGAATCCCAAGCGCCGCAAGCTGCTGATCGAAGCGCTGCATCACCGCCTGGGCGAGATCGACCGCCGCCGCGCCGGCGACGATGCCGGCCGCGACGAAAAGGTCGCCGGCCTGCTGCAGCGCGCCCGCGCCGCGATCACCGCGTTCGAGGATGGCTTCGCGCAGACCGAGCGCCTGCGCCGCCAGGTGGTCAAGGTGCTGGGCCGCCATACCGCCCGCGACAACATCAAGTTCGACGGCCTGTCGCGCGTCTCTCACGTGACCGACGCGACCGACTGGCGCGTCGAGTATCCCTTCGCCGTGCTCACGCCCGATCACGAAAACGAGATGGCGGCGCTGGTGCGCGGCTGTATCGAGCTGGGCCTGACCATCGTGCCGCGCGGCGGCGGCACCGGCTACACCGGCGGCGCGATCCCGCTGACCTGGAAGTCGGTCGTCATCAACACCGAAAAGCTCGACACGCTGGGCGCGGTCGAGTCCTGTACGCTGCCCGGGCTCAGCGAGCCCGTCGCGGTGGTGCACGCCGGCGCCGGCGTGGTCACCAAGCGCGTGGCCGAGGCCGCCGAGCGCGCCGGCCACGTGTTCGCGGTCGACCCGACCTCGTCCGAAGCCTCGTGCGTGGGCGGCAACATCGCCATGAACGCCGGCGGCAAGAAAGCCGTGCTGTGGGGCACCGCGCTGGACAACCTGGCGTCCTGGCGCATGGTCGACCCCGACGGCAACTGGCTCGACGTGGTGCGGCTGGCCCACAACATGGGCAAGATCCATGACGTCGACGTGGCGCGCTTCGAGCTGACCTGGTCCGACGGCCTGGGCAAGCCGGGCGAGCGCGTGCTGCGCACCAAGGTGCTCGAGATCGAAGGCCGGCGCTTTCGCAAGGAAGGACTGGGCAAGGACGTCACCGACAAATTCCTGGCCGGCCTGCCCGGTATCCAGAAAGAAGGCTGCGACGGCCTGATCACGTCGGGCCGCTGGGTGCTGCACCGCATGCCCAAGCACACCCGCACGGTCTGCATGGAGTTCTTCGGCCAGGCGCGCGACGCCATTCCGTCGATCGTCGAGGTCAAGGCCTATCTCGATGGCGAGGGCCGCGCGCGGGGCGCGATCCTGGCCGGCCTCGAGCATCTGGACGAGCGCTACCTGCGCGCGGTGGGCTATGCCACCAAGAGCAAGCGCGGCGAGCTGCCCAAGATGGTGCTGATCGGCGACATCGTCGGCGACGACGACGACGCGGTCGCGCTGGCCGCCAGCGAGGTCGTGCGGCTGGCCAACACCCGCCACGGCGAAGGTTTCGTGGCCGTCAGCGCCGAGGCGCGCAAGAAGTTCTGGCTCGACCGCTCGCGCACCGCCGCGATCGCCCGCCACACCAACGCCTTCAAGATCAACGAAGACGTGGTGATCCCGCTGGGCCGCATGGGCGAGTACACCGACCACATCGAACGCATCAACATCGAGCTGTCGACCGCCAACAAGCTGCGCCTGCTCGATGCGCTGGACGAGTTCCTGGCCGGCCCGCTGGCGGTCGCCAAGCCCGATCACGGCGAGGAAGACGCGCAGGCGCGCGCCGACCTGCTCGACGAGCGTGTGCGCCGCGGCCACGAGCTGCTGATCGGCGTGCGCGCCCGCTGGCAGTGGCTGCTCGACAACCTCGATACGCCGCTGCCGCAGGCGCTGGCGCAACTGCCCGAGATCGGCCTGGCGCATCACGTGCCCGAGCTGACGCAGCGTCTGCAGGCGCAACCCGGCGCGCGCGTCTTCGACGTGGTGCAGGACCGCAGCATCCGGGTCTCGTGGAAGACCGAAGTGCGTGCCGAGCTCGAGCACATCTTCGGCGGCGCCGACTGTGCGCCGGTACTGGCCGAGGCGCAGGCGATCCACGATCGGGTGCTGAAAAGCCGCGTGTTCGTCGCGCTGCACATGCATGCCGGCGACGGCAACGTGCACACCAACATCCCGGTCAACTCCGACGACTACGGCATGCTGCAGGAGGCCAACCGCACGGTCGAGCGCATCATGCAGATCGCCCGCGACCTGGACGGCGTGATCTCGGGCGAGCACGGCATCGGCCTGACCAAGTACGAGTTCCTGACCGAGCAAGAGCTGGCGCCGTTCCAGCAGTACAAGCGCGAGGTCGATCCGCGCGGCCACTTCAACGCCGGCAAGCTGATGCCCGGCGCCGACCTGCGCCACGCCTGGACGCCCAGCTTCAACCTGATGGGCCACGAGTCGCTGATCATGCAGCAGAGCGAGATCGGGTCGATCTCGCACTCGATCAAGGACTGCCTGCGTTGCGGCAAGTGCAAGCCGGTCTGCGCCACCCACGTGCCGCGCGCCAACCTGCTGTATTCGCCGCGCAACAAGATCCTCGCGACCTCGCTGCTGATCGAGGCCTTCCTGTACGAAGAGCAGACCCGCCGCGGCGTCAGCCTGAAGCACTGGGAGGAATTCGAGGACGTGGCCGACCACTGCACGGTCTGCCACAAGTGCTACAACCCCTGTCCGGTCGACATCGACTTCGGCGACGTGTCGATGAACATGCGCGCGCTGCTGCGCAACATGGGCAAGAAGTCGTTCAATCCGGGCACCACCGCGGCGATGTTCTTCCTCAACGCCAAGGACCCGCGCACCATCAACGCCACGCGTCAGGCCATGGTCGGGGTGGGCTACAAGGCCCAGCGGCTGGCCAACGACCTGCTGTCCAAGGTCGCGCGCAAGCAGACCGCGGCGCCGCCGGCCACGGTCGGCCGCGCGCCGCTGCGCGAGCAGGTGGTGCACTTCGTCAACAAGAAGATGCCGGGCGGCCTGCCCAAGCAGGCGGCGCGCAAGCTGCTGGACATCGAAGACGCCAACTACGTGCCGATCATCCGTGATCCGAAGCAGACCACGGCCGACAGCGAGGCGGTGTTCTATTTCCCGGGTTGCGGATCGGAGCGGCTGTTCTCGCAGGTCGGCCTGGCGACGCAGGCGATGCTGTGGCACGCCGGCGTGCAGACCGTGCTGCCGCCGGGTTACCTGTGCTGCGGTTATCCGCAGCGCGGCGCCGGCATGAACGACAAGGCCGAGCAGATCATCACCGACAACCGCGTGCTGTTCCATCGCATGGCCAACACGCTGAACTACCTGGACATCAAGACGGTGGTGGTCAGCTGCGGCACCTGCTACGACCAGCTGGCCGGTTATGAATTCGAGAAGATCTTCCCGGGCTGCCGGCTGATCGACATCCACGAGTATCTGCTCGAGAAGGGCATCAAGCTCGATGGCGTGCAAGGCGTGCGCTACATGTACCACGACCCCTGCCACACGCCGATGAAGCTGCAGGACCCGATGAAGACGGTCAAGTCGCTGGTCGGCGACGGCGCGATCAAGACCGATCGCTGCTGTGGCGAATCGGGCACGCTGGCGGTCACGCGGCCGGACATCTCGACGCAGATCCGCTTTCGCAAGGAAGAGGAAATGCTCAAGAACACCGCGACGCTGCGCAGCGACGGCTATGCCGGCGACGTCAAGGTGCTGACCTCCTGTCCGTCCTGCCTGCAGGGCTTGTCGCGCTACGGCGAGGACACCGGCGCCCAGGCCGACTACATCGTGGTCGAGATGGCGCGCCACATCCTGGGCGCCAACTGGCTCGAGGAATACGTCGGCCGCGCCAACGCGGGCGGCATCGAGCGGGTGCTGGTGTAGGGCTTGCGATCCGGGCGCTTCGCCGCGCCCGGATCGTCGCTGGTCACGCGATCGGCGGACCAGCCGTCAGAATGACAAAGGCGCCGTTCAGGCGCCTTTGTCATTGGGGCGGGCCGCGGGCTGGTCGTCAGGCCAATACCCGCGCGCCTGTTAGCGCCTGATCCAGCTCGGGCCATTGCTGGCAGGCCAGTCGCAGTTCGCGGCGGGCCAGCTTGCCGACCGAGGTGCGGGGCAGCGCATCCAGTTGCACGAAACCCTCTGGGAGTTGCCAGCGCGCGAAGCGTTCGGACAGATGGCCGCGCAGCGACGACGGATCGAGCGTCGTGTCGTCGCTGGTCACCAGCAGCGCCAGCGGACGTTCGCCCCACTTGTCGTGCGGCACGGCGATCACCGCGCATTCGACGATGCCGGGATAGGCCAGCAGCGCGTTCTCGAGCGCCTGCGGGACGATCCACTCGCCGCCCGACTTGATCAGGTCTTCCTTGCGTTCGAGCAGGCGCAGGCCGCCGTTGGCGTCGAGGGTGCCCATGTCGCCGGTGCGCAGCCAGCCGTCCTCGCTCCAGCGCTCGGGGCGCGCGTCTTCGTAATAGGCATCGGTGACGCAGGCGCCGCGGGTTTCGATTTCGCCGACCGACTGGCCGTCCCACGGCACCGCGACCCCGCCCGCCATGACGCGGACTTCGGCCACCGGCATGGCTTGTCCCTGGCTGCTGACGGGTGTGCCTGCCGCACCCGGCGTATGCGCCGGCGCCGGCCGGGAAACCGTGATGACGCTGGCGGTCTCGGTCATGCCCCAGCCCTGGTACAGCGTGATGCCGTGACGCGCCAGGCCGGTGAACAGGTGTTCGGGCGGCGCGGCGCCACCGGTGACGATGCGCACGTTGGCCGGCAATCGCCAGCGGGTCGGCGTGGCCTCGAGCGCGCGGGCGACGTCGAGCCAGACGGTCGGCACGCCGGCCGAGAAAGTGACGCCTTCGTCCTGTATCAGGCCGAGCACGCTGTCGGGATCGAGCCGCGGGCCGGGCAGCACCAGCTTGGCACCGGTCAGCGCGGTGGAGAAGGGCAGGCCCCAGCCGTTGCCATGGAACATCGGCACCACGCCCAGCACGCAGTCGTGGCGGCCGACGCCATAGCCGTCGACCATGGCCTGCGACCATGCGTGCAGCACCAGCGCCCGATGCGAATAGACGACGCCCTTGGGCCGGCCGGTCGAGCCGCCGGTGTAGCACAGGCTGGCGGGCGCGTTTTCGTCGAGCAGCGGCAGCGCACACGCCGGTGCGTCGGCGATCCAGTCCTCGTAGTCGATCACGCGCACGCCCGCTGGCGCGTCGGCAGTCGCGGCGGCCGGCGCCGCGCCAGCGCGAGACGCACCGCCGATCGGATCGACGCCATAACGAAACACCACGACCTGCCGCACCGTGCTCAGCGCCGGCGCGATCGACCGATAGACCTCGTAGAGCACGTCGTCGACCAGCAGGATGCGGTCTTGCGCATGATTGATGATGTAGGCCAGATCGTCGCGGCCCAGCCGGTGGTTGAGGGTGTGCAGCACCCCCTGCGCGGCGGGCACGCCAAAATAGGCCTCGAGGTGCGCATGATGGTTCCACATCAATGTGCCTACCCGCTCGCCCCGCTGCAGCCCGTCGGCCAACAGCCGGCGCGCCAGCGCCTGGCTGCGCGCCGACACCTGTGCATAGGTGTGCCGCAGCCGCTGACCCGCCGGATTGCGGCTGATCACCGGCGTCTGCGCATACATCGTGGCGGCGCGCTCGCGCAGGCGGTCCAGCGTGAGGGGGAAGGTCATCATGCGGCTGTCTCCGGTGTCTATCTGTTCTTGAGGCGTGGTATGTCGGGGGCCACCGTCGAGCGGCCGAATTCTTCGAGGTAATCGACCAGGCGGTCGGCATTGAGTAGCGCCTGTTCTTCGTCGCCGACCGAAATGCTGCGCAGCAGATCGGCATGGGCGGCGCCGGCGCGAGGCAGATCGCCCCAGCGCTCGTAGTGCGCGTACCAGAAGCGCCGTGAGCGGGCGTGCACCGAGGTCATCACGCTCTGGATCACCTCGTTGCCGGACGCCTGCTCGAGCAGCGTGTGATTGCGTCGCGTCATGGCCAGGAACTCGTCGCCATGGCCGCGCGCGGCGGCGTCTTCGGTGGCGAGCGCGTACTCGAGCATCTGCGCGCGCTGGGTCGGCGTGGCGCGCCGCGTGGCGCAACTGGCCAGCAGGCGCTCGAGCGGCCGGCGCACCTCGAGTACCTGCAACTGCTTGGCCAGGTTCATCTCGGCCACCATCAGGCCACGGCGCGGCAGGATGACGATCAGGCCCTCTTGCGCGAGCCGTTGCAGGGCCTCGCGCACCGGCGTGCGGCCCAGCCCCAGCTGTTCGGACAGCTCGGACTCGGACAGCATCGAACCGCCGGGGATGCCCCCACAGATGATCAGTTGCTCGAGCGCCTCGTAGGCGGTCTGCTTCAGTGGCTTGAGGGGGGCGGCGGCGGGGCTCGGGGTCTTCTTCATGGCAAAACGATTCCTTCGTGAGCACAGATTATATATCTGAACACGGCTTTGTGATGTGAGTCTGATATTTCAGTAAGCGAATTATTTTCCCGTTGAAAATCAATTAATTGCGGTTTCATTTAAGCGTCGATGAAAAAAAAGTCACCGGTCATGATCAACTGATATGTTATTCTCACTTCAGCTGATATATCTGAGATCGAGCCCGACGGAGGGCTGTTTGCTCGAGACGTCGGCGCACAACAAACGGGTTGATCACAACCCTCAACGGAGGAAGACCATGCTCTCGATCAAAAGATGGCGCGCCTGCGCCGCGTTGCTCGCCGCCTGCGGCCTGACCGCACCCGCGCTGAGCGCCGACAAACCGGTGAACTGGCGCATCCAGACGCTGTGGCAACCGGGCACCGCCAATCAGCAGGCCTTCGAGCGCTTCGCCAAGAACGTTCAGGAAAAGACCGGTGGGCAGATCCGCATCACTCCGCTGGCGGCGGGCGCGGTGGTAGGCGTGAACGAAACCTTCGATGCGGTGCGGCGCGGCGTGCTGCAGGGCCAGCACCCGGCAACCGTCTACTGGACCGGCCGCGATCCCGCCTTCGCAGTGCTCGGCGACCTCAACGGCGCCTATGACAATCCGCGCCTGGCGATGGAATATTTCTACGAGCATGGCGGCCTGGAGCTGCTGCGCGAAGCCTACAAGCCGCACGGCCTGTATCCGATCGGCGTGGCCTGGTGGGGTGCCGAGTCCTTGCCCACCACGCGCCGGGTCGGCAAGCCGGAGGACCTCAAGGGCCTGAAGGTGCGTCTGCCGCAGGGCATGTCGTCCGACTTGTTCGCCAAGTTCGGCGCGGTGCCGATCAACCTGGCGGGATCCGAAGTGTTCAGTGCGCTCGACAGCGGCACCATCGAGGCTACCGACTGGGGCACGCTCGGCATGAACGCTGAGCTGGGCTTTCACGAAAAGGCGCGCTACGCGATCTATCCCGGCATCCATTCGACGCCTGCCGGCGACGTCAGCATCCCGCTCAAGACCTGGGAAAAACTACCAGCCGAGCAGCAGAAGATCCTCGAACAGGCGGTCAAGGATTTTGCCGTCGACATGATCGATGCGCTGGCCAAGGAAGATGCCGCGGTCGCCGACAAGCTGCGCGCCAGCGGCGTCGAACTGGTCGACTGGAGCCCGGAAGACCGCAAGCGCTTCCGCACCGCGGCGGCCGAGGTGTGGCAGTCGTACGGCGCCAAGAACGATCTTTCGAAGCGCGCCGTCGATGCGCAGATGAAGTTCCTGCGCGAGAAGGGCCTGCTGTAGGTCCGCGCCCGGCACGTCTGGCACGCGCCGATTTCTGATTCACCTCGTTTTGTGGTCGTGGTCGCGCGCCCGCGGGTCGGCGCGCGCGCTCCACGCGCAACACACGTCTTCGAAAGGCAATCATGCGATTCATCAGCGCAATGAACCAGAAGATCGGCGACTACGCGAGTCTGGCGTACATCGTCGTCTTCGCCATCATGATCTACGACATCGCCGCGCGGTATTACTTCTCGCGCCCCACCGTCTGGGGGCTGGAACTGATTCTTGCACTGGTCGGCATCCACTACGTGCTGGCCGGCGCACATGCGCTCAAGAACCGCCAGCACGTGCGCATCGACGTGATCTACAACCTGCTGCCGCTCAAGGTGCGCCGCTACATGGACGTACTGGCCGACCTGATGATCATCGTGCTGATGCTGATCATCGTCTATTACGGCTGGGAGCAGGCCGCGCCCGCGGTCGAGATCGGTGAGCGTTCGGGCGCTGGCTGGAACTCGCTGGCACCCACCTACATGAAGGTCGCGATTCCGGTGGGGGCGGCGCTGATGGCGCTGCAGGCACTGGTGCACCTGGTTCAATCGATCAAGGAGCTCGGCAATGATGAGCGGTGAAATCGTCAGTCTCGTCACCATGGCGCTGCTGATCGGGTTGTTGCTGACAGGCATCCCGTTGGCCTTCGCCACCGGCATGACGGCGGTCATCCTGACCCTCTGGCTGTTCGAACCCGACGCGCTGTTCTTCATCCCCAGCCGCATCTTCACGCTGATGAACAACTACGCACTGGTGTCGGTGCCGCTGTTCGTCATGATGGGTTGCATCCTGGAGCGCGCCGGCGTCGTCGAGCGGATGTTCCACGCCCTGCACATCTGGTCGGGCCGTATCCGTGGCGGCCTGGCGGTCGGCACATTGCTGGCCTCGACCATCCTGGCCGCCATGGTTGGCGTGATCGGCGCAGAGATCGTCGTGCTGGGCCTGATCTGCCTGCCGACCATGCTCAAGCGTGGCTACAACAAGAGCATGGCAGTCGGGGTGATCTGCGCCGGCGGCTCGCTGGGCACGATGTTGCCGCCCAGCATCGTGCTGATCGTCTACGGCCTGGTGGCGCAAGTCTCGATCGGCGAGCTGTTCATGGCCGCCGTCCTGCCCGGCTTTCTGCTGGTCGGCTTGTATCTGGCCTATGTGCTGGTGCGCTGCTACCTGAACCCGTCGCTGGGCCCGGTCGCCACCGACGAAGAACTGGACATGCCGTTGCGCGAAAAGCTCGGCCTGATGCGGGTGCTGATCCTGCCGGTGGCGCTGATCCTGACGGTGCTCGGCTCGCTGTATTCGGGCGTCGCCACGCCGACCGAGACCGCCGCGGTCGGCGTGTTCGGCGCGCTGGTGATCGCCGCGGTCAACAAGCGCCTGACCTGGGAGATGGTCTACGACTCGCTCAAGCGCACCGGCAGCACGGTCGCGATGCTGACGTGGATCTTCTTCGGCGCTTCGGCGCTGGTGGCAGTCTACACGCTGGCCGGCGGCACGTCGTTCCTGCAGGAGCTGATCACCGGGCTGCCGATCTCGCCGTTGGCGACGGTCGCGCTGATGATGCTGATCCTGATCATCCTGGGCTTTTTCATCGACTGGATCGGCATCGTGCTGCTGACCATGCCGATCTTCGTGCCGGTGATCAAGAGCCTGGGGCTGGACCCGGTCTGGTTCGGGATCCTGTTCACGATGAACATGCAGATCTCCTACCTTACGCCGCCATTTGCCGCCGCCGCTTTCTACCTGAAGGCGGTCGCACCGCCCGAGGTCACGCTGGGCGACATCTTCAAGGGCGTGGTGCCCTTCATCGGACTGCAGGTGATCGCACTGCTGCTGGTGATGTTCTTTCCGCAGATCAGCATGTGGCTGCCAGCGAGCATGAGGTAAAGGAGCAAACATGAACGTTTCCATCAATGCCGCGCAGGCCCTGGACCTGCGCACCCCGGACCGCCTGCAGACCGACCTGCTGGTGGTGGGCGGCGGCGCGGCCGGACTGGCCGCCGCCGTCACCGCCGCGCGCGCCGGCCTGAAGGTGATCGTGCTCGAGAAGTACGGATTCGCGGGCGGCGGCGCCGTCGCGGGGCTGTCGGGCACGATCTGCGGACTGTATGAAGCCAAGGAGAGCCTGAGCGCGGTACCGAACCGGCTGGTGTTCGGTTTCGTCGACGAATTCATCGCCCGCATGGAGGCGCGCGGCGGCCTGTCCGATCCGCGTCGCTATGGCAACACCTATACGCTGGTGCACGATCCGCTGGTCTGGCGCGAGGTCGGCGACGACCTGTTCGAAGACGCCGGGGTGCAGGTGCTGTACCACACGGTCGTCACCGACGTGTTCGTCGATGGCGGCGAGCGCATCGAGGGCGTGCTGGCCTATAGCAAGCAGGGCAAGTTGCGCATCGACGCGGACCTGGTGATCGACGCCAGCGGCGACGGCGACATCGCCGCGATGGCCGGCCTCGATACCTATATGGGCACGCATGGCACGGTGCAGAACCCGACCATGATGTTTCGGGTGCAGGGCGTCGACGTGGCGCGCTTCCTGGCGCATTACGGCGAGAACAGCGTGATGCTGGGCGAGGTGGTCGACCTGATCCTGAAGGCCAAGGCGGGCGGCTACGACCTGCCGCGGACCAAGATATTCCTGTTTCCGACCTCGCGTCCCGGCGAGCTGCTGTGCAACTGCACCCGCGTGCTGGGGCCGGATGGCCGTGATCTGAATCCGCTGTCGGCCGCCGACTTCACGCTGGCCGAGATCCGCGGCCGGCGTCAGGTGCGCGAGTACGAACGGTTCTTTCGCGATTTCCTGGTCGGCTGCGAACAGGCCTTCGTCAACGACACCGGCGTGCAGGTCGGCATCCGCCAGACCCGCCAGGTCAGCGGCATGGCGACGCTGCGCAACGAGGACGTCACGCAGGGCAACAAGTTTCGCAGCGGCATCGCCCGCTCGGCCTGGCCGATCGAGTTGCACAAGGGCGACAAACCCAAGCTGGCCTGGCTGTTCGACGACTACTACGAGATCCCGTTCGAGTGCTTCCTGCCGACGCGTGGCGAACACCTGCTGACAGCCGGCCGCTGCCTGTCGGCCGAGAGCGAGGCGATGGCCTCGGCGCGGGTGACCGCGCAGTGTTTTTCGTATGGGCACGCGATCGGCCATGCCGCGGTGATCGCCTTGCGTGAGCGCATCGCGCCGCGCCAGGTCGATCCGCTGGCGGTGCGCGCCGCGGTCAACGCCGACGGCGCCGGGCTGGATTGAACCCGCAGCAGACCATTCCCGAAAAAAAAGGAGAGAGACGATGATCAAGCTGGAAACCGAAGGACGCGTCGCACTGCTGACGCTGGACCGTGCCGAGCGCCGCAATGCGCTGGGTTCGGCGATGATCGAACAACTGGACCAGGCCATCACCGCGCTGGACGCCGATGCCGGCGTGGGCGCGGTGGTGCTGTCGGGCGCGGCGCCGAGCTTTTGCGCCGGCAGTGACCTGAAGGAACTGGGCCGCATGGACCTGGCCGAAATGGCGCATCACGAAGCCGTGACCGCGGCGGTGGCGCGTCGCATCGCGCTGATGGACAAGCCGGTGATCGCGGCGGTCGAAGGCTATGCCTACGGCGGCGGCTTCATCCTGGCCTGCTCGTGCGATATCGTGGTCAGCAGCAGCGCGGCCAAGTGGAACCTGGCCGAAGTGCCCAACGGCTGGCTGCCGCCCTGGGGCCTGCAGGCCCTGCTGGCGCGGGTCGGCCCGGTCAACGCGCGTCGATTGACCTGGGGCCACGAGGTACTGGATGGCGAACAGGCTTACCGGGTCGGCGTGGCCGATTACCTGGCGCCCGAAGGCCAGGCGTTGGCGCAGGCGCGCGCGCTGGCCGACAAGCTGGCGCAACTGCCGGCGCCGGCGGTCGCGTCGACCAAACGTTTCTTCGCGCCGCATGCGGCCGCTGATGCCGAGGTCGCCGACGCGGCGGCCAACCGGATCTTCATCGACAACTGCCAGCACGAGGTGGCGCGGGCGACGCTGGCGCGATTTGGAGCCAAGGCATGAGCGCGGCCGACCCGACCCAGGTTCTGGACGCCAGCGCCCGTGCCGGCGAGCCGCCGGCCGGTGCCGCATCCAACAAGCTCTGCAGCGCCGAGCAGGCCGCCGCGCTGATCCAGGACGGCCAGGCGGTGGCCAGCGTCGGTGTGATCGGCTGGATCACGCCCGACGCGGTGCTCAAGGCGATCGGCGAGCGTTACCGGCAGAGTGCCAGCCCGCGCGCGCTGACTTTTTATTTTCCCTGCGGCACCGGCGACGCGGTCGACATTCGTGGCATGGACCACGTGGCGCAGCCAGGCCTGATGAAACGGATCGTCTCGGGTTCGTACATCAATCCGACCCACCCCACCACCGGTGCGCGGCCGGAATTGATGCGGCTGATCCGCGCCGACCAGGTGCAGGCCTACAGCTGGCCGATCGGCGCCAGCATGCACTGGCTGCGCGAAGTGGCGCGCAAGAGCCCGGGCTACCTGACCCGCATCGGGCTGGGCACCTATATCGATCCCGATATCACCGGCGGCAAGTTCACGCCGTCGGCCACCGACGACCTGGTGCGCAAGATCGATTTTGAAGGCGAGCCGATGCTGTTCTATCCCAGCTGGAAGCTGGACGTGGGCATCATCCGCGCCACCGCCTCGGACGACCTGGGCAACCTGTCGTTCGAGGAAGACCCGTTGCTGTCGTCGGCAATCGCGATCGCGATGGCGGTCAAGGCTTGCGGCGGCACGGTGATCGCGCAGGTCAAGCGCATCGTGCCGCGTGGCTCGCGTCCGGCCGTGACGGTGCGGGTGCCGGCGGCGCTGGTCGATCACATCGTGGTCGATCCACAGCAGATGATGGTCACCAACATCGCCGCCGATCCGGCCTACCTGGGTCTCGAGCCCATGCCTTACGAACAGGTCAAGCGCCTGCCGATGACGCCGGGCAAGATCATCGCGCGGCGCGCCTCGCAGGAGGTGCGCAAGGGCGAGCTGTCGATCTTCGGTTTTGGCGCCTCGTCGGACATTCCGCTGGTGATGGTCGAGGATGGCCGCATCGACGCCGACAGCGTCGATGACTACCCCTTCACCACCGAGCACGGCTCGTTCGGCGGCGTGGTCATGAACGGCTGGCAGTTCTCCGGCAACATCAATCCGCGCGCGGTGGTCGACGGCGTCAGCCAGTTCGACCTGATCGACGGCGGCCTGTGCGCGTTCGCCGCGCTGGCCTTCGCCGAGTTCGACCAGCACGGCACCGTCAACGTCAGCCGCTTCGGCAAGGCCAACCCCGGCGCCGGCGGCTTCATCGACATCGCCCACAGCGCCCGGCGGCTGGTGTTCACCGGCACCTTCACGACCGGCGGCCTGAAAGTGTCGTATACGCCCGACCACGGCCTGCGCATCGACCAGGAGGGCGTGTCGCGCAAGTTCGTCAAGCAGGCCGAGCACATCACCTACCGGGTCCGCGAGGGCGTGGCGCGCGGCCAGACCGCGCTGCTGGTGACCGAACGCGCGGTGTTCGCGGTCGAGGCCGACGGCCTGGTGCTGCAGGAGATCGCGCCCGGCATCGACTTGCAGCGCGACGTCCTGGACCTGATGGACTATCCGCCGCTGAGGATCGCCGAGCCGCTCAGGCTGATGGATCCGGCGCTGTTCCAGCCCTGACGAGAGGCCGACATGGACACGACATCACCCGCGGTTACGCTCGATATCGACGAGGGCGTGGCATGCCTCACGCTGAACCGGCCCGCCCGACGCAACGCCATGGACCGCGCGCTGATCGACGAACTCCGGCAGTCCTTGCTGCAGGCCGATCGTGACGACGCCGTGCATGCGATCCTGCTGGCCGGCGCCGGCAAGGGTTTCTGCGCCGGCAGCGACCTGAAGTACATCGGTGCGCTCGGCATCGAAGACATGGCGCGCTTCGAGCAGGACACCGGCGACGTCGGCCGCCTGATGGGCCTGATCTCCAAGCCCATCGTGGCCGCCGTCGAGACCTTCGCGATCGGCGGCGGTTTCATCCTGGCGGCCTGCTGTGACGTGGTGGTGGCCGGGCGCGCTTCGCGCTGGAGCCTGCCCGAGGTGCCGCACGGCTGGCTGACTCCATGGGGGCTGAACGCGCTGGTGCAGCGGGTCGGCCGCGTGCGGGCGCGCAACCTGTGCTTCTGCCTCGAAACGCTGGATGGCGCGCAGGCCGTGGCGATCGGGTTGGCCGATCAACTGGCCGACGACGGCCAGGCCCACGCGCACGCACTGGCGCTGGCCCGGCGGCTGGCGCAACTGCCGCCGGCCGCGGTGGTGGCGACCAAGCGATTCTTCGCCGGCGGCATCATGCGCGATGCCGAAATCATGGACGTGCAGGCCAACCTGCTGTTCGCCGAGAACTGCCGGCACGCGCAGGCGCGCCAGACCCTGGACCAATACCGTTGATGCGCGGCGCAGCCGTGCCTGGGAAGAACGATGTTCGAACTCGATGAAGACGAAGTGCTGTTGCAGGACGCCCTGAGCCGCTTTGCCCGGCAAGAGCTGGCGCCCGGGCTGTTGCGGCACCTCGAGCAGCACAGCTTTCCGACCGACTTGGTCCGCGCTGTCGGCGAAATGGGCTATTTCGGCACCTCCTACGATCCCGAGTATGGCGGCGGCGGACTGGGCACGCGCGGCGCGGCGATCGTCGCCGAGACGCTGGCGCGGGTCGAACCGTCGTTCGCGGCGATCTTCCTGTGCAACAGCGCGCCGTGTTCGCTGATCGCGCGCTACGGCAGCGATGCGCTCAAGCGCGAGTGGCTGCAGCCGGTCAACGAAGGGCGCATGATCGCGTCGTTCGGCGTCACCGAACCGCATGGCGGCTCGGACGTCGCCAACATCAAGACCACCGCGGTGCGCGATGGCGACGACTACGTCATCAATGGCATGAAGCTGTTCTCGACCAACGCCGGCACGCCGCTGCACGGCTTCTCGACCGTGGTCGCGGTGACCGATGCCGAGCTGGGGTCCAAGGGCTTGTCCTCGTTCGTCGTGCCGGTCGGCACGCCCGGCTTCACGATGGGCAAGCCGGCGCGCAAGATCGGCTGGCGCATCGCCGACTCGATCGAGCTGTATTTCGACCAGGTACGGGTGCCGGCCAGCTATATGGTCGGCGAGCGCGGCGATGGCCTGCGGCAGATCCTGACCGTGCTCAGCGTCGGCCGGGTGCTGATGGGCGCCACCGGGCTGGGGCTGGCGCGTCGGGCCATCGACCTGACGCGCGACTACGGCCGCGACCGCAAGCTGTTCGGCAAGAGCATCCTGGCCCATCAGGGCCTGGCGTTTCCGCTGGCCGACATCCTCACGCGCATCCATGCCGCCGAGCTGATGGTGCGCCATAGCGCCTGCCTGATCGACGCCGGCAAGCCGTTTCGCAACGAGACTTCCAAGACCAAGCTGTTCACCAGCGAGCTGGCGGTCGACGCCGCGCTCAAGGCGATCCAGGCCCACGGCGCCTATGGCGTGTTCGAGGAGTATCCGGTGTCGGGCCTGCTGGGCGAGGCCAAGGTGCTGGAGATCGCCGAAGGCACCAGCGAGATCCAGAAGCTGATCATCGCGCGCGAGCTACTCGAGGACTGAGCACCTGGGCCGCGGCCATAAAAAAAAGCCGGCGCCACTTTCATGGCGCCGGCTTTTTCTACTTCACTTCAGTTCACTTCACTGTCAGGCGGACTACAGCATCGCCTGCGGCAGCCAGGTGGCCAGCCACGGCGCGAACCACAGGATCACCACCGCCAGCAGCAGCAGGAAGAAGAACGGCATGGTCGCCTTGGCCACGTAGAACATGTCCTTGCCGGTCAGCGCCTGCAGCACGAACAGGTTGAAGCCCACCGGCGGCGTGATCTGCGCCATCTCGACCACCAGGATCACGAAGATGCCGAACCAGATCAGGTCGATGCCGGCCGCCTGCACGGTCGGCAGCAGCACCGCCGAGGTCAGCACGATCATCGACACGCCGTCCAGGAAGCAGCCCAGGATGATGAAGATGATGGTCAGCACCAGGATCAGCATGCCGGGCGACAGGCCCATGTCCGAGATGCCTTGCGCGATCGCGGCCGGCAGGCCGATGAAGGCGGTGGCGGTGGTCAGGAAACCGGCCGACGCGATGATGATGCCGATCATGCACGAGGTGCGCATGGCGGCCATCGCGCTGTCCCAGAACACCTTCAGGCTCATGCTGCCCGACACCAGCGACAGGATCAGCGAACCGAGCACGCCCAGCGCGGCGGCTTCGGTCGGCGTGGCCACGCCGGTGTAGATCGAGCCGATGATGGCGACGATCAGGATCACCGTCGGGATCAGCAGGCGTGACGCGTACAGCTTTTCGCGCAGCGTGGTGCGGGTGTCGTCGTTGGGGACCTTGGACGGATTGCGCCAGGCCCAGATGGCGATGAAGCCCGAGAACATCACGATCAGCATCAGGCCCGGCAGCACGCCGGCGATGAACAGGCGCGCGATCGAGACTTCGGCGGTGATGCCGTAGACGATCATCATGATCGACGGCGGGATCATCAGGCCCAGCGTGCCCGAGCCTGCCAGCGAACCGATCACCATCTTGTCGTCGTAGCCACGACGGGTCAGTTCAGGCACCGTCATGCGGCCGATGGTCGCGGCGGTGGCGGCCGACGAGCCGCAGATCGCCGCGAAGATGCCGCAGCCGACCACGTTGCAATGCAGCAGGCGGCCGGGCAGGCGGTTGAGCCACGGCACCAGGCCGCGGAACATGTCCTCGGACACACGGCTGCGCGTGAGGATCTCGCCCATCCAGATGAACATCGGCAGCGCGGTCAGCGACCAGGCGCTGGCGGCGCCCCAGGTCGTGTTGGCCATCAGCGGGCCGGGCAGGGTGTCGGAGAAGACGGTCAGCGTGGCCCAGCCCAGCGCGAACAGCGCCAGTCCGATCCACACGCCGCCTAGCAGCAGGGCGAACAGCAGGCCCAGTACGAATAGAGTTTCGATCAACATGTTGGCAGCCCCATCAGACCGATTCGGTCAGCGACACGGCCTTGGTGGCCTGGTAGGAAGGTTCCTTGCCGCGCAGCGCGGTGATCAGGTCGTCGGCCAGCGCGATGAACATGATGACCGCGCCCACGGCCATGCCGATCTGCGGGATCCACAGCGGCACCGGCACCATGCCTTGCGTCATTTCGCCGAACAGGCGCGACTCGAGCATGCCTTCGACGGCGTACCACGCAAAGATGCCCATGAAGGCGGTGGCGACGATCAGCACCAGCACCTCGAAGACGTGGCGGGTACGCGGCGCCAGCCGTTCGATCAGCAGCGAGACACGGATGTGTTCGTTCTTGCGCAGCGTCGCGGCCAGGCCCAGGAAGGTCGAGGCGGCCATGCACCAGCCGGCGAATTCGTCGGTCGAGTACAGGTCCAGGCCGAACATGCGGCTGGCGATCGTCAGCAGCGTCAGGATCGCGATGGCGATCAGGAACAGGCAGGCCAGCACGCCTGCCGTGTTGTAGAGGGTGTCTAGAGCTTTCCGCATGGCGGGCTCCTACTTGAGGGCGTTGAAAACGCGCCGGCCCGGCGGGGCCAGGGCGGCGCGTCTAGATCGTCGGAACGTGGACGGTAATTACTTCTTGACGACCGGCTCGAGCACGGCACGCTCTTCCGGGGTCAGCTTGCCGATCCAGTCGACGGCCATGTCGGCGCCGACCTTCTTGAAGCCTTCCAGCAGCGTCGCGTTGACTTCCTGCACGTTCAGCTTGTTGTCCTGCATCTTCTTGATGCTGGTGGCGTTCTCGTCGGCGCTCATCTGCCAGCCGCGCTCTTCAGCGCGCTTGGCGGCTTCGGTGACGGCCTTCTGCACGGCGGGATCGAGCTTGCCCCAGGCGGCCTTGTTCACGAACACGATGTTCTGCGGGAACATCGTCGGCACGCTGTAGAAGTTGTCGAGGTAATCCCAGGCCTGCGTGTCGACGCCGGTCGACGACGAGGTCAGCATGGCTTCGACCAGGCCGGTCAGGAAGGCCTGCGGCACGTCGGCGGCCTGCACCACGGTCGGCACGGCGCCCAGGCGCTTGGCGAAGTCGGCGGTGCTGGGGCTGGGCGTACGGAACTTCATGCCCTTGAAGTCTTCGACCTTTTCAACGGCCTTCTTGGTGTACAGGCCTTGTGCCGGCCACGCCACCGAATACAGCACGTGCAGGTTCTGCTTGTCCAGGCGTGCCTCGACCAGCGGGCGGGCGGCGGCCCACAGCTGTTGCGCTTCCTTGTGGCCGGCGCTCATGAACGGGATGCTGTCGAACGAGTACAGCGGCGCTTCGTTGGCCATCGTGCCGATGAAGATCTCGCCGAGCTGGACCTGGCCGGTCTGCACCGCGCGCTTGATCTCGGGCATCTTGATCAGGGCGCCGCCGCTGTGGATGGTGATCTTGAGCTTGCCGTCGGTTTCCTTGGCGACTTCCTCGGCGAACTGCTTGAGGTTGCGCGTGTGGAAGTTGGTTTCCGGATAGGCGGTCGGCATGTTCCAGGTGGTCTGGGCCAGGGCCGGACCGCAAGCCAGCAGGGCGGCGAGCGTGGCGGTGTGCAAAAGCTTCATGGTTGATTCCCCTTGTGAGTGCAAGCCTTGCGGCCTGCGAAGACTGGCGTTGCGGCACGCTCGGGTGTCCGTCGCCAGCTTGTTTTCCGGAAAATGCGCCGGCCTTTCTGTTGGGCCGGTGCTAGCCCGATAAATTGTTCAACAATTCAGATTTTGAAGTCAATCAGTTTCGCGTATTGTTGGCTCAAAACACGGGTTTTGCCTGATATTCCAACAGTACGCTCGACCCGGTGGTGACTACTTGGTCGGTACTACGTTCTACGGCTGGTGCTGCGGCACGGTGCGGATCTCGACGCCGGCGTCGGTCAGCGCCTGGCGCAGTCCCTGCGCGAAGCTGACCGCGCCGGGCTGGTCGCCATGGATGCACAGCGTGTCGGCGCGCACCGGCACGTCGGTGCCGTCCTGCGCGCGCACCTTGCCTTCTTGCACCATGCGCAGCACCTGGTCTATCGACGTCTGCAGGTCGGTGATGACCGCGCCCGGCTGGCCGCGCGGCGTCAGCGCGCCGTTGGCCTGGTAGGTCCGGTCGGCGAACACTTCCTGCGCGGCGACCAGGCCGACGGCTTCGGCGGCGCGGACCAGTTCGCTGCCGGCCAGGCCGTAGAACACCAGGCTGCTGTCGACGTCGCGCACCGCGCGGCAGATCGCATCGGCCAGCTCGGCACGGCCGGCCGCCATGTTGTACAGCGCGCCGTGCGCCTTGACGTGGTGCAGCCGCGCGCCCTGCGAGGCGGCCACCGCGGCGGCCGCGCCGATCTGGTAGACCACGATGTCGTAGGCTTCCTGCGCCGAGATCGGGATGTTGCGGCGGCCGAAGCCCTTGAGATCGTCCAGGCCCGGGTGGGCGCCCAGCGCAACGCCTTGCGTCAACGCTGCCGCGACCGTCTTGCGCAGCGTGGCGGGATCGCCGCCATGAAAGCCACAGGCGATGTTGGCCGACGTCACGAACGGCAGCACGCCTTCGTCGTCGCCCATCTTCCAGGCGCCCAGGCTCTCGCCCATGTCGCAGTTCATGTCCAGGGTCTTGCGGGTCATCGGATATCCTTCAGATGGCGTTCGTAGAGATCGCGCAGCGGCTGCAGGCTTTGCCGCAGCCGGGCGAACGCCTGCTCGCGTTGCTGGTCCAGCCGTTGCGCGTCGGCCAGCGCGATGGTCTCGAAAGACACGGTGTCGCCCGGGCCCAATTGTGCCAGCACGGGCAGGTCGACCTGGGCGACCTGGGCGAGCTTCGGGTAGCCGCCGGTGGTCTGCCGATCGGCCATCAGCACGATGGGATCGCCGCCGGCCGGCACCTGGATGGTGCCGAAGCAGATCGCCTCGGACAACTGCTGGCGCGGCTCGGTCATGCTCAGCACCGGCCCCTTGAGGCGATAGCCCATCCGTTCGGATTGCGGGCTGATGCGGAAGGTCTCGGACAGGAAGGCGGCGCGGCTGGCCTCGGTGAAAGCGTCCCACTGGCTGCCTTCGAGCACACGCACGCTGCGGCGCGCCATGGTCTTGTCCTCGGCCGGCGTGGCGGGGCCGAGCAGCGTGCCTTCGGTGGCCGTGGCCGCCGAAGGCGGGCGGGCCGCCGCGATGCCGAGCTTGGCCGGCAGGTAGATGCGCAGATCCCAGAGTTCGTCGTGCAGCGCCTGCATCGCGGCGTCGCCGAGCCGCGCCGGACGGCGCAGCGCGATCGAGTCGCCCTTGCCGAGCGCGCGGCCCTTGTAGCCGCCGAAACCGCTGCGCAGATAGGTGCTGTCGCTGCCCATCATGCCGTCCAGCCGGCAGCCGCCGCGCACCGCCAGGTACGCGCGGGTGCCGAAGCTGCGCGCGCCGAAGGCCAGCAGGTCGCCGGCGCGCACCGCCACCGGGCGGTTCAGGCACAGCGGCTTGCCATTGAGCGTGGGGCCCAGGTCGGCGCCGGTGATGGCGATGCAACAGGCCGATTCGAAGCACAGCAGCGGGCCGGTCAGCGTGATCTCGAGCGTGGCGTCGTCGGTCTCGTTGCCGACCAGCAGATTGGCCAGCCGGTGCGCGACCGCGTCCATGGCGCCCGAAACCGGAATCCCCAGGTGCTGGCTGCCGTGCCGGCCCAGGTCCTGGAAGGTCGACAGCATGCCGGGTTTGAGTACCTTGATGCTCACCGGTTCTGCTCCGCTTTCAGCAGGCGATAGCGCGCCTCGGGGATCGGCACGAAGCGCACGGTGTCGCCCGGCGCCAGCAGCGCGGGCGGATCGCGGCGCGCGTCGAACATCACCAGCGGCGTGGCGCCCAGGATGTTCCAGCCGCCCGGCAGGCGGCTGGGATAGATGACGGTCTGGCGGTTGGCCACCGCCACCGAGCCGGCCGGCACTTCGGTGCGCGGGTCGTTGCGGCGCGGCACGTTCAGCGCATCGCCGTGCAGGCCGATATAAGGATGGCCCGGCGCGAAGCCGAGCATGTAGACCCGACAGGGCGCGTCGCTGTGCTGCGCGATCACCTGTTCGGGGGTGATGCCCTGGGCCTGCGCCACGGCGAGCAGGTCGGGACCGTGCTCGCCGCCATAACAGACCGGGATCTCGATCTCGCGGCCCTGGATGCGGGTACCGGCGGTGCCGCGCGCGAGCAGCTCGCGCAGGCGCTCGGCCAGCAGCTCGTAGTCCGGGCCGCTGCCGTCGGCCAGCGGTGCGTAATGCACCGCCACCGCGGCGAACGAGGGAACGACGTCGGTGACGCCCGGCAGGCGGGCGTCACGCACCAGGCTCGAAAAAGCCAGGCAGCGCCCGCCCACGTCCGGGTCGATGATGTCACCGAACGACACGATCAGGCAACGATCGCCTTGCGCACGGATGCGCCAGCCTTGCGGGTCCGTCATGGGCAGGCTGCGGGCTTACTTGGCGAACAGCGATTCGATGTTCTTGAACGCCTTCAGTTCGATGGCGTTGTTGGACGGATCCAGGAAGAACATGGTGGCCTGTTCGCCGACTTCGCCCTTGAAGCGGATGTACGGCTCGATGATGAAGTCGGTGCCGCGCGCGGTCAGCTTTTCGGACATGGCGTGCCATTCGTCCATCGACAGCACGGCGCCGAAGTGGCGCACCGGCACGTTGTGCGAATCGACCGCGCTGGTCGAGGCGCGCTTGCACTCGTCGGGCGACAGGTGGGCGACGATCTGGTGGCCGTAGAAGTTGAAGTCGATCCATTCGGGCGAGCTACGGCCCTCCGAACAGCCCAGCAGGTCGCCGTAGAAGGCGCGGGCTTCTTCGAGGTCGCGGACCGGGAAGGCCAGGTGGAAGGGAGGCATTGCGGCTTGTGCGCTCATGGTCGGGCTCCGGAAATGGGCTGCGGATTGGGCATCGGCGACATTGCCTTTGCGCATGGTGGAAATTCTAGCCCTTGTTTTTTCGATAGAAAAACAATATTTTTTGGGACTAAGCCCAAATATTATCGATGCTCAAACCATGATCAGGGAATTTCGCACCTTCGCCGCGGTGGCCCGCAGCGGTTCGTTCACGGCCGCCGGCGAGGCGCTGGGGCTGACCCAGTCGGCCGTCAGCGCGCAGATCCGCCGCCTCGAGGACTTCCTCGGCGTCGCGCTGTTCGAGCGCACCGCGCGCGCGTCCGAGCTCAACGCCGAAGGCCGTGACATGCTCGGCCAGGTCGAGCAGGTGCTGGCGCAGGTCGACCGCATGGTCACGCACGGCGGTGCCGGGCAGGTCAGCGGCACCTTGCGGGTCGGCGCCATCGCGTCGATCCAGCAGGGCCTGCTGGTGCAGGCGCTCAAGCGCATGCGCGCCGAGCTGCCCGAGGTGCGGCTGCGCATCGTGCCGGGCGTGTCGCTGGGGCTGCTGGCGCAGGCCGGCAGCGGCGAGGTCGACCTGGCGGTGATGATCCGGCCGCCGTTCGCGCTGCCGCCCGAGCTGGGCTGGCGCACCTTGCTGCAGGAGCCGATCGTGCTGCTGGCGCCGCGCGGCATGCGGCTGCGGCCCTGGCGCGAGATGGCGGCGGCCGAGCCCTTCATCCGCTACGAAAAGGCCTCGTTCGGCGGCCGCATCGTCGACAACCTGTTGCGCAAGCACCACGTCGCCGTGCAGGACGTCGTCGAGCTCGACGAGATCGAGGCGATCGCCAACATGGTGCGGGAAGGCCTGGGGGTGGCGCTGTTGCCGCTGACGCCGTGGATGGACGTCAGCGGCCTGAGCGTGGTGCCGCTGGGCGAGGACAGTGTCGCACGCGAGATCGGCATCGTCGCGCGCATGCCTTATGCCGGCAATCGCGCGGCGCAGGCCATGGCCGACTGCCTGCAGGCCGCGGCCGCCGGCATGCCG
>JAEZBO010000032.1 GCA_023427085.1 Pseudomonadota bacterium
CCCCCCCCCGCCCCCCCCCCCCCGCCGGCCCGGGCCGCCCGCCCCGCCCGCCGGCAGGATGCGCGCGCACAGGCTGGGCGTGAGCGTGAGCGAGACCGCCAGCGAGACCAGCATGGCGGCCGCCAGCGTGATCGAGAACTCGCGGAATAGCCGCTCGACCAGCCCGCCCATGAACAGGATCGAGACGAACACCGCGATCAGCGCCAGGTTCATCGCCAGCAGCGTGAAGCCGACCTCGCCGGCGCCGCGCATGGCCGCGCGCATCGGCGGCACGCCTTTCTCGATGTGGCGCTGAATGTTCTCCATCACCACGATGGCATCGTCGACCACCAGCCCCGCCGCGACGATCAGCGCCATCAGCGACAGGTTGTTGAGCGAGAAGCCATACAGGTACATGATCGCGAAAGTGCCGATCAGCGACACCGGGATCGCCAGGCTGGGGATCAGCGCCGCGCGCAGGTTGCCCAGGAAGGCCAGCACCACCAGCACCACCAGCCCCGAGGCCAGCAGCAGCGTCAGCTGCGCCTCGTGCAACGTGGCGCGGATCGCCGGCGAGCGGTCCATCACGATCGACAGCTGGGCCGCGGCCGGCACGAGCGCCTGCAGCGCCGGCATCTGCTCGTTGATGGCGTCGATGGTCTGCACGATATTGGCGCCGGGCTGGCGGCTGACCAGGATGATCACCGACTGGTCGTGGTTGTGAAAGCCGCTCGAATAACGGTTCTCGACCGAATCGCTGACGGTGGCCACGTCGCCCAGCCGCACCGAGGCGCCGTCCTGGTGCCGCACGATCAGCTCGCGGTACTGCTCGGCGCGGCGCATCTGCTCGGAGGTCTGCACCTGCCATTGCAGGTCGGGGCCCATCAGCGTGCCGCGCGGGCGCAGCGGATTGGCCTCGGTCAGCGCGGTGCGCACCTGGTCCAGCGAGATGCCGTAGTGCGCCAGCATGTTGGGGTTGAGCTGCACCCGCACCGCGGGCAGCGAGGCGCCATCGACCGTCACGTCGCCGACCCCCGAGACCTGCGCGAGCTTTTGCGCCAGGATGGTCGAGGCCACGTCGTAGAGCTGGCCGGGCGACAGGTCGCGCGAACTGAGCGCCAGCGTCAGGATCGGCGCCTGCGAGGGATTGATCTTGATGTAGCTGGGCGGCGACGGCATGCCCGACGGCAGCATGCCCTGCGCGGCATTGATGGCGGCCTGCACGTCGCGCGCGGCGTCGTTGATGTTGCGATCGAGGTCGAAGGTCATCAGCAGCATGACCGATCCGGTGCTGCTGGACGAGCGCAGCTCGGTCACGCCGGCAATGCTGCCCATGGCGCGCTCGAGCGGCGCGGCGACCGTCGAGGCCATGGTCTCGGGGTCGGCGCCGGGCAGGTTGGCGCGCACGATGATGGCCGGGAAGTCGATCTCGGGCAGCGGCGCGACCGGCAGCAGCCGCCAGGACAGCGCGCCCAGCAGCACGACCGCCAGCGCCAGCAGCGTGCTGGCGATCGGGCGGCGCACGAAGGGGCGCGACAGGTTCATCGGCGGCCCTCGGGCGCGGCGGCGGTCGCCGCCGGCGGGCGCGAACCGGCGCGGCTCATGGGCGATCCTGCGGCGCGGGCGCCGCCGTGGCAGCGGGATGGCGCCGCATGCGCTTGCCCAGCCGGTCGAAGAACAGGTAGACCACCGGCGTGGTGAACAGCGTCAGCACCTGGCTGACGGCCAGGCCGCCGACCATCACCAGGCCCAGCGGCTGGCGCAGCTCGGCGCCCGAGCCCGAGGCCAGCATCAGCGGCACGGCGCCGAACAGCGCGGCCAGCGTGGTCATGAGGATCGGCCGGAAGCGCTGCAGCGCGGCGCGGTGGATGGCCTCGCGCGGCGACAGGCCCTCGCGCCGTTCGGCCTCGAGCGCGAAGTCGATCATCATGATGCCGTTCTTCTTGACCAGGCCGATCAGCAGGATGATGCCGATCACCGCGATCAGGTCGAGCTCGCCGCCGGTGATCAGCAGCGCCAGCAGCGCGCCCATCGCGGCGGACGGCAGCGTCGACAGGATCGTGACCGGATGGATCGCGCTTTCGTAGAGGATGCCCAGCACGATGTACATCGTCACGATGGCCGCCAGGATCAGCCACAGCGTGTTCGACAGCGAGGCGCGGAAGGCTTCGGCGGCGCCCTGGAAGCGGCTCTCGACCGAGGCCGGCATGCCCAGCTCGGCCTCGGCCTGCTCGATCGCGGCGACCGCGGCGCCCAGCGAGGTGCCGGGTGTCAGGTTGAACGACAGCGTGGCGGCCGGAAACTGGCCGACGTGGCTGATCGCCAGCGGCGCCGGCAGTTCGCGCACGCGGGCCAGCGCCGCCAGCGATACCGTGTCGCCTGAGGCGGTCTTGACGTGCAGACGCTGCAGGTCGTCGGGCTGCTGCGCGTATTGCGGCGCCAGTTCGAGCACCACGCGGTACTGGTTCGACTGCGTGAACAGCGTGGCGATCTGGCGCTGGCCGTAGGCGCTGTACAGCGCATTGTCGATGTCGGACATGCTCACGCCCAGCCGCGCCGCGGCGTCGCGGTCGACGTCGACGTAGGCCTGCTGGCCCTGCTGTTGCAGGTCGCTGGCCACCTCGCTCAGTTCGGGCAGCTCGGCCAGCCGCGCCACCAGCTTGTCGTTCCACTCGGACAGCAGCTCGGTGTCGGGCGAGGTCAGCGTGAACTGGTACTGCGTGCGGCTGACGCGGTCCTCGATGGTGAGCTCCTGCACCGGCTGGGTGTACAGCACGATGCCGGGTACGTCGCGGGTGCGCTCGGACAGCCGCGCCATGGTCTGCTGCAGCGTGCCGCTGCGCTCGGCGTGCGGCACCAGGTTGATCAGCATGCGGCCGCTGTTGAGCGTGGCGTTGGTGCCGTCCACGCCGATGAACGAGGACAGGCTGGTGACGTCGGGATCCTGCAGGATGCGCGCGGCCAGCGCCTGCTGGCGCTCGGCCATGGCCGGGAACGACACCGACTGCGGCGCCTCGGTGACGGCCTGGATCACGCCGCTGTCCTGCACCGGGAAAAAGCCCTTGGGCACGGCCAGGTAGAGCAGGCCGGTGGCGGCGATGGTGATGACGGTGGCCAGCAGCGTGAGGCGCTGGTGGTTCAGCACCCAGATCAGCGCGTGGTCGTAGCGCGCGATCACGCGGTCCAGCAGCCGCGGCTTGCCGCCGTGGTCGAGCGCCGGCAGCATGCGCGCGCACATCATCGGCGTCAGCGTCAGCGACACCGCCAGCGAGATCATGATGGCCACCGCCAGCGTGATCGCGAACTCGTGGAACAGCCGGCCGACCACGTCGCCCATGAACAGCAGCGGGATCAGCACCGCCACCAGCGACAGCGTCAGCGACACCAGCGTGAAGCCGATCTGCGCGGCGCCCTTGAGCGCGGCCTCCATGCGGCTGGCGCCCATCTCGCGATGGCGCGCGATGTTCTCGAGCATCACGATGGCATCGTCGACGACGAACCCGGTGGCGATGGTCAGCGCCATCAGCGTCAGGTTGTTGATCGAGTAGCCCATCAGGTACATCACGCCGAAGGTGCCGATCAGCGACAGCGGCACGGCGATGCTGGGGATGATGGTGGCCGGCAGGTTGCGCAGGAACAGGAAGGTCACCAGCACCACCAGGCCGACCGCGAAAATCAGCTCGTGCTGCACGTCGCGCACCGAGGCGCGGATGCTCTGCGTGCGGTCGGTCAGCACCTCGACCTTGACGGCCGCCGGCAGGCCGGCGGTCAGTTGCGGCAGCAGCGCCTGGACCCGGTCGACCACGTCGATGACGTTGGCGCCGGGCTGGCGCTGGATGTTCACCAGCACGGCCGGCAGCTCGCCCGACCAGGCCGCCAGGCGGCTGTCCTCGGCGCCGTTCTCGATGGTGGCGACGTCGCCCAGCCGCAGCGGCGCGCCGTCCTGCCAGCGCACGATCAGGTTGCGGTACTCGGCGGCCGAGCGCAACTGGTCGTTGGCGTTCATCATCACGGTGCGCAAGGGGCCGTCGAAGCTGCCGGTCGGCTGGTTGACGTTGGCCGCCGCGATGACGCTGCGCACGTCCTCGAGCGTCAGCCCGTGCGCGGCCAGCGCGCCCGGATTGACCTGCACCCGGAAGGCCGGCCGCTGGCCGCCCGCCAGGCTGACCATGCCCACGCCCGACACCTGCGCCAGCCGCTGCGCCATGCGGGTGTCGATCAGGTCGTAGACCTGCGGCAGCGGCAGCGTCGCCGAGGTCACCGCCAGCGTCACGATCGGCGTGTCGGCCGGGTTGACCTTGCGGTAGACCGGCGGGGTCGGCAGGTCGTTGGGCAGCAGGCTGTTGGCGGCGCTGATGGCGGCCTGCACCTCCTGTTCGGCGACCGCCATGTCCAGGTCGAGCGCGAACTGCAGCGTGACGACCGAGGCGCCGCCGGAACTGGTCGAGGACATCTGCTGCAGGCCGGGAATCTGGCCCAGCCGCCGTTCGAGCGGCGCGGTGATCGCGCTGGTGGTCACCTGCGGGCTGGCGCCCGGGTAATAGGTGAACACCTGGATGATCGGATAGTCGACCTGCGGCAGCGCGGCCACCGGCAGCAGCCGCCACGACATCAGGCCCGACAGCAGCAGCGCCACCATCAGCAGCGTGGTGGCGACGGGACGCCGGATGAAGATGCCGGTCAGGTTCATCGCGGCTGCCGGCTAGCGGGCGGCGGGCGCGCCGGGCACGCCGCTGGCGTTGCCGGCGGGGGTGGCCGTGCCGTTGCCAGGGCTGGTTGCGGCGGCGCCCGCGGCGCCGTTTGAGCCCGCGGCGCCGGGTGAGCCCGCGGCGTCGGTCGAGCCAGCGGCACCGGGTGAGCCAGCGGCACCGGGTGAACCCGCGGAACCGGCTGCACCAGCTCCACCAGCGGAACCGGCGGCACCGGCCCCAGCAGCCGCCGCGCCGTCACCGCTGGCCGCGGTGACCGGCGTGTCCGGCGCGGTCGTCACGACCTCGACCTGGCGGCCTTCGCTGAGCCGGTCGATGCCTTCGAGCACGATCTGGTCGCCGGCCTGCAGGCCCGACTCGACCACCACGCGGCCACTGTCGGCCGGCCCCAGCGTCAGCAGCCGCACCGTGGCCACGGTCTTTTCGCCCGGCTGGACCTGGTAGACGTAAGGGCCGCGGTTGCCATACTGCACCGCATCGGACGGCAGCGTCAGCACGTTCTCGAGCGTGCGCACCTGCAGCCGGACGTTGACGAACTGGTTCGGAAACAGCGCCTCGTGGGCGTTGTCGAAGCGCGCGCGCAGCCGCAGCGTGCCGGTGGCGGTGTCGATGCGGTTGTCCAGCGTCGTCAGCGTGCCGGTCGCCAGCAGGCTGCGGTCGTCGCGGCTCCAGGCCTCGACGGCCAGCGTCTGGCCGGCCCGCACCTGCGGCAGCAGGCTGGCCAGCTGGGCCTCGGGGATCGCGAACACCACCGAGATCGGCCGGATCTGCGTGATGACGGCCAGCCCCTCGGTTTCATTGGCGGTGATCAGGTTGCCGGCATCGACCTGGCGCAGGCCGATACGGCCGCTGATCGGCGCGCTGATGCGGGTATAGGAAAGCTGCAGGCGCGCGTCGTCGACCTGGGCCTGGTCGATCTTGACGGTGCCCTGGTACTGGCGCACCAGCGCCTGCTGGCTGTCGAGCTGCTGGCGGGCGATCGAATCCTGCTTGAACAGCGTCTGGTAGCGCTTGAGGTCGACCTCGGCATTGCGCAGCTGCGCCAGGTTCTGCTGCTGCTGGCCCTCGGCCTGCGCCAGCCCGACCTGGTAGGCGCGCGGATCGATCTCGGCCAGCAACTGGCCGGCCTCGACGTGCTGGCCTTCGTCGAAATGCAGGCGCAGCAGCTCGCCCTCGACACGGCTGCGGACCGTCACGGTATTGAGCGGCGTGACGGTGCCGATGGCGCGGATGCGCTCGGTCAGCGACTGCTGCTCGGCCACCACCACCCGCACCGGCACCGGGCCGGACCACGACGACGGCCCGCCGGGGCCGGCAGGGGGCGTGGCGGGACTGCGAAAGAACAGGAACCAGACGGCCAGGCCGCAGATCAGCAGCGCGACGGCAAGCAACAGGCGGCGGGAACGGGTGGGGCGTGAGGGCATGGGTTCGAACAACTCGCACAGGGAGGACGTGCCGCGAGGACCGGCTGTCGGGCTGGTCGCGCGCACGGCAAGACGGCCCGTGTCGCGCGCGCTGCATTATCGCCTCTGCCGCGGTTCGCGTCGGTAAAAACCCGGATACAGCGATTTCAGCCGGTTGCGCGACCGCGGAGCCGGTTTCGACACCGATGCGGCGCCAAACGTTCAGATCAGGCCGCGAATCCCTGCGATACCGTGCGCGCCGTGGCTGCGCGCGGTCTCGAAGGTGGCCTCGGACTGCCCGCCCAGCGCCAGCACCGGCAGGCCGGCCTGTTCGTTGAGCAACGCAAATCGATCCCAGCCCAGCGCCGGTGTATCGGGGTGCGTGGGGGTCGGCAGCACCGGCCCGATCACCGCGAAGTCGGCCTTGAGCTTGCGGGCCCGTTCGAGATCGTCGGCATCGTGCGCCGAGATCGCCAGCAGCGCGCCGTCGGCCAGCTCCGGCCGCTCGTGCAGCGCCGCCGCGTCGGCGGCACGCAGGTGCAGGCCGTCGGCCAGCGGCCACCAGTCGGCCGGATGCACGCTGTTGACCAGCACGCTGGCGCCGTGTGCGTGGCAGCGCGCGATGACCTGCTGCAGCAATGCGCGCAGCGCCGCGTCGGCCGGGCCGGCCGGCCAGGCCGGTTCGCGAAACTGCACCAATTTGAGCCCGCGGCCCAGCGCCTGCTCGAGCCGCTGCAGGAACGCCGGCGCCTGCTCGGGCGTGCCGGCCGACGAGATGCCGTAGCGGTCCGGTTGCAGCAGCCAGCGCAGCGGCGGGTAGGCGGCCGGCAGCAGGTCGTCCATCGCCAGCGCCTGGGCCGGCGGCACCCAGCGCAGCTGCTGGCCCTCGCGGCCGATGGGTTCGTTGTCCCAGCCGGTGACGATGCAGAAGGCCAGCCGCACCGTGGTGTGCGGATAGGCGTGCACGTAGGTCACCCACGGCCGCGCGCGGGTCACGACGATGCCGAGCTCTTCGTCGAGCTCGCGGGCCAGCGCCTGCATCACGGTCTCGCCCGGTTCGATCTTGCCGCCCGGCAGTTCCCACCAGCCCGGCCAGGCCTTGTCGGTGGGCCGGTCGCCCAGCAGCATCTGGCCATCGGCGCGCAGGATCATGCCGACGGCCACGTCAACGATCTTTTCAGCCATGACGGGCCGCCCAGTCGCGTGCGAACTGGCGCGCCACGCGGCCCGAGCGCGAGCCGCGCTCGAGCGCCCACTGCAGCGCCTCGGTGCGGCTGGCCGCGACGGCCTCGGGCGAGCAGCCCAGTTGCACCAGCCAGTGATTGACGATGTCGAGGTAGTCGTCCTGCTTGAACGGATAGAACGACAGCCACAGGCCGAAGCGCTCGGACAGCGAGATCTTTTCCTCGACCGTCTCGCCCGGATGGATCTCGCCATCGGGCTGATGTTTGGCCTGCAGGTTCTCGCTCATGTACTCGGGCATCAGGTGGCGGCGGTTCGACGTCGCGTAGATCAGCACGTTGTCGCCGGCCGAGGCCACCGAGCCGTCGAGCACCGACTTGAGCGCCTTGTAGCCGGCCTCGCCTTCCTCGAACGACAGGTCGTCGCAGAACACCAGGAAACGCTCGGGCCGCGTGGCGACCAGCTCGACGATGTCGGCCAGGTCGCCCAGGTCGGATTTGTCGACCTCGATCAGCCGCAGGCCCTCGGCGCCGTGGGCGGCCAGCATGGCCTTGACCAGCGAGCTCTTGCCGGTGCCGCGCGCGCCGGTCATCAGCACGTTGTTGGCCGGCTTGCCGCGCAGGAAATGCACGGTGTTGCGTTCGATGACTTCTTTCTGGCGCTCGATGTGCTGCAGGTCGTCCAGGTTGATCGTGGCGACGTGGCCGACCGCGTCGAGCCAGCCGCGCGAGCCGCGCCGGCGCCAGCGGAACGCGTGCGCGCTCCAGTCGATGGCCGGCGGCGCCGGCGGCAGCCAGGCTTCGAGTTGCGCGAGCACGCGCGAGGCCTGCACGAGCAGGGCCTGGATATCGGGATTGGCGGGATGGGAGGCGGTCACGGTCGGGGGCAGGAGATCAGGAGCGGTAGTCGGCGTTGATGCTGACGTAGTCGTGCGAGAAGTCGCAGGTGTAGACCGTATCGGCCACCTGGCCACGGCCCAGCGCGATGCGGATGCCGATCTCGGCCTGCTTCATGACGCGCTGGCCGTCTTCCTCGCGGTAGTCGGGATTGCGGCCGCCACCGGTGGCCACCAGCACGTCGTCGAGCCACAGCCGGATGCCGGCCGTGTCGAGGTCGTCGATGCCGGCATAACCGACCGCGGCCAGGATGCGGCCCAGGTTGGGATCGGACGCGTAGAACGCGGTCTTGACCAGCGGCGAGTGCGCCACCGCGTAGGCGACCTTGAGCGCCTCGTCGGTGCTGCCGGCTTCTTCGACGCGGATGGTCATGAACTTGGTGGCGCCTTCGGCGTCACGCACGATCTTCTGCGCCAGGTCGGTGGCGGCCAGCGCCAGCGCGTCGCGCACGGCGGCGAAATCGGGATGCTGGCGGCTGTCGATCGCCACGCCGCTCTGGCCGGTGGCGATCACGATGAACGAGTCGTTGGTCGAGGTGTCGCCGTCGACGGTGATGCGGTTGAACGACACGTCGGCCAGTTCGCCGGCCAGCTCGTCGAGCAGCGGCTGGGCGATGCCGGCGTCGGTCGCCAGATAGCCCAGCATGGTCGCCATGTTGGGGCGGATCATGCCGGCGCCCTTGCTGACGCCGGTGATCGTGACGGTCTTGCCGCCGATCGCGAGGCGCGACGAGTGGATCTTGGGCAGCGTGTCGGTGGTCATGATGCCGTGCGCGGCCTCGACCCAGTTGCCGGGCGCCAGCTTGTCGATCGCGGCCGGCAGGCCGGCGGTGATGCGCTCGACCGGCAGCGGCTCCATGATCACGCCGGTCGAGAACGGCAGGATCTGCGTGTCGGCCAGGTCGAGCAGGCGGGCCAGCGCGGCGCACACCGTGCGGGTGTTGGCCAGGCCCTGCGCGCCGGTGCCGGCGTTGGCGTTGCCGGTGTTGATCACCAGCGCGCGGATCGGCGTGGCGCTGGCCAGGTGTTCTTCACAGACCTGCACGGGCGCGGCGCGGAAACGGTTGCGCGTGAACACACCGGCCACGCTGCTGCCCTCGGCCAGCCGGAACACCGTCAGGTCGCGCCGGTTGGCCTTGCGTACGCCCGCTTCGGTCACGCCGATCTCGACGCCGGGGACGGCAAAAACTTCGGATTCGGAAGGAATGCTCAGATTGACGGCCATGCCAGCGCCTCGGGAAGGGGAAGGGTAAGCCGACGATTATAGACATGCAGGGCGCGCCGGCCGGGCATGACAGCCCGGCGAAACGTCATGCGTGCAGCGGCGCCGCGGTCCCTGTCTCAGCCCGCCTGCTCGAGAAAACGCCACAGCGCGCCGGCTTGCGAATACGCGACGTTGAAACGCAGCCACGGCACGTCGGCCTCGTCGGCATCGAAGTACGAGCCCGGCGCCAGCCAGATGCCGTCGCGCAGCGCCGCCTCGGCCAGCCGGTTGGCGCCGGACTGGGCGCCGGCGTCGGCAGCGGCATTGCGCGCCGTGGCACCGCCGGCGTCGGTGCCGCGCACCAGGGCCGGCCGCGCCCACAGGAACAGCCCGGCCTGCGGTTGCGCCAGCACCTGCATGCCCAGGTCCTGCATGCGGGCGGTGACCTGGCCGTGCGCCAGCATCAGCCGTTCGCGCACCCGCTCGGTGTGGGCGCGGTACTGGCCCTCGCGCACCACGTGGTGCACCACGCGCTCGATCAGCTCGGACGAGGTCAGCCCCACCGCCATCTTTGTGCGCACCAGGTCGCGCACCAGATCGCGCTGCGCGGCGACATAGCCGACCCGCATCGACGGGCTGATGCTCTTGGAATAACCGCCGACGTAGATCACCCGGTTGCCGCCGTCCAGCGCGGCCAGTGCCGGCGCCGGACCCGGCAGCAGCGGCCGCGAGATGTCGTCCTCGACCACCCACAGCCGGTGGCGTTCGGCCACCTGCAGCACCCGGAACGCATCGGCCATGCTCAGCGAGGTGCCGGTCGGGTTGTGCAGCACGGTGTTGATGAACAGCGCGCGCGGCGCCGATTGCTCGCAGGCGGCCTGCAGCGCGGCGATGTCGATGCCGGCCGCGTCGCGCGGCACCGTGACGACCTTCATGCCGGCCAGCCGCAGCATCTGCAGCAGGTTTGTATAGCAGGGCGCCTCGACCAGCACGGTGTCGCCGGGCTTGAGCAGCGTGCGCACGACCAGGTCCAGCCCTTGCGTGGCGCCCTGCGTCATCAGCACCTGGTCGGGCTCGACCGCCATGCCCAGGTCGGCCAGCGCGGCGCAGACCTGTTCGCGCAGCGGCGCATAACCGTAGGGATGGCCGTAGCCGCCGACCTGCACGGCCGGCACGCGCGACTGGTGGCGCAAGGCCTGGTGCAGGCCGGTCTCGTTGACCCATTCGGGCGGCAGCCAGCCGCAGCCGGCCTTGATCGGAAACGAGTGGTCGGCAAAGATGTCCGACAGCAGCCAGCCGGCGCCCAGCTGGGGCGGCTGCCACGACTGCGGCACGCCGCGCGGGGCCGGCTGCGCCCGGGCCGCGACCCGATAGCCCGAGCCGCGCCGCGCGTCCAGCCAGCCTTGCGCGGCCAGCCGGCCATAGGCGCTGGCGACCGTGAAGGTGCTGATCTGGTGCTGACGGGCGAACTCGCGCACCGACGGCACCGCCATGCCCGGGCGCAGCGCCTGGCTTTCGATCGCGCGCACGACCGCCGCCACGGTCTGTTCGACCAGGGTCGGCGCGTCGCCGCGGTCGCGCTGCGGTTCGAAGTCGATCATCGACATGCCTATACAGTGCTTTGCAGTTGACCTGTACGGTTAGGAAAGTATCGGTAAATTGTATATTCCCCAGCCCCCACCCGCCGCCGCAGAATGCCTGTTCAGCGCATCCGTCCGCCCGGCCCGGTGGCCGTCGCCGTCCTCACGGCGACCGGGGCGATTCGGCAGGCGCGCCAGGACACCCCAGGAGACCTTCGATGAACGCCCCCGTCAAACTGCCCGACATGTCGCATCTGTGGATGCCCTTCACGGCCAACAAGCAGTTCAAGAGCCAGCCGCGCCTGCTCGCCAGCGCGCGCGGCATGTACTACACCTCGGTCGACGGCCGGCAGATCCTGGACGGCACGGCCGGCCTGTGGTGCGTCAACGCCGGCCACGGCCGCGAAGAGATCGTCAACGCGATCGCCACGCAGGCCGCCCACCTGGACTACGCGCCGGGCTTCCAGCTGGGCCATCCGGACGCCTTCGACGCCGCCAGCGCGGTGGCCGGCCTGATGCCCGAGGGCCTGGACCGCATCTTCTTCACCAACTCGGGGTCGGAATCGGTCGACACCGCGCTCAAGATCGCGCTGGCCTACCACCGCGCCCGCGGCGAAGGCCAGCGGGTGCGCCTGATCGGCCGCGAGCGGGGCTATCACGGGGTCGGCTTCGGCGGCATCTCGGTCGGCGGCATCGCGCCCAACCGCAAGGTCTTCTCCGGTGCGCTGCTGCCGTCGGTCGACCACCTGCCGCACACCCACAACCTCGAGCACAACGCGTTTTCGCGCGGCCAGCCGGCCTGGGGCGCGCATCTGGCCGACGAACTCGAGCGTCTGGTGACGCTGCACGATCCGTCGACCATCGCCGCCGTCATCGTCGAGCCGCTGGCCGGTTCGACCGGCGTGCTGGTGCCGCCCAAGGGCTATCTCGAAAAGTTGCGCGAGATCACCTCGCGCCACGGCATCCTGCTGATCTTCGACGAAGTCATCACCGCCTATGGCCGCCTGGGCGCGGCCACCGCCAGCGAGGCGCTGGGCGTCACCCCCGACCTGATCACCATGGCCAAGGGCGTCAGCAACGCCGCGGTGCCGGCCGGTGCGGTCGCGGTGCGCCGCGAGATCCACGACGCCGTGGTGGGCGCGACCGCCGCCGGCATCGAGTTCTTCCACGGCTACACCTATTCGGCCCACCCGCTGGCGGCCGCGGCCATCCTGGCCACGCTGGACATCTATCGCCGCGAAGGCCTGTTCGAGCGCGCCCGCAAGATGGCGCCCGAGTTCGAGCAGGCGGCCCACGGCCTGAAGGGCGAACCGCACGTGATCGACGTGCGCAACCTCGGCCTGGTGGCCGGCATCGAACTCAAGCCGCGCGACGGCGCGCCCGGCGCGCGTGCCGCCGAGGTGTTCCAGAAGTGCTTCGACCGCGGCCTGATGGTGCGCTACACCGGCGACATCCTGGCGGTTTCGCCGCCCCTGATCATCGAAAAAGAGCAGATCGCCACGCTGTTCGGCACGCTCGCCGAAGTCCTCAAGGAAGTGCAATAACCATGAAGCAGATCCCGCATTACATCCACGGCCATCACGTCGACGGCGCCAGCCAACGCACGGCCGATTGTTTCAACCCGGCGCTGGGCGAAGTCAGCGCGCAGGTGCCGCTGGCCAGCGCCAGCGAGGTCGACCGCGCGGTGCAGGCCGCGCGCGACGCCTATCCGGCCTGGAGCGAGACGCCGCCGATGCGGCGCGCCCGCGTGCTGTTCCGTTTCAAGCAACTGCTCGACCAGCACCACGAAGAACTGGCCGAGATCATCACGCGCGAACACGGCAAGGTGCTGTCCGATGCCCGCGGCGAAGTCGCGCGCGGCATCGAAGTGGTCGAGTTCGCTTGCGGTATCCCGCAGCTGCTCAAGGGCCAGTACACCGACCAGGTCGGTGGCGGCATCGACAACTGGAGCATGCGCCAGTCGCTGGGCGTGGTGGCCGGCATCACGCCGTTCAACTTCCCGATGATGGTGCCGTGCTGGATGTTCCCGGTCGCGCTGGCCTGCGGCAACACCTTCGTGCTCAAGCCGTCCGAACGCGACCCGTCGGCCGCGGTGCGGCTGGCCGAACTGTTGACCGAAGCCGGCCTGCCGCCGGGCGTGTTCAACGTCGTGCACGGCGACAAGGCCGCGGTCGACGCGCTGATCGAGCACCCCGACGTCGAGGCGCTGTCGTTCGTGGGCTCGACGCCGATCGCCGAATACATCTACGCCGAGGGCACCCGCCGCGGCAAGCGTGTGCAGGCGCTGGGCGGCGCCAAGAACCACCTGGTGGTGATGCCCGACGCCGACCTCGATCAGGTCACCGATGCGCTGATCGGCGCCGGCTACGGCTCGGCCGGCGAACGCTGCATGGCGATCTCGGTCGCGGTGGCGGTCGGCGATGTGGCCGACGAACTGGTCAAGCGGCTCAAGCCGCGGGTCGAAACCCTCAAGGTGCTCAACGGCATGGAATCGGCCGCCGAGATGGGGCCGCTGGTCACGTCGCAGCATCGCAAGAAGGTGATCGGCTACATCGAGGACGGCATCGCCTCGGGCGCCACGCTGGTCACCGACGGCCGCGGCCTGAGCGTGCCTGGCTTCGAGAAGGGCTTCTTCCTGGGCGGCACCCTGTTCGATCACGTCACGCCGTCGATGAACATCTATCGCGAAGAGATCTTCGGACCGGTGCTGTGCGTGGTGCGCGTGCCCGATCTCAAGAGCGCGGTCGAGCTGATCAATGCCCACGAGTTCGGCAACGGCGTGGCCTGCTACACCTCGGACGGCGGCGTGGCGCGGGCCTTCTCGCGCCAGATCAAGGTCGGCATGGTCGGCATCAACGTGCCGATCCCGGTGCCGATGGCCTGGCATTCTTTCGGCGGCTGGAAGCGCTCGCTGTTCGGCGATCACCATGCCTACGGCGAAGAGGGCGTGCGCTTCTACACGCGCTACAAGAGCATCATGCAGCGCTGGCCCGACAGCATCGCCAAGGGCGCCGAGTTCACGATGCCGGTGGCCAAGTAAGCCAGCCGGTCGTCGTCAGGCCCTGCATCGACACGAGCGCCGCGGCGCTCGTGTTTTTTTGAGGCTCAGAAGCGCTGCCGGAGGCCGACCGCGTACTGCGTTTCGCGCCAGCGCGGGTCGTGCCATGCGCCGTCCATGTAGCCGTACACCGCATACACGCCGGTGCGTTTCGACAAGGAATAGGCATAACCGACCGACAGCACCTGCTGTGTATGCGTGGCCTGGCGGCGGCCCAGCGCGCCGGCCGAGTCCGGCCGGCTGGTCTGCCACGACAGCAGCGCGCTGCCTGCACCGATCTGCCAGCTCAGCCCGGCCATCAGGCCGAGCACGCTGCTGCCGGGGTAATGGACGGCCTGCCCCGGCCATTGCACCGCCGGTACCGTCGAGCCATGCCGCATCAGCGACCCCGCGCCGTACAGCGTGGCAGGACCGGCCTGCCAGCGGCCGGCCACGGTCAGCGCGTACGGATCGCGGCGCCCGCCGGCGGCCACCATGGCCTGGTCGTGCGCGCCGCCGCGGCCCCAGCGCGCGGCCTCGACGGTCAGCGCCAGCGCGCCGGCCGGGCGCTGGTGCACCAGCAGTCTCTTATACACATCAA
>JAEZBO010000074.1 GCA_023427085.1 Pseudomonadota bacterium
GCCGGCGCCCGCTGCGGCCGCCGGCGCGCTGGACGCCACGTCGCTGGCCGGCCTGGCCGGCGACAACGCCGACAAGCTGGCCACCGTCGCCGCGCTGGGCGAATCCGACGATCCGCGCGCCGCCAAGGTGCTGGAAGCGCTCAACGACGGCGTGCTGATGGTCACGCCGGCCGGCCGCGCATTGATCTCCGAACGGGGCGGGCAGGCGCTCGACCCCCTGTCCGGCGAGTCGCTGGCGATGCCGGCCGACGCCGATTCGGTGATGCTCAACAACCGCCTGCGCCGCGCCATCGAGGGCGCGCTGGCGGCCTCGCGGCTGTTCGCCGAGCAGGCGCCGTTGCGGCTGGCCGCCGCGCGCGGCATGCAGCGCGAGGCCAGCGCCGAGCGCCTGCCGCTGATCGAAAAGGCGCTGGCGCGCGAGCAGCATCCCGAGGTGCGCGCCGCGCTCGAGGTCGCGCTGGCCGCGGTCGAGCTCAAGCACACCGATCCGGCCCGCCGCGCCGCCGCGGCGCAGCGGCTGGGCGACACCAACAACGCCAGTTTCCGCAGCGTGCTGGCCGCGATCAGCCAGCCCGACGCGGCCGGCCAGTACGCCGAGCCGGACGCGGCGGTGCGCGAGGCGGCCGCGATCGCGGTGCGCGCCATCGACCGCCACGCGACCGTGGTCGAATGGACCGGCCACCTGTTCTTCGGCTTGAGCGCCGGCAGCGTGCTGCTGCTGGCGGCGCTGGGCCTGGCCATCACCTTCGGCCTGATGGGCGTCATCAACATGGCGCACGGCGAGCTGCTGATGATCGGCGCCTACGTCACCTTCGTGGTGCAGACGCTGTTTCGCCAGTACGCGCCGGACCTGATCGACTGGTACGTGCTGGCGGCGCTGCCGGCCGCCTTCGTGATCGCCGCGCTGGTCGGCATGGTGCTCGAACGCACCGTGATCCGCTGGCTGTACGGCCGCCCGCTCGAGACGCTGCTGGCGACCTGGGGCATCAGCCTGATCCTGATGCAGGCGGTGCGCAGCCTGTTCGGCGCGCAGAACGTCGAGGTCGGCAATCCCTCGTGGATGTCGGGCGGGCTGCGGGTGCTGGACGGCCTGGTGCTCAGCTACAACCGCATCGCCATCATCGTCTTCGCGCTGATGGTGGTGGTGCTGGTCTGGGTGCTGCTCAACCACACCCGGCTGGGCCTGTTCGTGCGCGCCATCACGCAGAACCGCCGCATGGCCGACTGCGTCGGCGTGCCGACCGGCCGCATCGACATGCTGGCCTTCGGGCTGGGCTCGGGCATCGCCGGGCTGGCCGGCGTGGCGTTGTCGCAGCTGGGCAATGTCGGACCCGACATGGGCCGGGTCTACCTGATCGACTCGTTCATGGTCGTCGTGCTGGGCGGGGTGGGGCAGCTGGCCGGCACCGTGATCGCGGCGCTGGGCCTGGGCGCGTTCAGCAAGTTCCTCGAACCTTATGCCGGTGCGGTGCTCGCCAAGATCATCGTGCTGGTCGTCATCGTGCTGTTCGTGCAGAAGCGGCCGCAAGGCCTGTTCGCGCCGCGCGGCAGGAGCGTCGAATGAATCCCGCCATGTCCTCTTCCGCCTTGCTGGCCGGCGCGCGGCGGCCGCTGTTCACGCCGCGTGCGTGGCTGGCGCTGCTTCTCGCCATGCTGCTGCTGGCGTTGCTGCCGCTGCTCAACCTGGTGTTCGCGCCGGGTCACGCCCTGCATGTGTCGGCCTATGCGGTCTCGCTGATGGGCAAGTTCATGTGCTACGCGCTGGCCGCGCTGGCGCTCGACCTGGTGTGGGGCTACGCCGGCATCCTGTCGCTGGGCCACGGCCTGTTCTTCGCGCTGGGCGGCTACGCGCACGGCATGTACCTGATGCGCGCCGGCCGCGGCGACGCGCTGCCCGGCTTCATGAGCTTCCTGGGCTGGTCGGAGCTGCCCTGGTACTGGTCGTTCACCGAACACGCGGCGTATGCGTGGCTGCTGGTGGTGCTGGTGCCCGGCGCGCTGGCCTTCGTGTTCGGCTACTTCGCGTTCCGCTCGCGCATCAAGGGTGTGTATTTCTCGATCATCACGCAGGCGCTGACCTTCGCCGCGATGCTGCTGTTCTTTCGCAACGAGACCGGCTTCGGCGGCAACAACGGCTTCACCGACTTCCAGCAGATCCTCGGTTTCAGCATCACCGCGCCCGGCACGCGCGCCGGCCTGTACTGGGTCACGCTGCTGGCGCTGGGCGCCGCGCTGGTGCTGGCGCGCGCGGTCACGCAGTCCAAGCTGGGCCGGGTGCTGACGGCGGTGCGCGACAGCGAGAGCCGGCTGCGCTTCATCGGCTACGAGCCGCTCGGATTCAAGCTGTTCGTCTGGACGCTGTCGGCGGCGCTGTGCGGCGTGGCCGGCGCGCTGTACGTGCCGCAGGTGGGCATCATCAATCCCAGCGAGATGTCGCCGGCCAACTCGATCGAGATGGTGGTGTGGGTCGCGACCGGCGGGCGCGGCACGCTGATCGGCCCGATCGTCGGCGCCGGCGTCGTCAACGGGCTCAAGACCTGGTTCACCAGCGCGTTTCCCGAGTACTGGCTGTATGCGCTGGGGCTGATCTTCGTGCTGACCACGCTGTTCCTGCCGCAAGGCATCGTCGGCCTGGCGCGCAAGCTGGCCGCGCGCCGCCCGGCCGCGCACGACGCAAGGAGGCAATCATGAGCGCAACCGCCATCGCGCGCGAGGCGCCCGGCGACGGCCCGGCTGGCGAGGGCACCGCAGGCCGCGTGGCCGGCCGCGGCGTCGATACCACCCACGGCGCCATCCTGTACCTGGACGAGATCACCGTCAGCTTCGACGGCTTCAAGGCGCTCAACAAGCTCAGCCTGGACGTCGGCGTCGGCGAGCTGCGCTGCATCATCGGCCCGAATGGCGCCGGCAAGACCACGATGATGGACGTCATCACCGGCAAGACCCGGCCGAGCTCCGGCACGGCGTTCTTTGGCCAGAACATCGACCTGACCCGCTTGGCCGAATCCGAGATTGCCGATGCCGGCATCGGCCGCAAGTTCCAGCGCCCGACGGTGTTCGAGAACCACAGCGTGTTCGAGAACCTCGAGCTGGCCATGAAGGCCGACAAGCGCGTGCGGCCGACGCTGTTCTCGCGGCTGAGCGGCCAGCAGGCCGACGCGATCGGCGAGACGCTGGCGCTGATCCGGCTGCAGGACCACGCGTGGCGCGAGGCCGGCCTGCTGTCGCACGGCCAGAAGCAATGGCTGGAGATCGGCATGCTCTTGGCGCAGGAGCCGAAGCTTCTCCTCGTCGACGAGCCGGTGGCTGGCATGACCGACGCCGAGACCGCGGAGACGGCGATCCTTTTGCGGGAGATCGCCAAAACGCGCTCCGTGGTGGTGGTCGAGCACGACATGGGGTTCATCCGCGAACTCGGCGTGAAGGTGACGTGTCTCGCGGAAGGCTCAGT
>JAEZBO010000123.1 GCA_023427085.1 Pseudomonadota bacterium
GTGGCGGCCGAGCCGCCTGCCGCCACCGCGCCGGCCTCCCCCGCCGCTGGCGATCGTCCGCCCGCGGAGCAACAGCGATGAGGCTGGGGCAGCGAGACCCGTTCGGCTTCGAACGCCTGCTGTACGACACCACGACCGGCCACACCGCCACCAGCGTGGCCGGGCTGCTGGCCGGGGCCACGCCGGCCACCGGCGACGGGCCAGGCGGATCACACGGACCAACGCGCCCGCGCGCCGACCGAGGCGCCATCGCCGCGCATTTGAACGGCGCCCCATTGCCCGACCGCACGCTGCTGCAATACATCCGCGCGGTGCCGCCGGGCCATGCGCTGCTGCGCTCGGCGCAAGGCCTTTTCACGCAGCCCGTGCCGCCGCCGGCCGCCGCGGCCGATGCGCCCGCCGGCCTGCACGCGAGGCTGTCGGCCAGCCTGCGCCGCGCGCTGGCCAGCCGGCAACGCATCGCGCTCGCGCTCAGCGGCGGCCTGGATTCGGCGCTGCTGCTGGCGCTGCTGTGCGAACTGGGCGCGACCGACATCCCGGCCTACATCCTGGTCACCGACCTGCCCGGCTACAGCGAGCGCGACGCGGCGCTGGATATGGCGGCCAGGCTGGGCGTGAGCACCCGGCTGGTGCCGGTGTCCGCCGCCGACTTCGTCGCCGCCCTGCCGCAAGCCATCGCCGCGGTCGAGGAACCGCTGTTCAACCTGCACCCGGTGGCCAAGCTGCTGCTGGCGCAGGCGATGGCGCGCGACGGCATCGAGCTCGCCATCTCCGGCGACGGCGCCGACCAGGTGTTGCGCCGCGATGTCTCGGCCAACTACCTGCCGCTGTGCCGGGCCCTGTTCGACGCCGCCTCGGTGACGCTGCTGGCGCCGTTCCTGGATGCGGCCGTGGTGGCCTGGTTGCTGGACCGGCCCGCCGATCCCGACAAGACCTGCCTGCGCGAGATCGCCGCGCGGCTCGAGCTGCCGGCCCGGCTGGTGCGCGGTCCCAAGCACAGCCGGCTGGCGCCCGCGATGGACCTGCGGCGCTGGGCCAAGCCGGACGAGTTGCGCGCCTTGGCGGCGCAACTGGGCCTGCCCGAACCCACGCTGAGCCGCGATGAAGCATGCGTGCGCTGGACCACGCTGGCCCTGGCGCTGCGCCAGTTCGGCGTGATCGACACGGACGGCGCGATCGGCCACCCATACCCGTCCCACTCATGACTCGTATCCTGTTCTGCGTCGTGCCCGAGAAGGGCCATCTGAACCCTTGCATCGGCCCGGCCCAGCACCTGCGCGAGGCCGGTTGCGAGGTGGCGTTCTATGCGCCGGCCGACATCAGCGCGCAGTTGACGGCGGCCGGCGGCTTCGCGCTGCTGGGTCCGCGCCATGCGCTCGAGCGCCACGACCTGTCGCGCGGCGCGCTGTTCGCGCAAAAGATCCACGACGGCCCGTGGCTGCGCGACTGGATCCGAACCCTGCTGGTGGACGAGGCGCCCGCGCAGGTCGACGGGCTGCGCGCCGTGTTGCGGCAGTGGCGTCCCGACGTCGTCGTGATCGACCCCTTGCTGTACGCCGCGGCGATCGCGGCCGAGCTCGAAGGCCTGCGCTGGGTGGCGATGTCCAACTCGCTCAATCCGGTGCTGCCGGCCACGCTCGATTCCGAGTTGCTGCGCACCGTCGCGCAGCTGGCGCCGGCCCGCGAGCGGCTGTTCGCCCGCTACGGGCTGCAGGCGCAGTTTCGCGGCTGCGATGTGTTGTCGCCGTACCTGACGCTGGCGTTCACCACCGAGGCGCTGGCCGGCACGCCGCCGCCCGGCGTCGAACTGGCCGGCCCGTCGCTGCCGCTCGGTCCGCGCGGCGACGAGCCGGCGTTCGCGTGGGACCGCCTGCGGGCCGACCTGCCGCTGGTCTATCTGTCGCTGGGCAGCCAGCTTTATCACCACCCCGAGGTCTATGCCAAGGTCGTGCGCGCAATGCAGACGCGGCCGCTGCAAGGGGTGTTGTCGGTCGGCGAGCTGCACGGCAGCGCGCTGCTGCCGCCGGCTTGCGCCAACGCGTTGATGGTTCCATACACCCCGCAATGGGCGCTGCTGCGGCGCGCCGACGTGTTCATCACCCACGGTGGCGCCAACTCGGTGATGGAGGCGCTGGCCTGCGGCGTGCCGATGCTGCTGTCGCCGCTGTGCAACGACCAGTTCCACTCGGCCTGGTTTGTCGAGCAGGCCGGCGCGGGACGCCGGCTCGACCTGTTAAGCGCCAGCGCCGCGCAGATCGGCCTGGCCATCGATGCGATGCTGGCTTCGGACGACTGCCGCGACGCGGCCCGGCGCATCGCCGCCAGCTATCGGCGCGACGGCGCCGCGCAGGCGGCACGGCGCATCATCGCACTCGCTGCAGAAAGCCACCCGGCGACAGCGTCATGATGACGTGGTCCTCGACGTCATGATCGACGGCAAAACGACTGTCGGCGGCCAGAAAGGCCCGCACCGCCGTGGCCGGATTGTTGCCGGGACCGTAGGGCTTGCCGGCGAACATCGACGCCGGCAGGTACTCCATGATCGTATCCATCACGATCACGTAGCTGCCCGGCGTCACCAGTCCGGCATACAGCGCCAGCTCGCGTTCGACGTGCGCCTGGGTGTGGTTCAGGTCGAGGATCAGCATCACCGGACCGTCATCGGGCAGGTGCCGGCGCACCTGTTCCAGCGTCGGCGCGGCGCATGGATCACCGTCGACCAGCACGATGCGCGCGGCCAGCCGGTCTTCGGTCAGGCGCTGGCGTACCTCGTCGCGCAGGCGCGGTTCGATCGCGATCACGCGGCCATGGTCGCCGGCCAGCGCCAGCATCGATGCCGAGAACAGCACGCCGCCGCCGGCGGCCACGCCGGTCTGCACGATGCAGGCCGGCCGCACACGCCAGACCAGTTGCTGGATCGCCACCATGTCGCCGGGCAGATGGAAGAAGCGTTCGCCCAGCCAGCGCATCTGGAACAGGTGGTCGAACTCGGCGGCGCGGCGCAGCCATTCGAGGTTGATGTCCCGCATGCGGGCCGAGATTCTGTCTGACATGATCGATACGAACGACGAGCTGTCTGCCTTGCTGCGCGAGCATTGGCGCGAGGACCCCGACAGCATCGAGGCACTGCCGGCCGGCCATACTAACAAAAGCTATCTGCTGCGATCCGGCACGCGGCGGGCGGTGCTGCGGGTCTCGTGGCCCGGCAAGCCGGCCGCGCAGGTCGCGCGGGAGGAACGAATCCTGCTGCACCTGCGCACGGTGCGCGGCCTGCCGGCGTTGCCCGCGGCTCGGCCGGCGCGCGGCGGCGCCATCCATGTCCGCGATCGACGCGGCCGCGCCCTGCACCTGTTCGACCATATCGACGGCCAACCGTGGGGGGCGCACGCG
>JAEZBO010000183.1 GCA_023427085.1 Pseudomonadota bacterium
GGGGGGGCCCCGCGGCCGGGGGCGGGGCGCGGGGCCCCCGCCCGGGTCGGCGACGATATCTGGGTGTCCGGCCAGCTGGGCGCGGCCGACGTGGCACTGCGCCTGCTGCTGGGCAGCCTGCCGGCCGATCCCGAGCGGCTGGCGCTGGCCCGCCCGGCGCTCGAGTGGCCCGAGCCGCAGGTGGCGCTGGGGCAGGCACTGGCCGGCGTGGCCCATGCCGCCATCGACATCTCGGACGGCTTGCTGCAAGACCTCGGCCATATCCTCAAGGCCAGCGCTTGCGGCGCCGACATCGAAGCAGCCGCCTTGCCGGCCCATGACGCGCTGGCCGGCCTGCCAGCCGAGCTGGCCCGCCAGGCTCTGCTCGCCGGTGGCGACGTCTATCAGCTGTGCTTCACCGCCGCCCCTGGCGCGCGCGCCGAGCTGGCCGGCCTGGCGGCCGAGGCCGGCTTGCGGCTCAGCCGCATCGGCACCATCAGTGCCGAGCCAGGGCAGCGCGTCCACCTGCCCGACGGCAGCGTGTTGCCGGCGATGGCCGGCGGCTTCGACCATTTCCGAGAATCGCATGGCGCTTGATCCCCGTCCCACTTCCGAACGCATCAAAGAGCGGCTGGTCTGGCCCAGCCCGGGCTGGATCTGCAAGGACCCCGGCCGGCTGCTGATGTTCGGCTTTGGCAGCGGACTGATCCGTCCCGCCCCCGGCACCTGGGGCACCTTGCTGGCCTGGGGCTTGTGGGCACTGGCCGCGCCGTCCGGCCCTGCCTGGGCCATCGGCCTGTTCCTGCTGGTGGCCTACATCTACGGCTGCTGGGCCGCCGGCCGGGTCGGCCGCGAGCTGGGCGTGTCCGATCACAGCGGCATGGTCTGGGACGAGATGGTGGCCTTCTGGCTGGTGCTGTGGCTGACTCCTGGTACGCTAGCGGCTCAGGCTTGCGCGTTCGTGTTGTTCCGCGTCTTCGATATCGCCAAGCCGCCCCCCATCCGGCAGTTCGACCTGCGCCTGAAGAACGGCTTCGGCGCGATGTTCGACGACCTGCTGGCGGCCGTGTTCACCTTGCTGGTGCTGGCCCTCGCGATACGACTCGGAGCCCCTCTATGATTTCCGGCGATGTTTTCCTTTCCGACGTGCAGGCGCTGGCCAAGGTGCTGCGCGAACGCCAGTGGAAGATTGCCGTGGCCGAGTCCTGCACCGGTGGCCTGCTGGCTGCCGCGCTGACCTCGGTGGCCGGGTCCAGCGAGTGGTTCGAGCGCGGCTTCGTGACCTACAGCAACGAGGCCAAGATGGACCTGCTGGGCGTCGCGCCGCAAAGCCTGCAAGAGCACGGCGCGGTCAGCGAACAGGTGGCGCGGCAGATGGCCACCGGCGCACTGGCCGGTTCCGCGCCGGCGCAGGTGTCGGTGTCGATCACCGGCATCGCCGGCCCGGGCGGCGCGGTCGAGGGCAAGCCGGTCGGAACCGTGTGTTTCGGTTTTGCGCGCCGCAGCGAGCAGGGCCTGCTGGTATGCGCCAGCACGCAGCATTTCGACGGCGACCGCGACGCGGTCCGTACCGCGTCGGTGCAATACGTGCTGCGCACGCTGGCGTCGTTCAGCGCGACCTGCTGATCCGCGGGCGCCTCAACGCACCGCGTTGATCGCGTCGCGCGTCTCGCGCGCCACGCGGGCGCAGGCATCGCGCCATTGCTCGCCGCCGCCCGCATACAGGATCGCGCGCGACGAATTGATCATCATGCCGGTGCCGGCGCTGTTGCGGCCGGCCCGTACCGTCGCCGGGATGTCGCCACCCTGCGCGCCGACACCGGGGACCAGCAGCGGCACGTCGTCACCGACGCGCTGGCGCACCGCCGACAGTTCTTCGGGAAACGTCGCGCCGACCACCAGCGCGCACTGGCCGTGGGTGTTCCACTTGCCGGCGACCATGTCGGCCACGCGCAGATAGAGCGGATCGCCGTTTTCGGTGCGCAGGAACTGCAGGTCCGAGCCGCCCGGATTGGACGTGCGACACAGCACGATCACGCCGCGGTCGTGCCAGGCCAGGTAAGGCTCGACCGAATCGAAACCCATGTACGGGCTGACGGTCACGGCATCGGCCTGATAGCGCTCGAAGGCCTCGCGCGCGTAGTTCTCGGCGGTGGCGCCGATGTCGCCACGCTTGGAGTCGAGCACGATGGGCAGGTGCGGGTGCTTGTCGCGGATGTGCGCGCACAGCGCCTCGAGCTGCTCTTCGGCGCGCTGCGCGGCAAAGTAGGCGATCTGCGGCTTGAAGCCACAGGCATACGGCGCGGTGGCGTCGACCACGGCGGTGCAGAAACGCAGGATCGCGTCCGGCTGGCCGTCGAACTCGGCCGGGAAGCGGCGCACGTCCGGATCCAGGCCCACCATCAGCAGGGAGTTCGATCCGGTCCAGGCCCGATCCAGTTTTTCGGAGAAAGTCACTAGGGTTATCCGGTCAATGCAGTTTGACGCGAGCTTGCGTGCGGCGCATCAGCAGGCGCGCCAAGGCCAGCGAGATCGTGCGCCCGGTGCCCAGCACCGCACGGTGGTGCATCAGGTGCAGGCTCATGTACATCAGGCGCGCCAGTGTACCGCTTACGAACAGGCCCTTGCCGGTGAGCTTGCCCATCAGGCTGCCGGCCCCGGCGCCCTGGCCCAGCGACACCAGCGAGCCGTGGTCTTCGTAGACGTAGGGCGACTGGGTCTCGGCGCGGCCCGAGATGCGCGCGCCCAGCAGCTCGGCCAGGTAGTCGGCCTGCTGGTGGGCGGCCTGCGCGCGGGCCGGCACGGTGCGGCCATCGCGCCACGGCGCGGCGGCGCAATCGCCCATCGCCAGCACGTTGGGATCGGCGGTGTGCAGGCGGCCGTCGACCTCAAGCTGCCCGATGCGGTTTTGCGCCAGCCCCAGCGTATTGGCCACCGGCAGCGCGCTGATGCCGGCCGCCCACATGCACAGGCTGGCCGGATAGACCTGGCCGTCGGTCGAGCGGACGTGGTCGGCGGCGACTTCGGAAACCCGGCAGTTGGTGTGCACGCGCACGCCGACTTCGGCCAGCCGCGCCATCGCGGCCTCGGAAATGCGTTCGGGCAGCGCGCCGAGGATGCGCGGACCGCCTTCGAGCAGCGTCAGCGTCATGTCGCGCTCAGGCCGGAAGTTGTTCAGGCCATAGGCGCTGATGACGTGGCCGGCCTCGTAGAGCTCGACCGCCAGCTCGACGCCGGTCGCGCCGGCGCCGACGATGACCAGGTTCAGCTTGGCGTCGGGTTCGGTCTGACGCGCCTCGTTGAGCTTGACCATGGTCTGCAGCATCAGCAGCCGGAAGCGCTCGGCCTGCTCGACCGTGTCGAGCGTGACCGCGTGCTGTTCGGCGCCGGGCGTGCCGAAGAAATTGGAGGTGCTGCCGAAGGCCAGCACCAGCGTGTCGTAGGACAGCGTGCGTTCGGGCACCACGACCTCGCCGTCGGGCCACGAGACCGACGAGATCTGCAGCGTGCGGGCGTCGCGATCGACCGACAGCATGCTGCCGAGCACGAAAGTGAAACGATTCAGGCGCGCCAGCACCAGGTAGGACAGGCCCTCTTGTTGCACGTCCAGCGTGCCGGCCGCGGCTTCGTGCAGCGAGGGCTTCCAGATGTGCAGCGGCCGGGCATCGACCAGCGTGACCGCGTGCGGGCCGTAGCGGCGGCCGAGCTTGGCGGCCAGTTCGAGGCCGCCGGCGCCACCGCCGACGATGACGACACGGTGAGGAGAGGATTGTGTGGTCATGGGTTGGGAAAACGCGAGTTGGTCCAGCCCAAAGTTTGCCGCTTATGTCGCAGCGCCGCAAATCGGTGGGGCAGGATGCGCTGCGCCGCCTGGCGCGCGGCGTCAGCACGATGTGCGGCCAATCAGCCGCGCGACCCGGCACACGCCGCGGGCGCTGCTGCCGGCGCAAGGTCTGCCACCCGCGATGCTGGACGCGCACGACGGGACGGCGCCGGAGCGGGCGTGGCTAGAAGTGATGACCCAGATAGCGGCTGATGCCGATCGTGATCCAGGTGGCCACCGTGAAGAACAGCGACAGCATCACCGCGGCGCTGCCCAGGTCCTTGGCGCGGCCCAGCAGCGGGTGCATCTCGACCGACAGCGCGTCGGCCAATGCCTCGATGGCCGAGTTCAGCAGTTCGACCACCAGCACCAGCACCACGCACAGGATCAGCACCATGATCTCGAGCGCATTGCGGCCGACGAAGAACGCGGCCGGGATCATCAGCGTGGCGAGCGCGAGCTCGTGGCGAAAGGCCGCCTCGTACTTGAGCGCGGCCTTGAAGCCCTGGAACGAATAACGCATGGCCTTGGCCAGGCGTCTGATGCCGCCAGTGCTTTTGTACGGAGAGGTGCCGGGATGCGCCATAAAACAGGAAGGGCTGACGATCCGGCTTTGTACCAGATTCAGGTTGCTGGCGGCGGACTGTCGCCGGGCCGCATCGGCTGAATGTGAACTTTTTTGGCGTCGGCGCGCATCAGCGCGTACTGGCGCGTGAACACCGCGCCATAGAAGAAGATCTGCGCCGAGTAGAAAATCCACAGCAACAGCGCGATCACAGAGCCGGCGGCACCGTAGGCCGAGGCCACCGAGTCCTGTCCGAGATAGAGGCCGATGCCCCACTTGCCGACCACGAACAGCAAGGCGGTGACCAGGGCGCCGGGGATGACGTCCTTCCAGCCGATGCGCACGCTGGGCAGCAGCTTGTAGACCACCGCGAACAGCGCGGTAACTACCGCAAACGAGAAGGTCGCGGCGACCAGTTCGCCAACCTGGGCAAAGGCCTCGTGAGTCCAAAACGCGCCGTAGTGACGGCGCGCGGCCGCCAGACCGGCGTTGACGCTGAGCGAGAACAGCAGGAACAGCGCCAATATTAAGATCAGTCCGAATGCTTGCAGGCGCGCCTGCACCAGCCCCTTGATGCCGCCGGACGACTCGGGCGGCACTTCCCAGATTTCGTCCAGGCTGGCCTTGAGTTCATTGAAGGCGGTGGTGGCGCTGAACAGCAGCACGCAGATCGAGATCAGCGCGGCGATGCCGCCGCTGCCGGACTCGTGCGCGCTGGCCAGCACGGTCTGCACGACCTCGGCGCCGCGTTCCCCGGTGAGGTCGCGCAGCTGGCCGACCAGCTCGGCCTGCACCGCGGCTTCACCGAAAAAGAAGCCCGCCACCGCGATGACCAGGATCAGCATCGGCGCCAGCGAGAACACCATGTAGAGCGACAGCGCCGCACCTTTGCTGGACGCGCGCTGGCGCGACCACTGCTTGGCGGATTCGATCAACAGGGTTTTGACGTTGCGCGGGTGCAGGAATGCGGGGATCAGCGGCAAAGGCATGGCGGGCGCGGCTCGGAAGACAATAGACCCAGTGTAGCCAAGCCCCGCGTAGCGGCCTGTAAGAAGCTGTGTGTCGAAGTGCCGGGGCCAAGGCATGCTAGGACGGCATGCTTTGGCCCTTGAAAACGACCGAGGCGCACGCCGCGACGGCGGTGCCGCGTCGCCGGTTCAGGCGGTTGCCGCCGACGCTTCGCCGACGCGCTTGGCGATGTGCGCCAGCGCCTCGTCGACCTGGTCGACCAGGATCAGGCACAGGTCGCCCGGCTGCAGCTTTTGCAGCGCCAGGTCGGTGGCGACGAACTCGCCGCGGATCTCGTGGATCTGCGTCGCGCGCTTGGCGTTGACCAGGCCCTCGCGCAGCAGCCCGATGACCTCGCCGTCCGAGCGGCCGCGCTGGCATTGATCCTCGTACAGGATCACGTCGTCGAAGGCGTCGCCAAGGATCTCGGTCTGGCGGCGGATGTCGATGTCGCGCCGGTCGCCGGCGCCGCTGATGACGACCACGCGGCGATTGGCCGGCAGGTTGCCGACCGCGTCGACCAGCGCCTGGATCGCATCGGGATTGTGGCCGTAGTCGGCGATCAGCGTGGCGCCGCGGTAGTCGAAGCGGTTGAAGCGTCCGGGCGCCGTCTTGGCGTCGTTCATGAAGCTGGCCAGGCCGCGCTCGACCACGTCCCAATCCATCTCGAGGGCCCAGGCCGCGGCGATGGCGGCCATCGCGTTCTCGACCTGGAAGCCCAGCACGCCGCCGGCGGTCAGCGGGATGCCCGACAGCGGCACGCGGTGGCGCGCGCGGCGCTGCGCGGCGACGATGGCGTCGCCGTCGCGGTAGACCACGCGGTTGCCCTTGGCGCGATGGAAGGCGATCAGCGGATGGTCGCGGTCGCTGGCGAAGTAGATGATTTCGCCCGGGCAGCTGTCGGCCATGCGCGCGACGTTCGGGTCCATCGCGTTGAGCACCGCGGCGCCGTCGGGCGCGACGTTCTCGACGATCACGCGCTTGACCACCGCCAGGTCCTCGACCGTGCTGATGAAGTTCAGGCCCAGGTGGTCGCCGATGCCGATGTTGGTCACCACCGCGACGTTGCAGCGGTCAAAGCCCAGGCCCTCGCGCAGCACGCCGCCGCGCGCGGTCTCGAACACCGCTGCGTCGACGTCCGGATGCAGCAGCACGTTGCGGGCGCTGCGCGGGCCGCTGCAATCGCCCGAGTCGATGCGTTTGTCGCCGATGTAGACGCCATCCGAATTGGTCATGCCGACCTTGTGGCCGCGTGCGCCCAGCAGATGCGCGATCAGGCGCACGGTGGTGGTCTTGCCGTTGGTGCCGGCCACCGCCACCAGCGGGATGCGGCCGTCGTCATCGGCCGCATACATCTCGGCGACGATGGCTTCGCCGACCGCGCGCGGCTTGCCGTAGGACGGCGTCAGATGCATGCGCAGGCCGGGCGCGGCGTTGACCTCGACGATGCCGCCGCCCTGGTCCTCGAGCGGGCGCAGCACCGTGGTCGCGACCACGTCGACGCCGCAGATGTCCAGGCCGACGCTCTTGGCCGCCATGATGGCGCGCGACGCGAACTCGGGATGCACTTCTTCGGTGACGTCGGTGGCGGTGCCGCCAGTGCTCAGGTTGGCGTTGTTGCGCAACACCACCAGTTCGCCTTGCGAGGGCACCGAGTCGGGCGTGAAGCCGTTCTTGGCCAGCGTCGCCAGCGCGGTCTTGTCGAGCCGGATCTTGGTCAGGCTGGTCGCATGGCCCTCGCCGCGGCGCGGGTCCTGGTTCACCTGCTCGATCAGCGCGCGGATCGAGTTCTGGCCGTCGCCGATCACCTGCGGCGGATCGCGGCGTGAGGCGGCCACCAGGTTGTCGCCGACCACCAGCAGGCGGTAGTCGTTGCCGGGGATGAACCGCTCGACCAGCACCGAGCTGCCGAACTGCTCGGCCACCGCATAGGCGGCGCGCACCTGCTCTTCGGTGGTCAGGTTCACGGCGACGCCCTTGCCCTGGTTACCGTCCAGCGGCTTGACCACCACCGGCGCGCCGATGGTCTGCGCGGCGCGCCAGGCGTCCTCGACGTCACTGACCGGTCGGCCCTGCGGCACCGGCACGCCGGCGGCCTCCAGCAGCGTCTTGGTCAGGTCCTTGTCCTGCGCGATCGATTCGGCGATGGCGCTGCTGCGGTCGGTCTCGGCGGCCTGGATGCGGCGCTGGCGGCGGCCCCAGCCGAACTGCACCAGGCTGCCGCCGGTCAGCCGCACATAGGGGATGCCGCGGGCGGCGGCGGCCTGCACGATCGAACCGGTGCTCGGTCCGAGGCGCACGTCCTCATCGAGCTCGCGCAGCCGGTGCAGCGCGTCCTCGACATCGAAGGGCGTGTCCCGCAGCGCGGCCTGGCACAGCGCCTCGGCCAGCTCCAGCGCCAGCCGGCCGACCGGCTCTTCGCTGTACTCGACCACCACCTGGTAGACCCCGGGTTCGATGGTCGGCACGGTGCGCGAGAACGTGATCGGGCAGCCCGCCAGCGATTGCAGCACCTGGGCGGTGCCGCCCAGCACGCGTGCCATCGACACGTTGTTCTCCAGCCCGATCGGCTGCAGCAGGCCGAAGCTGGTGAAACGGGTGCGCAGGCGCGATTCGAAACCGTCGATGTCGGCGATCGAACGCTCGGCCGGTTCGCAATGCACGATGGCTTCGAGGACGGTGCGGCGGCTCCAGAGGTTCGGGCCCCTGAGTGCGCGGATGCGGGAGACTTCCATGTCGTTCTTCCTGGAAAGACGCGTATGTAGAGGGGGCGGGACTCAGGCGACCGGACGGGTCAGGTCGAAGGTCAGGATGCCGGTGCGCATGCAGTCTTGCGAAATGCCCAATGCCCAGGCCGCCGCGACGGCGGCCAGCAGCGCTTCGGGGCGGCCGACATTGGGCGCGCTCGACAGCTTGCCCAGGCTCTGGCGGTCGGCGCCCACGGCCAGCACGATCTGGTCGTCGGCCACGAACACCGCACGCTTGCCGGCCGCGGTGTGCGCGGCGATGTTGGCCAGTGTGCCGTCGCGGGCGAACAGGATGGTGTCGCCGTCGCAATGCTCGGCCATCGCGGCCACGCGTTCGTCGGCGGCGTTGAGCACCGCGCAGCCTTGCGGCAGCACGATGTCGATCTGCGTGCGCAGCACGTGGGCCATCTGTTCGGGGTCGTCGATCGACAGCTTGGGCAAGGTCTGCGACGGGTCCAGGTCGGTCACCACGCCGACCTGGCAGCGGTCGTAGGCCAGGCCCTCGGTCAGGATGGCGTGCATGCCGTTCTCGAACACGGCCGCTTCCATCACGCGGTTCTTCAGCGCGCGGTGGGCGCTGGCCCAGTTCGCGGCGTTGCCGGTCTCGATGTTGCGGCGGTCCAGGTACAGGCCGGTCGCGCAGGCCAGGCCGACGTGGCGGCCGGCCAGGTGCAGCATCTCGGCGACGCGCTCGGCGACTTCGGTGGTGCCGTGGCAGCCGGTCACGCCGACGATCGGGATGCGGCCGTCGCTGCCCTTCGGAAACAGGTGTTCGACAATGGCTTCGCCGACCGGGCGCGGCGTGCCTTCGGCGGGTTTCAGGTGCATCAGCAGGCCGGGGCCGGCATTGACCTCGACCACCGCGCCTTTCTGCTCTTCGAGCGGGCGCGAAATGTCTTCCGCCACCAGATCGACGCCGGCGATGTCCAGGCCGACGATGCGCGCGGCCAGGCAGACCTGCTCGGCCACGCTGGGATGCACGATGTCGGTCACGTCGAAGGCCACGTTGCCGTTGCGCTGGATCAGCACCGGCGTGCCGGCGGGCGGCACCGAGTCGGCGCTGTAGCCCTGGCGGCTGATCTCGAGCCGCGCGGCCGAATCCAGCCGCACGGTGTTGAGCGGATGGTCTTCGGTATTGCCGCGGCGCGGATCGGTATTGAGCTGCGCTTCGATCAGCTGCTCGATGCTGGCGCTGCCGTCGCCGGTGATCCAGGCGGCCATGCCGCGCGCGGCCGCCACCATCTTGCCGCCGACCACCAGCAGCCGATGCTCGTTGCCGGCCACGAACCGTTCGACGATCACGCCGCTGCCTTCCTCGCAGGCCACGCCGTAGGCGGTCTCGACCTCTTCGCGGGTGCTCAGGTTGGTGAACACGCCGCGGCCGTGGTTGCCGTCCAGCGGCTTGACCACCACCGGCAGGCCGATCGACTCGGCGGTTTCCCAGGCTTCTTCCTTGCTGGCGACTTCCTGACCCTCGGGCACCGGCACGCCGCAGGCGCTCAGCAGGCGCTTGGTCAGCTCCTTGTTGCGGGCGATGCCTTCGGCGATGGCGCCGGTGCGGTCGGTCTCGGCGGTCCAGATGCGGCGCTGCGCCGCGCCGTAGCCGAGTTGCAGCAGATTGCCTTCGTTCAGGCGGATCGCCGGGATGTCGCGCTCGTCGGCGGCGTCGACGATACAGGCGGTGCTCGGTCCCAGGCTGGTCGAACGCACCAGTTCGCTGAGCTGTTCGACGGTTGCGGCCACGTCGTAGGGCCGATCCTCGATCGCTGCCATCACCAGGTCGCGCGCGGCGTACAGCGCGGCGCGGGTCACGTCTTCATGCCAGGCGCGCACGATCACGCGGTAGACACCGACCGTCGAGGTCTCGCGCGCCTTGCCAAAACCGCCGGGCAGGCCGGCCATGTTCTGCAGCTCCAGCGTCACGTGCTCGAGGATATGGCCCGGCCAAGTGCCCTCGTGCAGGCGCTGCACGAAGCCGCCGCGTACCCCGGGGCTGCAGCGATGCTCGATCAGCGACGGAATCCAGTCCACCAGACGCTCGGGAAAACCCGGAATCAGATTGGATGGGAAATTCTCGAGTTCGCCGATATCGACCCAGGCTTCCAGCACGGGACGGTAGGTCCACATGCTCGGGCCGCGCAGCACAAGCACATCGAGAATTTCAATGTTCTTCTTCTTCATGGGATTTCAGGAGGCTGTCAGTTAGCCGCGGCCGACGCGACGCCGACAAGGCGGGCACGGCAGGGCAGGAAGGGAAAATGCGGCGCGGCGGCGGTGGCGCGCTGTGGACACTGGAATGACTGCAATAAATGGCAATCCATCCCGTTGTGTGGGATGCAGGTGTCGTAAAGGTGTCTGAGGGTAGACATGGCGGTATGGCGCGGATTCTGCGCTCGCACCGGAGTGTTGGCAATACCCCCCAACCGACGCATGATGCGTCTATGCAACGTCGTCAACGCGACACATGACGCTGCATCGTCTAGCCATATACTTGCTCACCTTTTAACCAGCGCTTTTGATGAGCTGCCAGCCGTGCCGGCTTTCTTTTCGGTTTCATCGGGCGGCGCCCATCGCGGCGCTGATCAGCGTTTTTGGTTTATCGACGATTCTGCGTTTCGCTAGCTTTCCATGACTTCAACACTGCCTGGCGATCGACTGCGCGAGATTCAAGCCTTGCTCGCGCCTGGCGAACGCGTCATCGAGCAGGTCGAATTCGACCTCACCAGTGCATTGAGTTTCGGCACCGGCATGCTGGTGCTGACGACCTCGCGCCTGTTCGCGTGGCAGCACGGCGACGCCGGCCTGTCGCAATGGCCGTTGGCGATGGGGCTGGTGCTGCGCCAGTTCGATCACGCCGGCGTCGGCACGCTGGAACTGGCCGATGCCAACGCGCGGCTCGGTCATTGGCGCTACACGCTGGCGCGCCACGCGATCGTCGCGTCGTTCGTTCAGGTCTTCGAGCAACGCATCGCGACGCTGGGGCTGCCATGGCCCGATGCCCCCGCCGAGGTCGATCGCGAGCCCGCGCCGCAGCCCGAAAGCGAAATGGAACCGCTGGCCCAGACCGGCTGGGCATTGATGCGGCTGGGCCGCTTTGCTCGGCCTTATCGCACGCCGCTGATCATCGGTTTTCTGCTGACGCTGCTGTCGACCGCGGCTACGCTGGTGCCGCCTTACCTGACCATGCCCTTGATGGACGAGGTGTTGATCCCGTTCCAGAACGGCACGCCGATCGACTACGACAAGGCCGGCTGGTATCTGGGCGGCCTGCTGGTCTCGGCGCTGCTGGCGTGGGTGCTCAGCTGGGGCAAGACCTATCTGCTGGCCTGGGTCAGCGAGCGCATCGGCGCCGATATGCGCACCACGACTTATGAGCATCTGCAAAAACTGTCTTTGGAATACTTCGGCGGCAAGCGCACCGGCGACCTGATCGCGCGCATCGGTTCGGAAACCGACCGCATCTGCATATTCCTGTCGCTGCATCTGCTGGACTTCGCCACCGACGTATTGATGATCGTCATGACGGCGGTCATCCTGGTCTACATCGATCCGTGGCTGGCGCTGGCCACGCTGGTGCCGCTGCCTTTCATCGCGTGGCTGATCCACGTGGTGCGCGACAAGCTCAAATACGGCTTCGAAAAGGTCGACCGCATCTGGTCGGAAATCACCAACGTGCTGGCCGACACCATCCCGGGTATCCGCGTGGTCAAGGCGTTTGCGCAGGAAAAGCGCGAGGTCGCGAGGTTTCGCGAGGCCAACCAGCACAACCTGGCGGTCAATGACAAGGTCAACACGGTCTGGTCGCTGTTTTCGCCGACCGTCACGCTGCTGACCGAAATCGGCCTGCTGGTGGTCTGGGTATTCGGCATCTGGCGCATCTCGCACAACGAAATCTCGGTCGGCGTGCTGGCTGCGTTTCTGGCTTACATCAGCCGCTTTTATCTGCGGCTGGATTCGATGAGCCGCATCGTCTCGTTCACGCAAAAAGCGGCGGCTGGCGCCAAGCGCATCTTCGATATCCTGGATCGTGTCTCGAGCGTGCCCGAACCGGCCAACCCGGTGCCGCTGGGCCGGGTGTCGGGCCGCATCGAGATCCGCAACGCCGGTTTTCGGTATGGCAACCGCAGCGTCATCCGCGGCGTCGACCTGCAGATCGAGCCGGGCGAGATGATCGGCCTGGTCGGCCATAGCGGCTCGGGCAAGAGCACGCTGGTCAACCTGATCTGCCGCTTCTACGACGTGTCGCAAGGCGCGATATTGGTCGATGGCATCGACCTGCGCTCGGTCGCGATCTCGGATTACCGGCAGAACATCGGCGTGGTGCTGCAAGAGCCGTTTCTGTTTTTCGGCACCATCGCCGAAAACATCGCCTACGGCAAACCCGACGCCACGCGCGACGAGATCATCGCCGCCGCGCGTGCCGCGCATGCGCATGAATTCATCCTGCGCCTGCCGCACGGCTACGACTCGCTGGTCGGCGAACGCGGCCAGTCGCTGTCGGGCGGCGAGCGCCAGCGTATCTCGATCGCGCGTGCGCTGCTGATCGATCCGCGCATCCTGATATTGGACGAAGCCACCTCGTCGGTCGACACCACCACCGAGAAGGAAATCCAGAAGGCGCTCGATAACCTGGTGCGCGGGCGCACCACCATCGCCGTCGCGCACCGGCTCAGCACCTTGCGGCGCGCCGACCGGCTGGTCGTGCTCGATGGCGGGCGCGTCATCGAGGAAGGCCAGCACGACGACCTGATCGCGCTGGGCGGCGCCTACAACCGGCTTTATCAGGCGCAATTGCAGGGTGAAAAGCCCGAGAATTCGGAAAGCGAAGCCTATTCGGACGAGGAGCGCGAATGAGCACGCCCGACTACCGCCTGCTGCGCAACGAATTCGGCAAGCTGATGCATTTTGGCGCCGATGGCCAGCAGGAAGAAGTGGTGCCGGTACGTTCGTTTCCGATCGACGGCGCCGACACCCATATCGCGCTGGTCAATGCGGCCGGCCACGAAAAAGCCTGGATCGAGCGGCTCGACGAACTGCCCGAAGCCATGCGCGAGCTGGTGCGGCAGGACCTGGAGGCGCGCGAGTTCATCCCGCAGATCCGCAGCATCATCTCGGTCTCGAGTTATGCGACGCCGGCGGTATTCCAGGTCGACACCGATCGAGGCCGCACGCAGCTGCTGCTGCGCAGCGAGCAGGACATTCGCCGGATTCCGGGCGGGGGCCTGCTGATCGCCGATGGCAACGGGCTGACCTTCCTGATCCGTAATGCCAGTGCGCTGGATCGGATCAGCCGGCGGTTTCTGGACCGGTTTCTTTGAGCGGGTCGCGCTTGCGCTGGCGCTGACGCCGGCCGGACAAGAAAAAGCCCTGCGCATCTCGTCGATGCGCAGGGCTTTTTTTGCAGCGTCGTGGCGGGCCCGGCAAGCCGGGCCCCAGACAGGCAGGACTCGATTAGAAGTCCATGCCGCCCATGCCACCCATGCCGCCGGGCATGGCCGGGGCAGCGGGCTTGTCTTCGGCCAGTTCAACCACGGCGGCTTCAGCGGTCAGCAGCAGGCTGGCGACGGAAGCAGCGTTCTGCAGGGCGGTGCGGGTAACCTTGGTGGGATCCAGCACGCCTTGCTCGACCAGATCGGTGTACTCGCCGGTCGCGGCGTTGTAGCCGTAGTTGCCCGAGCCGCTCAACACCTTGTTCACCACCACGCTGGCTTCTTCGCCGGCGTTGGTGACGATGGTGCGCAGGGGCTCTTCCACGGCACGCAGAATCAGGCGGATACCGGCGTTCTGGTCAGGCGTGTCGCCCTTCAGATCGACGATGGCCTGCTTGGCGCGCAGCAGCGCCACGCCACCACCGGCCACGATGCCTTCTTCCACCGCGGCACGCGTGGCGTGCAGGGCGTCTTCGACACGTGCCTTCTTTTCCTTCATTTCGACTTCGGTGGCAGCACCGACGCGAATCACGGCAACACCGCCAGCCAGCTTGGCCACGCGCTCTTGCAGCTTTTCACGGTCGTAGTCGGACGTGGCTTCCTCGATCTGCACGCGGATCTGCTTGACGCGCGCTTCGATCGACTTGCTGTCGCCAGCGCCGTCGATGATCGTGGTGTTTTCCTTGCCCACTTCGATGCGCTTGGCCTGGCCCAGGTCGGCCAGCGTCACCTTCTCCAGGGTCATGCCGGTCTCTTCGGAGATGACCTTGCCGCCCGT
>JAEZBO010000211.1 GCA_023427085.1 Pseudomonadota bacterium
CCCCCCCCCCCCGGGCCGCCCCGGGGCGCCCCGCGCCCCACGCCATGGTCGAAACGGACCTGCAGGCGCTCGGGCGCGAACAGGCCGTCGTCGTCGCTGTCATCACTGTTGCTACAGGCCGCCAGCGGCAGCGTCGAGGCGACCGTCAGGCTGCCGGCGGCGCCGCGCAGGAAGCGGCGGCGAGAGGTGGGATGGGACATGGTCGGGGCGGCGGCAAAGGCGCGCGTGGTTGGGACGGCGGCCAGTTTGGGTGCCGACGATGACAGCCCCATGAATCGCCGCGGGCGCGGGCCCGGCGCAATTGCTAAAATCACGCCCCATGAATCCCCGCCTCGACGCCCTGCACCCCTATCCCTTCGAAAAGCTGCGTCGCCTTCTGGCCGAAGGCGGCCCGGCGCCCGACGGGCTCAAGCCGATCGGCCTGCACATCGGCGAGCCCAAGCACGCCGCGCCCGAACGCGTGAAGGCGGCGCTGGCCGGCGCGATGGACGGCCTGTCGGTCTATCCGCCGACCAAGGGCGACGCCAGCCTGCGCAACACGATCTCGCAATGGCTGAGCCGGCGCTACGACATCGCCCCGCCCGACCCCGAGACCCAGGTGCTGCCGGTGCTGGGCTCGCGCGAGGCGCTGTTCTCGTTTGCGCAGGTGGTGGTCGACCCAGGCGCGCAGGCCCGCGTGGTCTGCCCCAATCCCTTCTACCAGATCTACGAAGGCGCGGCGCTGCTGGCCGGCGCGACGCCCTACTTCGTCAATGCCGACCCGGCGCGCGACTTCGGCTGCGACTGGAACGCCGTGCCCGACGAGATCTGGCGGCGCACGCAGCTGCTGTTCGTCTGCTCGCCTGGCAATCCGGCCGGCAACGTGATGTCGCTGGACGAGTGGCGCGAGCTGTTCGCGCTGTCCGACCGCCACGGCTTCGTGATCGCCGCCGACGAGTGCTACTCGGAAATCTACCTCGACGAGACCGATCCGCCGCTGGGCGCGCTGCAGGCGGCGCAGCGGCTGGGCCGCAACGACTACCGCAACCTGGTGTGTTTCTCGAGCCTGTCCAAGCGCTCGAACGTGCCGGGGCTGCGCTCGGGTTTTGTGGCCGGCGACGCGACGCTGGTGTCGCGTTTCCTGCTCTATCGCACGTATCATGGCAGTGCCATGAGCCCGCTGGTGACCGCGGCCAGCATCGCGGCCTGGACCGACGAGACCCATGTCGAGGCCAACCGCGCCGAGTACCGCGCCAAGTTCGACGCGGTGCTGCCGATCCTGGCACCGGTGCTCGACGTGCGCGCGCCGCAGGCGTCGTTCTACCTGTGGGCCGGCACGCATGGGCCCGATACGTTCTTTGCCCGCGACCTGCACGCGGCCACCGCGGTCACGGTGCTGCCGGGCAGCCTGCTGGCGCGCGAAGCGCATGGCACCAATCCGGGCGCGGGGCGCATCCGCATCGCGCTGGTCGCGCCGCTGGCCGACTGTGTCGAGGGCGCGCACCGCATCGCCCGCTTTGCCCGCAGCCGCGGCTAGGCGGACACGCGGGGCTGGCCGGCGGCAACACGCCGGCCGGGCCCGAGCGGCCCGCAGGGCCGCGACCCGCGCACCACTTGCCGACCTGTCCTTTCAACTCAACCACCTGACAACGCCAACATGACGCTAGATCTGCAATCCACCATCGAAAAGGCCTGGGAAAACCGCGCCGAACTGTCGTCCACCGCCTGCGACGCCGCCGTGCGCGAAGCCGTCGAATACACGCTGCACGCGCTCGACGAGGGCCGCCTGCGCGTGGCCGACAAGAGCACCGGCGACTGGATCGTGCATCAGTGGATCAAGAAGGCCGTGCTGCTGTCGTTCCGACTGCAGGACAACCGCATCATGGGCCAGGCGCCGCTGCAGTTCTTCGACAAGGTGCCGCTCAAGTTCGCCGACTACGGCGAGACCGCGTTCAAGACCGGCGGCTACCGCGTGGTGCCGCCGGCGACCGCCCGTTACGGCTCCTTCATCGCCCGCAACGTGGTGCTGATGCCCTCGTACGTGAACATCGGCGCCTACGTCGACGAAGGCACGATGGTCGACACCTGGGCCACGGTCGGTTCGTGCGCGCAGATCGGCAAGAACGTCCACCTGTCCGGCGGCGTGGGCATCGGCGGCGTGCTAGAGCCGCTACAGGCCAACCCCACCATCATCGAAGACAACTGCTTCATCGGCGCCCGCTCGGAAGTCGTCGAAGGCGTGATCGTCGAAGAGAACTCGGTGCTGGCCATGGGCGTGTTCCTGTCGCAAAGCACCAAGATCTACGATCGCGCGACCGGCAAGATCACCTATGGCCGCGTGCCCTCGGGCTCGGTCGTGGTGCCCGGCTCGCTGCCCTCGGAAGACGGCAGCCACAGCCTGGCCTGCGCCGTGATCGTCAAGCGCGTCGACGCGCAGACGCGCGCCAAGACCAGCATCAACGAGCTGCTGAGGGCCTGATGTCGCAATCCGCCGTCCTGGATCTGGTCAAGGATCTGATCGCCCGCCCCTCCGTCACTCCCGAGGACATCGGCTGCCAGCAGGTGCTGACGGACCGCCTGGCCGCGTCGGGGTTCGCGCCGCGCACGGTCGCCGGTGGCGGCGTGACCAACCTGTGGATCCGGCGCGGCAACGCACGCCCGCTGCTGGTGTTCGCCGGTCACACCGATGTGGTGCCGCCCGGTCCGCTCGACAAGTGGACCAGCCCGCCGTTCGCGCCGACCGAGCGCGACGGCCGCCTGTACGGCCGCGGCGCGGCCGACATGAAGAGCTCGATCGCCGCCTTCACGGTGGCGGCCGAGGAATTCGTCGCCGCCCATCCCGACCACGTCGGCTCGATCGCCATGCTGATCACGTCTGACGAGGAAGGCCCGGCCGTGCATGGCACCGTGACGGTCTGTCAGGCGCTGCAGGCCGAAGGCGTGGCGCTCGACTATTGCATCGTCGGCGAGCCGACCTCGGGCGAGCGCCTGGGCGACGTGATCAAGAACGGCCGGCGCGGCTCGCTGTCGGGCAAGCTGGTGGTGCGCGGCGTGCAAGGCCACGTGGCCTACCCGCAGCTGGCCCGCAATCCGGTGCACGACAGCGCGCCGGCGCTGGCCGAGCTGGCGGCGCGGCGCTGGGACGACGGCAACGAGTACTTTCCGCCGACGACCTTCCAGATCTCCAACATCCACGGCGGCACCGGCGCGACCAACGTGATCCCGGGCGAGGTCGTGATCGACTTCAACTTCCGGTTCTCCACGGCCAGCACGCCCGACGGCCTGAAGGCCAGCGTCGACGAGATACTGGCGCGCCACGGACTGGACTACGACATCGCGTGGAGCCTGGGCGGCGAGCCGTTCCTGACGCCGCGCGGCGACCTGAGCACGGCGCTGTGCTCGGCGATCGAAGCCGAGACCGGCGTGACGGCCGAGCTGTCGACCACCGGTGGCACGTCCGACGGGCGCTTCATCGCCAAGATCTGTCCGCAGGTCATCGAGTTCGGCCCGGGCAACGCCACCATCCACAAGGTCGACGAGAACATCCTGCTGGCCGACCTCGAACCGCTCAAGAACATCTACCGGCGCACGCTGGAAAACCTGCTGCTGCCCCGCTGACGCGCCATGTACGTATCCGCCCGCAAAGAACTGTTCACCATCCGCGACATGCTGCGCTACGCCGTGTCGCGCTTCCAGGGCGCCAAGCTGCACTTCGGCCACGGCAGCGACAACGCCTGGGACGAGGCGGTCTACCTGACGCTGCACGCCTTGCACCTGCCGCTCGAGACGCTCGATCCCTTCCTCGATGCGCGGCTGCTGCCCGAAGAACGCGACCGCGTGCTGGCGCTGATCGAGCGGCGCGTCAACGACCGCCTGCCGGCCGCCTACCTGACGCACGAGGCCTGGCTGCGCGGCCATCGTTTCTACGTCGACAACCGCGTCATCGTGCCGCGCTCGCCGATCGCCGAGTTGCTCGAGACCGGCCTGTCGCCTTGGGTACGCGATCCGCACGAGGTCGAGGCCGCGCTGGACATGTGCACCGGCTCGGGCTGCCTGGCGATCCTGGCGGCACTGGCGTTTCCGAACGCCGCGGTCGACGCGGTCGACTACTCGGCCGACGCGCTCGAGGTGGCACGCCGCAACGTCGACGACTACGGCCTGGCCGAGCGGCTGCAGCTGCATCGCAGCGACCTGTTCGATGCGCTGCCCGAGCGCGCCTACCAGGTGATCGTCTGCAACCCGCCCTACGTCAACCAGAACTCGATGGACGCGCTGCCGCGCGAATACCGTCACGAGCCCAACCTGGCGCTGGCCGGCGGCAGTGACGGCATGGACCTGGTGCGCCGCATCCTGCGCGACGCGCCCCGTTACCTGAGCGAAGACGGCGTGCTGGTGCTGGAGATCGGCCACGAACACGAACATTTCGGCCGGGCCTTTCCGCAACTCGAGCCGGTCTGGCTCGAGACCGAAGCCCAGGGCGACCCGATCCTGCTGCTGACCCGCGAGCAACTCGTCTCGTGATTCGCGCATCTGGCCTGACCCTGCGCCGCGGCACCAAGGTGCTGCTCGATGGCGCCGAATTCGTGGTGCACGCCGGCGAGCGCGTCGGCGTGGTCGGCAAGAACGGCGCCGGCAAATCGACGCTGTTCGCGCTGCTCAAGGGCGAGATGGACCAGGATGCCGGCACGCTGGACTTCCCGTCCAGCTGGCGCATGGCCAGCGTGCAGCAGGAATTCGCCACGACCGATCAGGCCGCGCGCGAGTTCGTCATCGACGGCGACACGCATCTGCGCGCGCTGCAACAAGCCCGCGCCGACGTCGGCGACCACGAGGGCACCCGCATCGCCGAACTGGAAACCGCGCTGGACGAGGCCGGCGCCTGGAACGCCGCGTCGCGCGCCGAGCAATTGCTGGCCGGCCTGGGGTTCAAACCCGAGGAATGGACCAAGCCGGTCTCGAATTTCTCGGGCGGCTGGCGGGTGCGCATCGCGCTGGCCCGCGCGCTGATGGCGCCGTCCGAATTGCTGTTGCTGGACGAGCCGACCAACCACCTGGACCTCGACGCCATGCTGTGGCTCGAACGCTGGCTGGGCGCCTACGCAGGCACGGTGCTGCTGATCTCGCACGATACCGAGTTTCTCGACACCGTCGCGCGCACGGTGCTGCACTTCGACCAGGGCAAGCTGGTGCGCTACCGCGGCGGCTACCAGGACTTCGTGGTGCAGCGCGCCGAGCGCCTGCGCCAGGGCCGCATCGCCTGGGAGCGCCAGTCGCGCGAGACCGAAAGACTGCAGGGCTTCATCGACCGCTTCAAGGCCAAGGCCTCCAAGGCCAAGCAGGCCCAGAGCCGGGTCAAGGCGCTGGCGCGCATGCAGACGCTGGCGCCGTTGCATGCCGAGGCCGGCATCGACATCCGCATCCCGTCGCCCGAGACCATGCCCGATCCCTTGCTGGTGCTCGAGAAGATGCAGGCCGGCTACATGCTGGCCGATGGCGGGCAGGTCCGCATCCTGGATGGCGTCGACCTGATGGTGCGCGGCGGCAGCCGCATCGGCATCCTGGGCGCCAACGGCGCCGGCAAGAGCACGCTGGTCAAGGTGCTGGCCGGCGAGATGGCGCCGCTGGGCGGCGGCCTGCAAGCCTCGCGGGGCCTGCAGATCGGCTATTTCGCGCAGCAGCAGCTCGACGTGCTGAACCTCGATTCGACGCCGCTGGCGCATCTGGCGAAACTGTCGCCCGACACGCGCGAACAGGAGTTGCGCAACTATCTAGGTGGCTTCGGCTTCTCGGGCAACACCGTGCTCGACCCGGTCGGACCGATGTCTGGCGGCGAAAAGGCCCGGCTGGCGCTGTCGCTGATCGTCTGGCAAAAGCCCAACCTGCTGCTGCTGGACGAACCCAGCAACCACTTGGACGTCGAAACCCGTGAGGCGCTGGCCGCCGCGCTGGCCGAGTTCGGCGGCAGCATGCTGATGGTCTCGCACGACCGGCACCTGCTGCGCACCACGGTCGATTCGTTCTGGATCGTGGCCGACGGCACGGTGCGCGAATTCGACGGCGACCTCGAAGACTATCGCGACTGGCTGGCGCAACGGCTGGCGGCCGACCGGCGCGAGCAGCGGTCCGAGAACGCGGCCGATGGCGGCACGACGCCGACGGTCGATCGCAAGGCCCAGAAGCGCGCCGAGGCGGAAGCACGCCAGCGCCTGTCGGTGCTGCGCAAGCCGATCGAAAAAAAGCTGGCGCAGGTCGAAGCCGAGATGGAGCGCAGCCGCAAGCGGCTGGCCGAACTGGACGCGCTGGTCGCCGATGCCGATCTGTATTCGGACGCCCGCCGCGACGAGCGGGTGCGGGTGCTGGCCGAGCATGGCGAAGTCGGTAAACAGCTGGGCGAACAGGAAGAGCGCTGGCTGCTGCTCCAGGAAGAACTGGACGGCATCACCTAACAGGTGAAATAAAAACAATTATCATTTATCATGATCGCCAGCATGGAGCTGACGATCATGAATGCATCGCGCAAAGCGTTTTTGTCCCATCTTGCCGACCGCCACGCCGCTGGCGCCGGCACCGCCACGCAGCCCGAGCGGCCGCTATCGGTCAGGGTCGCCGCCGTGTCGACCTACGTGCTGGCAGTGGTCGGCGTGGCCGCCTGGTTCGGCATCAACTAGCTCGTGTCTAGCCTGCCGGCCGGTATCCCGGGCCGGCAGCCCATAAGCTGATGGCTCGACGGCCCGGCGACCTTACCGCCGCGCGATCGCGCACCAGCCGCCCAGCGCCGTGCGCCGCGAAGCCCGCAGTCCGGGCACCGCGACACAAGCGCGCAGCCACCCTACCCTAACCCTGCACGATATCGAGCTTGGCGATGCCCAACGCCAGCGTCTTGGCGCCCGCGTCGCGAAACTGGATCTGCGCCTGCGCGTCCTGGCCGCTACCCGACAGCCCGATGATGGTGCCTTCGCCAAAGCGGGCGTGCGCGACACCCTGGCCGATGCGGAAGTGCTTGTCGCCTACCGTCACGCCGGTGCTGACGCCACGCGGGGCGCGCGGCGTGATCCGGCCGGTGCTGCTGCGGCCGAATGCATCACCCTGACGCTGCCCGCCCATCTGCGCGAATGACTGCCCGAAACTGTCCTGGCGCGCCGCGAACTTGGGCGACAGCCATTTCAGATGCTGCTCGGGGATCTCCTGCAAGAATCGCGAACGCATCGCGTAGCGGGTCTGGCCGTGCAACATGCGGCTTTGCGCCAGCGTGATGTAGAGCCGCTCGCGCGCGCGCGTGATCGCCACATACATCAACCGCCGTTCTTCTTCGAGCCCGGCCTGCTCGAGGATGCTGTTCTCGTGCGGGAACAGGCCTTCTTCGAGACCGGTGATGAAGACCGCGTCGAACTCCAGCCCCTTGGCCGCGTGCACCGTCATCAGTTGCACCGCGTCCTGCCCCGCCTGGGCCTGGTTGTCGCCCGACTCGAGCGAGGCATGCGACAGGAACGCCGACAGCGGCGACATGCCTTGCGGGCCGGCGTCCTGGCCCTCGATGGTCAGCGCCGAGTCGGATAGCGAAACCGGCTCGCCGGACGGCAGGCCCTCGAAGTCCTCTTCGGCCGCGTACACCGCCGCGGCGGTCACCAGTTCGCCCAGGTTTTCGATCCGCTCGGCGCCTTCGCGCTCGCCCCGGTAATGGGCCAGCAGGCCGCTATGCTCGATCACATGCTCGACCGCGTCAGGCAGCGGCAAGGAGCGGGTCTCTTGCTGCAGCTGCGCGATCATCGAGGCGAACTGCGCCAGGTTGGCGCCGCCCTTGCCCGGCACCCGCGCCACCGCGCCAAACAGGCTGGTGTCGTGCGCGCGGGCCTGGTCGGCCAGCACTTCGAGCGTGCGCGCGCCGATGCCTCGCGCCGGAAAATTTACCACCCGCAGCCACGAGGTATCGTCGGCCGGATTGGCGATCAGGCGCAGATAGGCCAGTGCGTGCTTGATCTCCTGACGTTCGAAGAACCGCAGGCCGCCATAGACCTTGTACGGGATGCTGTTGGAAAACAGAACGTGTTCCATCACCCGCGACTGCGCGTTGCTGCGATACAGCACCGCAATCTCGCTGCGCAGGCGGCCCTCGCCGATCAGCGCGCGGATCTCGTCGACCACCCACTGCGCTTCCATGCCGTCGGAAGGCTGCTCGATGACACGCACCGGCTCGCCTTCGCCCTGGCTGGTCCAGAGATTTTTGCCGAGCCGGCCGGTGTTGTGGCCGATCAGCGCATTGGCCGAATCGAGGATGTGTCCGTAGGAGCGGTAGTTCTGCTCGAGCCGGATCACCGTGCCATGCGCGTAGTCGCGTTCGAAGTCGGCCATGTTGCCGACGTTGGCGCCACGAAACGCGTAGATCGACTGGTCGTCGTCGCCGACCGCGAACAGGTGCGCGCCCCCGCCCGCCAACAGCGTCAGCCACTTGTACTGCAGCGTGTTGGTGTCCTGGAACTCGTCGACCAGGATATGGCGAAAGCGCCGCTGGTAGTGCTCACGGATCGGTGCGTTACGCGACAGCAGTTCGTAGGCGCGCAGCAGCAGCTCGGGGAAGTCGGCGACACCCTCGCGCTGGCACTGGGCCTCGTACATCTCGTAGATCTCGATCATCCGCCGCGTGTGGCTGTCGTAAGCCTGCATCGCGCCGGGCCGTTCGCCCGCTTCCTTGGCGTTGTTGATGAAACGCTGCACGTCGCGGGGCGGGTACTTCTCGTCGTCGATGTTGGCGCCCTTGATCAGGCGCTTGATCGCCGCCAGCTGGTCGGTGGTATCGAGGATCTGGAAGGTCTGCGGCAGGCCCGCGTCACGATGGTGCGCGCGCAGCAGCCGATTGCACAGACCGTGGAAGGTGCCGATCCACAGTCCGCGCGTGTCGATGGGCAGGATCGCCGACACGCGCGCGACCATCTCGCGCGCAGCCTTGTTGGTGAAGGTGACGGCCAACAGCCCAAAAGGACTGGCCTGGCCGGTTTGAATCAGCCAGGCCATGCGGGTGGTAAGCACCCGGGTCTTGCCGCTGCCCGCCCCGGCCAGGACCAGGGCGTGCTGCGGTTCGAGGGTGACGGCGGCGCGTTGTTCGGGGTTGAGCTGCTCGATCATGCCGCGTAGCGACGCAGCCTGATGGCGAATTGCTCGAGCCCTTCGATGCCGCTTTGTTGGGCGCGCTGGCACCAGGCTTGCAGGTCATGCAGCAATTGCTCGCTGCTGGCGCTGGAGCTTTCCCACAGCCGGCCCAGTTCGCGGCGCATCTGAACCAGCGTGGCCAGCGAATGGCTTTCGCTGCGGCTGACGGCCTGTTCGATTTCGGCCAGTTGCTCGGGCTGCAGATTGTCGTCGGTCAGCGGCAGCCAGCCGCGCACGCGCTGGAGGCTGTACCACGAGCACTGGCTGGCTTCGTCCTTGTTGCGGCGGGTCGGCTTCAGGCGAGCGAGCTCCTGGCGGCTGGCCTTCTTGACCACGTCGGCGTAGCGCGCCATGACTTCGTAGCGGTGCGTGATCACGCCTTGCAGCGTCTGCAGGTCGATGACGGGCTTTTCGGTGGCTTCGAGCTTGAGCTTGGGCGCGACCTTCTTGACCTTGGCCAGGCCGAAGAAACGCAGGATGGAGATGTACATCCAGCCGATGTCGAACTCGTACCACTTGCTCGAGAACTTGGCCGACGTGCCGTGCGCGTGGTGGTTGTTGTGCAGCTCTTCGCCACCGATGATGATGCCCCACGGCGTCAGGTTGGTGCTGGTGTCCGGGCTGGCGAAGTTGCGGTAGCCGAAGTAATGGCCCACGCCGTTGACCACGCCGGCGGCCCAGAACGGGATCCATGCCATCTGGACTGCCCAGACGGTCAGGCCCAGCGCGCCGAACAGCGCGACGTCGATGGCCAGCATGATCAGGATGCCCTTGGCGCTGAAGCGCGAATAGACATTGCGCTCGAGCCAGTCGTCGGGCGTGCCGTGACCGAACTTGGCCATGGTTTCCTGGTTCTTGGCTTCCTGGCGATACAGCTCGGCGCCGCGGAACAGCACGCGATTGATGCCGAAGATCATCGGCGAATGGGGGTCGCCGTCACGCTCGCACTTGGCGTGGTGCTTGCGATGGATGGCCACCCATTCCTTGGTGACCATGCCGGTCGTCAGCCACAACCAGAAGCGGAAGAAATGCGATACGGCTGGATGCAGGTCCAATCCCCGGTGCGCCTGGCTGCGATGCAGAAAGATCGTGACGCCGGCGATGGTGATGTGGGTCAGCACCAGCGTAACGAGCACGACTTGCCACCACGACGCCTGCAACAGGCCGCCGGCGACAAAACCAAGCAATTGGGAAATGACGTTGTCCATGGATGTCATGTAGTCTCACGAAAGTGGTGGGCAGTGTAGCCCCCCAGGTATTACTGGGACAGTGGCTTCGCCAAAAAGTTTGCGAAGAATCAAAGGCTTTGCAGATGCAGGCACAAATGCCTTGCGATGCAGGCCAAACGGACTCTCAAGCAGATCTTCATGCTGGGGATACGACAGGCGGCGAGGATTCGCGCTTGCTGCCGTATCGGTGCGACGTATTCAGTGCGACTGATGCCAGTGCGACTGATGCCTGTGCCCGTAACCCCGTATTTTCCTACAAAATCACGACAATCGCAGGCGGAATTGCCCTGGCGGGCAATTCACCCGGGTAGGTCCCGCTCTGGATGTCCCATTTCCACCACTAGGGTGTCGATATCGCCATTTTAACCCGGATCAAATTGGCGCTGGGCCGCCGACCTCCGGCCTTGCCCACGCTACTCGCTGGCGTGGCGCTGGGGTGTTGCGGCATCGCGCCCGCAACGGCGCAAGGGCCGATTGAGGTCGGCCAACCGGTGCTGCTGGCGCGTTATACCGACGTGCAGCCCGGCAGTTGCCGCGCCTTGATGGCGCCGGTCGTCACGGTCGCGCAGGCGCCGGCCAGCGGCCGGCTGTGGATCGCGCGCGGCCATGCGATCGAGCGTGCGGCGGGTTGCCCGCCGCAGCGGGTGCCGGTCAGCGAGGTCTGGTACGAAGCGGTGCAGGCCGGCCCCGCGGGCCTGGCCGCGTGGGACGTGCGCTTTCAGGACGCTGGCGCAGCCCGGCGGGTGCAGCGCGTGCTGGACG
>JAEZBO010000268.1 GCA_023427085.1 Pseudomonadota bacterium
GCGCAGCACCTGCTGCGCGATCAGCCCGCCCATCGACTGGCCGACCAGCACCGCGCCGCACAGGGCCTCGCGGTCGAGCAGCGCGCACAGGTCGTCGGCGCAGGCGTCGATGGTATAGGGCGCGCGCAGCGGCGCCGACCGGCCGTGGCCGGGCGCATCCCACAGCAGCACGCGGTGCCGGCCGCAAAACGCGGCGGCCTGCGCCGCCATGGTCTGGTGATCGAGCATGGCGCCGTGCAGCAGCACCAGGGGCCGGCCCGCCGCCGGGCCGCCGACCCAGTAATGAATCGGCGCCAGGCTGCCGGCGAACTCGCGGTGCTCGAGGCCGGCGATCATGCGGATCGGCGCACGGGCCGGCGACCGGCGGCTCAGCCGACCACGCGGAAGCGCTCGGCGTCGTCCATGAAGGCCTTGTCGCCGAACGGCGCTTCGTTCGAGCCGAACGGCATCTGCGCGCGCAGCTTCCACGATGCCGGCAGGTCCCATTGCGCCGCCACGGCGGCGTCGATCAGCGGGTTGTAGTGCTGCAGGCTGGCACCCACGCCGGCGTTGGCCAGCGCCGACCACACCGACAGTTGCGCCATGCCGCCGGCCTGCTCGGACCAGACCGGGAAGTTGTCGGCATACAGCGGAAACTGCGCCTGCATTTTTTTGACCACATCCTGGTCTTCGAAGAACAGCACGGTGCCCACGCCCGCGGCGAAGCTCTTGAGCTTGTTCTCGGTGCGCTCGAAACCGTCGGCCGGCGCCACCTTGCGCACTTCGTCGGTGGTGATGGCCCACAGCTTGTCGCTCTGGTCACCGAACAGGATCACCGCGCGCGAGCTTTGCGAGTTGAACGACGAGGGGGAATGTTTGATGGCTTCCTGGATCAGCGTGACCAGTTCGTCCCGCGACGGCTTGACGTTACGGCCCAGCGAGTACTGCGTGCGGCGCTGCTTGAGTGCTTCGAGGTAGGCGTTGCTCATGACGATGGAACCTTTCGATCGGTAGATAGGGAAAACGACCGGACGATTCTACTGTGGCGTCATGACAAAGCCCATGGCCGGCCGATTCCGCCAGCGGCAGCCTTGCCAACAATAATCTTGCGTTTGCCTGCAATGCAATTGCGTACGGCGCCGCCGCGCGGACGCTAAGCTTTCTGGCTGTCCTAAGTTTATCCGCCATGAAATCGGCAGCCTCTCCACCGTCTTCCCCTGCGTCCGCGCCCGCACGCCTGCTGGCCTGGCTGCGGCGGCTGGTGCTGCTGTTGTGGCCCGCCACATGGCACGTCGACCAGCGCGAAAAATGCCGCGCCGCGCTGGGCGCCGGTTTTGGCGTGCTGTGCGCCGCGGTGCTCAGCCGCTGGGCCGCCGAAGCGCTCGGCGCCTCGTTCTGGCTGGCCGCGCCGCTGGGCGCCAGCGCCGTGCTGGTGTTCGTGCTGCCGGCCAGCCCGCTGGCCCAGCCCTGGCCGGTAGTGGCCGGCAACACGCTGAGCACCCTGGTCGGCGCGCTCTGCGCGATGCTGATCCCCGACCCGGCGCTCAATGCCGGTGCCGCCGTCACGCTGGCGATCACGCTGATGTTCCTGCTGCGCTGCCTGCACCCGCCGGGCGCCGCGGCGGCCCTGCTGGCCGCGCTCGGCCAGGTCGACTGGCATGTCGCGGTGCTGCCGATCCTGGCCGACTCGCTGTTGCTGGTCTGTGCCGGCGTGCTCTACAACACGCTCACCGGGCGGCCCTATCCGCACCGCCAGCGGCCACGCGCCGAGGCGCCGCGGCGCAGCCGCTTCGAGGCGCAGGACCTGGACGCGGCGCTCGACCATTACAACCAGGTCCTGAACGTCAATCGCGAGGATCTGCAGGAGCTGCTCGAATACGCCGATGCCTCGGCCACCCAGCGCCGCTTCGGCAGCCTGCGCTGCGCCGACATCATGTCGCGCGAACCGGTGTCGGTGCGCGTCGACACGCCGCAGCGCGACGCCTGGCTGCTGATGCGCTCGCGCGGGATCAAGGCGCTGCCCATCGTCGGCGCCGGCGGCAGGCTGGCTGGCATCGTCACCGCCGCTGACTTCCTGCGCCACACCACGCAGTTGCAGCCGGCCGGCCTGGAGCGGCGGCTGCGCGCGATGCTGCGGCGCAACGCGCGGCCCGATCCGTCGCTGCGCACGGTCGCGCGCATCATGACCCGCGAGGTCAGCACCGCCCGCCCCGATCAGCCGGTCGGCACGCTGATCCCGCTGTTCGCCGAACGGGGCCATCACCACATTCCGGTGCTGCGCGGCGACGGCCGGCTGGCCGGCATCGTCACCCAGTCCGATCTGATGCGAGCGCTGCACGAGCGGTAATATCGCTGCCATGGACGTCGCCCTGGCACAAACCTTTCTCGCAGTCGCCGAATCCGGTAGCTTCATCGCGGCATCCGAACGCCTGCACCTGACCCAGACCGCGGTCAGCGCACGCATCCGCGCCCTCGAAGAACAGCTCGACCAGCGCCTGTTCGTGCGCAACAAGGCCGGCGCGCGGCCCACGCCAGCCGGCGAACGTTTCCTGCCGCATGCCGCCGCGCTGGTGCAGACCTGGGAACGCGCGCGGCGCCAGGTGGCCTTGCCGCCGGGTGTACAGGCCGGCATCGGCGTCGGCGTCGAACTGGCGCTGTGGCATCCCTTGATGGCCGACTGGATGGTCTGGATGCACCAGCAAGGGCCGGCCATCGCGGTGCGCGCCGACGTCGACCAGCCCAAGCACCTGATCGACGCGCTGCAGGACGGCGCGCTCGATCTGGCGGTGCTGTACAACCCGCCGCAGCGCCTGGGCCTGGTCTACGAGCTGCTGCAGGAAGAAAAACTGGTGATGGTCAGCACCCAGGCCGATGGCGGCTACCAGCCCGAGCGCTACGTGCACGTCGATTGGGGCCCGAGCTTCGTCGCCAACCTGCAGGCGGCGTTTCCGGACCTGGCCAGCCCGCGTGTATCGGTGTCGCTGGGACCGCTGGCGCTGACGCTGCTGCTGTCGGTGGGCGGCGCCGGTTATTTCCGGCTCAACACGGTGCAGCCCTTTCTCGACCAGGGCCTGCTGTGCCGCGTGGCGGCGGCGCCCGAGTTCTCGCACAGCGCCTATGCGGTCTATGCGCAGCAGCGCGACGACCCGACGCTGCAACTGGCCCGCAGCGGCCTGCGCCACGTCGCCGAGCACGGCGCCAAACCCGGCCTGACCGCCCCTATCGCCGCGCGTCCGCTCGGCGGCGCCTGATCCGGCGGCACGGCAGCCGCCGCGCCTCGTCTCGGTGGCACGGGCGCCGCGCGCCCGCTTGATACAGGCCTCCCTGGCGTCTGCCGTCTTAGCCTCAGCCTGGCTTGCATGCCGCTGAAAGCCAGCGCTGTCGCCTTTCCGCAACTTTCTTGACAGGGGTTCGGCTTTTGACGTCCACTGCTCGTTCAAAAATAAAAATGCGATCCATTCTCTTTATCAAAACCATTAACACCTGCCTGCGACCATGCCGTTCATCCTCAAGTCGATTCCCGCCAGCCTGGCCGCCGCGCTGAGCTGCCTGCCGGCGCTCGCCGCCGCCCAGACGCCGGCCCCGGCGCCCTCCCCCGGCGTCGCCACGCTGCCCCAGATCACCGTCGAGGCCGACGCGGTGCAGGAAACCGCCACCGGCCCGGTGCAGGGCTACACGGCGCGCCGCTCGGCCACCGCCACCAAGACCGATACACCGCTGGCCGAGACGCCGCAGTCCATCACCGTGGTCACGCGCGAGCAGATGCTCGACCAGGGCGCCAACAGCATCCAGGAAGCGCTGGGCTACGCGGCCGGCGTGCGCTCGGATGCCTACGGTATCGACTCGCGCACCGACTCGGCGCGGGTGCGCGGTTCGTCGCCGGACACCTACCTGGACGGCCTGCGCCAGAACTTCGACTACTACACCAGCACCACGCGCACCGAGCCGTTTACGCTCGAGCGCCTGGAAGTGCTGCGCGGCCCGTCGGCGATGCTGTATGGCCAGGGCAGCACGGCCGGCATCATCAACATGGTCAGCAAGCGGCCGCTGGATGAGTTCCAGGGCGAAGTCGGCGTGCAACTGGGCAACTTTGGCCGCAAGCAGGCCCAGCTCGACCTGACCGGCCCGTTGACCGAGGACGGCAAATGGCTCTATCGCATCATCGCGCTCAAGCGCGATGCCGATACGCAGGTCGACTTCGTCAAGGACGACCGCAGCGTGGTCGCGCCGTCGCTGACGTGGAAACCCAGCGCCGCCACCTCGCTGACGCTGCAGGGCCTGTGGCAGGACGACAAGTCGGGCTCGACGGCGCAGTTCGCGCCGTGGTCCGGCATGCTCACCGACAATCCCAACGGCCGCATCCCGACCCGGCGCTTCCTGGGCGAACCGGACTACGACCGCTACGACTCGGAGCGCCGCAGCATCGGCTGGCTGTTCGAGCACCGTTTCAATGACCAGTGGGCGATCAGCCAGGGTTTCCGGCACGCCCGCAACGAGGTCGACTACAACACCTTCTACGCCGCCGACTCGTTCATGGTCGGCCCGTCCGGCCTGCCGGGCGGCTGGGTCATCGACCCGGTCGACCAGCGCGTGCTGGCGCGCTACGGCAGCGGTGGCACCACCAAGGTCAACATCGACACGCTCGACCAGCACCTGAAGGGCAAGTTCAAGACCGGCAACATCGAGCACAGCGTGCTGGTCGGCCTGGACTGGACGAGCTATCGCCGCGAAAGCCAGACCGGCTACGCGCTCGGACTGAACCCGATCGACGCCTATGCGCCGGTCTATGGCAACTACGACCGCCCGGTGCTGGCCGACGACCCCGACTTCAAGCAGCGCCAGACCGGCATCTATCTGCAGAACCAGATGAAGTTCGGCCCCAACTGGATCGTCGCGGCCGGCCTGCGGCACGACCGTGCGCGCACCCAGCTCGAAGGCAGCCAGACCGACAAGGCGCAGGCCACCAGCAAGCGGCTGGGCGTGATGTACGCGGCCGACAACGGCTGGTCGCCGTACGTCAACTACAGCGAATCGTTCACGCCGGTGGCCAGCACCACGGTGGCCGGACCGGGCGGCAACGAGATCGAAAGCTACAAGCCGATCCGCGGCGAGCAGTGGGAGGCCGGCATCAAACACCAGTCGGCCGACGGCCGCAACCTGTTCACGGCGGCGATCTACCGGCTCAAGGAAAAGAACCGGCTGGTGCCGGACACCGATCCGACCAATGCGCTGAACAACGTGCAGACCGGCGAAACCGTCACGCGTGGACTGGAGCTCGAGTGGCGCGGCCAGCCGCTGCGCAACGTCGAGGTGATCGCGCATTACAACTACATCTCGCCGGACGAAGAGCTCGAAGGCCTGCCGCGTCACCAGGCGGCTGCCTGGGGCAAGTACCGCTTCGCGCTCGGCAACGTGCAGGGCTTCGCGGTCGGCCTGGGCACGCGCTGGATGAGCAATTTCCGCGATGGCAACGCACCGACCACGCCGTCGGTGGTGCTGTTCGACGGCATGCTGTCCTACGACGCCGACAATTGGCGCTACGCGCTGAACGTCAACAACATCACCGACAAGACCTACATCGCCACGTGCCTGTCGCGCGGCGACTGCTGGTACGGTGCGCGGCGCAGCGTGATCGCCAGCGCGACCTACAAGTTCTGACCGGCGCTGCCGGTCTCGTCCAGAGCCCTGCCGTCGTGACGGCAGGGCTTTTTTGCGTCATCGGCGGGTCAGGCGCGCTTTACCCTCGCCCTGCGCCTGATCATCATGTGCCGATGCCTGGCGGCCGTGACGAAGACCGCGGTTCGTATAGCGGGCTAAACATACCCGTATCGGATATGATTAGAGCCTCCCCTTGCCACGAATCTTCAAACGGAAGGATTTCGCCCGCTGGCAGGCCAGCCACAAGCTGGCCGATGCGGTCTTTTGCCGGGCGGTGCAGGAAATGGAGCGTGGCCTGATCGATGCCGACCTGGGTGGCCTTCTGTACAAGAAGCGGATCGCCCGGCCCGGTGCCGGCAAGCGCGGCGGCTTCAGGACCCTGCTGTCCGCTCGTATCGGCAGCCGCTACGTGCTGCTGTCTGGTTATGCCAAGAACGAGCTTGCCGACATCACGCCGGACGAGAAAGCAGCGCTGCGCTTCGTCGGCCAGGTATTCCTCGACCTGTCGGCCGACGCCCTGTCGACCGCACAACGAACCGGCGTATTGCAGGAGGTGCATTGTGAGCCAACTCATTGAATCGCTGCGCGACGATCTTGCCGCGCTGCACGAAGCCGGCGCGATCCCCAAGGTCACCATGCGCCAGTTCGACCTCATCTGCCCGCCGCCCTTGCGCCAGCTCGACGCCGCCGACATCAGGCGCCTGCGCGAGCGCCTGAATGTCAGCCAGCCGGTGTTTGCGCTGCATCTGCACACCACCGCATCGACGGTGCGCAAATGGGAGCAAGGCGAGACCCGCCCCACCGGCCCGGCGCTCAAGCTGCTCAATCTGATCGCCGAGCGGGGGCTGCAGGCCATCCTGTGACGCCCGCGACCCGCGCGGCGGCGGCGCTGGCCGCCGCGCCGTGGTTCAGCCCTGCACGATCTGCTGGCGCTGCTGGCCCAGCCCTTCGATGCCCAGCGTGACCACGTCACCGGCCTTCAGGTATACCGGCGGCTTCTGGCCCATGCCCACCCCAGGCGGCGTGCCGGTCGAGATGATGTCGCCCGGCTGCAGGCTCATGAACTGCGACAGATACGACACCAGTTGCGCGACGCCGAAGATCATCGTGCGCGTCGAGCCGTCCTGCTTGCGCTGGCCGTTGACCTCCAGCCACATCGACAGGTTCTGCGGATCGGCGATCTCGTCGGTGGTGACCAGCCACGGGCCGGTCGGGCCAAAGGTGTCGCAGGACTTGCCCTTGGTCCACTGGCCCTGGCGCTCGAGCTGGAAGGCGCGCTCGGACACGTCGTGCACCACGCAATAACCCGCCACGTGCGACAGCGCGTCCGCCTCGCTGACGTACTTGGCGGTCTTGCCGATCACCACGCCCAGCTCGACTTCCCAGTCGGTGCGCGTCGAGCCGCGCGGGATCTCGACGGTGTCGTCGGGGCCGACGATCGCCGAGGTCGCCTTCATGAACACGATCGGTTCGCTGGGCACTGCCGCGCCGGTCTCGGCGGCGTGGTCCGAATAATTCAGGCCGATGCAGATGAACTTGCCGGTGCCGGCCACGCAGGGGCCAAGCCGCGGCGTGCCGTCGACCCGCGGCAGGCTGGCCGGGTCGAGCGCGCGCAGCGCTTGCAGGCCCTCGGGCGTGAGGGTCTGGCCGCCGATGTCGCGCACCGTGGCGGACAGGTCACGCAAATGGCCATCGGCATCCAGCAGGCCGGGCTTTTCCTGTCCGGGCGGACCATAACGCAGCAACTTCATGAAATCTCCTTGCCAGCCCCGCGGGGGCTGCGATGAACGAATGCGATGAAACGGATCAGATGGCCCAGCCGCCGTCGATGACGTGGATCTGTCCGGTGGTATAGGTCGCGCCGGCCAGGTAGACAGCCAGATCGGCGATCTCGTCGGCCGTGCCGATGCGGCCGATGGGCTGGCGCGCGATGAAGGCGGCGCGGGTGGTTTCGTAGTCGCCCTGGGCGCGCAGGCGCGCCTGCAGCGACGGCGACTCGACGGTGCCCGGGCAGATCGCGTTGCAGCGGATCCCGCGCGCGACGTAGTCGGCGGCCACCGACTTGGTCAGCCCGATGACGGCGGCCTTGGTCGCGCCGTAGACGCAGCGCGCCGCCACGCCCTTGACGCTGCTGGCGACCGAGGCCATGTTGATGATGCTGCCGTTCTCGCGCTCGAGCATGCCCGGCAGCACGGCCTGGATGGTGCGCACCATCGCGCGCACGTTCAGGTCGAAGCCCAGTTCCCAATCGGCCTCGCTGGCCTGCAGCACGTCGCCGTGATGCACGATGCCGGCGCAATTGAACAGCACCTGGACCGGCCCGGCCTCGGCGATCACGCCGCGCACCGCGTCGCCATCCAGCACGTCGAGCCGGCGGCAGACCAGCTTGCCGGCGCCGGCGTCGGCCGATGCCAGCTCGGCCAGCAGGGCGTCGTTGATGTCGGTGGCCCAGACGGTGGCGCCCTGGCGTGCAAAGGCCAGCGCCGCGGCGCGGCCGATGCCCTGGCCGGCGGCGGTGATGAAAACGATCGGAGCAGCGGTCTGGTTCATGAAACGTCCTAAGAGTGTTTGATAGATGCTCGGCCCAGCGCGAACTCCTGGCGCAGGGCGTCGGTGTGGGCGCCGACGCCGGGCGCGGCGCGGCCGGCCGGCAGACGCCGGC
>JAEZBO010000030.1 GCA_023427085.1 Pseudomonadota bacterium
GGGGGGCCGGCTTGCGTTGGGGGGCCCGCAACCCGGGGGCCCCCCCCGCGCCCCTGTTTGGCATTCGAGCCGTGATCGCCATCGGCCGGATCCCGAATGCCATTCAGGGCGGCGATGGCCGTCAGCCGAATCCCGAATGCCATTTAGGGCGGCGATGGCCGCCAGCCGAACCCCGAATGCCATTTCGGGCCGCGCAGGGCGGCCCGAAATGGCGGCCCCGCAAAGTCTTCGGCACTCCAAAGCCCCCACGCCAGAAGGCAAGAACCCCCAAGCCCCGCAGCCCAAGTCACGATCCGCGCCGCCGCAGGCCGGCGAGGCACGCAAGCCGTGCTAGCGATTTCTGGCGGGGCCGCGGCGCGACCGCGCCGCACCCGACAGCATGAGCGAGCAGGGCTTGCGTGCCTCGCCGGCCGTCAACCTGCGGTGGGACAGAAGAGCAAGCAGCCGATAGACATGAGCGAGCAGGGCTCACGCGCCTCATCAGCCGTCAACCACCCTAATACCGCTGCCCCTGCTCGTTCTCACGCAGGATACGTTCGTACAAGGCATGCCGAGCCGGCAGGATCTGCCCCGCCGCCAAGGCCGCCAGCACACCGCAGCCCGGCTCGTGGCGATGCGTGCAGTTGTAGAAACGGCAGGCCTGCAGATGGGCGTCGAACTCCGGAAACCCGCGCTCCACGTCCTTGCTGTCCAGGTGCTGCAAGCCGAAGGCCTGGAAGCCCGGCGAATCGATCAGGTCGCCGCCGCCCGGCAGGTGATACAGCCGCGTGCTGGTTGTCGTGTGCCGCCCCATGTCCAGCGCCGACGAATGCTCGCGCGTCGCCGCGCCGGCGCTCGGCACCAGCACATTGAGCAGCGTTGATTTACCCATGCCGCTTTGACCCAGCAGCAGGCTGGTCTGGCCATCCAGCAGCGGCGCCAGACGGCTCTGCACGCCGGCAGGGTCGTGGGCCGACAGCTCGACCACCGGCACGTCCAGCGTGTGTACCACCGCCAGCTTCTGGCGCGCCAGCGCCAGGCCATCCTCGACGTCGACCTTGTTGAGCACCACCAGCGGACGGATGCCGGCGCTCCAGGCGCCCGTCAGCGCCCGGCCGAGCAGGTCTTCCGAGAAGGTCGGCTGTACCGCGACGACGATCAGCAACTGGTCGACGTTGGCGGCGAACTGCTTGGTGCGTTGTTCGTCCGAGCGGTACAGCAGGTTGCGGCGTTCGCTGACCGATTCGATGCTGCCTTCGTCGCGGCCTTGCGGCTGGATCAGCACCCGGTCGCCGACCGCGGCCGCGCCGGCCTTCTTGCCGCGCGGAAAACAGTGGCGCTCGCTGCCGTCGTCGAACTCGACCGTGTAGTGGCGGCCGTGCGCGGCAACGACGCGGCCGGCCAGTTGGGCGGCCGTCATGCGGCAGCCAGATGGCGGATGCGGATCGCCGCCGGCGGATGGCTGTCGTAGAAGGCCGAGTGCACCGGGTCGGGCGTCAGCGTCGCGGCGTTGTCGTCGTAGAGCTTGACCAGCGCCGACACCAGGTAGGCCGCTTCGCTTTGCTCGGCGGCATAACGGTCGGCCTCGAACTCGTCGCGGCGCGAATACCAGCTGGCCAGCGGCGTGAACGGGAACGTGAACACCGGCACGACCAGGAAGAACAGCAGCAGCGCCATCGCGTCGTTACGCCCGCCCAACTGCGGCAGCACGCCGAGCGAGGTATAGAACCAGGCTTGCTGGGCCAGCCAGCCGAGCACCGCGAACAGGACCAGCGCGGCGCCGAAACTGAACACCATGCGGCGCACGATGTGACGGCGCTTGAAGTGGCCCAGCTCGTGCGCCAGCACCGCTTCGATCTCGTCGCCGTTGAGCTTGGCCAGCAGGGTGTCGAAGAACACGATGCGGCGCGATTTGCCGAAACCGGTGAAGTAGGCGTTGCCGTGCGCCGAGCGCTTGGAGCCGTCCATCACGAACAGCCCGTCGATCGCGAAGCCGCAACGCTGCGCCAGCGCCTTGATGCGGTCGGCCAGCCGGGCATCGGCCAGCGGCGTGAACTTGTTGAACAGCGGCGCGATCAGCGTCGGGAAGATCAGCAGCACCAGCAGGTTGAAGCCCGACCAGACCGCCCAGGCCCAGATCCACCAGTAGCTGCCGGCGCTGCCCATCAACCACAGCACCACCCAGGCCAGCGGCAGGCCCAGCAGCGCCGAGACCAGCGCCGCCTTGGCCGCGTCGGTGGCGAACAGCCACGGCGTCATGCGGTTGAAGCCGAAGCGCGCCTCGAGCCGGAACTGGCGGTACAGCGTGAAGGGCAGGCCGGCCACGCCGAGCACGACGGTGACCAGCGTCAGCAGCAGCAGCTGGCGGACCATGTCGCCGGCCGACAGCGCCGAGGCCAGCGAGGCGGCCAGCAGGTCGAGCGCCTGCAGCCCGCCCAGCAGCGTCAGGCCGACCAGGATCGCCGCGTCGTAGATGCGCTCGAGCATGCCGAGCCGGGCCCGCGCGACCGTGTAGTCGGCCGCGCGCTGATGGCTGCTCAGGCCGATGCGCGAGGCGAACTCGGCCGGCACCTCGTGGCGGCGGGTGGCGACGTGGCGGATCTGGCGGCTGGCCAGCCAGAGCTTGACCAGCACGTCCAGGGCCAGCATCGCGACGAACGCCAGCGTGAAAAGGGAGAGCTCAGATTGCATGCGGCCTGTCTGTGAGAAAATCCGGGGTTTCCAAAGGCACTCAAATTATATGGCGCAGAACGAAAACCGCCTGGTCTGGCTCGATATGGAGATGACCGGCCTGGATCCCGAAAAGGAACGCATCATCGAAGTCGCGGTGGTCGTGACCGAACCCGACCTGACCGTGGTCGCCGAAGGCCCGGTGCTGGTCGTGCACCAGCCCGACAGCCTGCTCGACGCGATGGACAGCTGGAACACCTCGACCCACGGCAAGAGCGGCCTGACCGACAAGGTCCGCGCCTCGACGATCTCCGAGGCGCAGGCCGAGCAGATGCTGGTCGAGTTCCTGGCCCAGCACGTGCCGGCCGGCAAGTCGCCGCTGTGCGGCAACACGATCAGCCAGGACCGCCGCTTCATGTTCCGCTACATGCCCAAGCTCGAGGCGTTCTTCCATTACCGCAACCTCGACGTCAGCACGCTCAAGGAGCTGGCGCGCCGCTGGCGCCCGGACGTCTACAAGGGGTTCGACAAGAAGAGCCGCCACGAGGCGCTGGCCGACATCTACGAGTCGATCCAGGAGCTCAAGTACTACCGCGAGCACTTCCTGAAGGTGTGATCGCCACGCCGCGCGGTGCGCCGCCGAAACGTTGCAGCGCCCAGGGCGCCAGCGGCGTGTAGGCGGCGTTGTCGCGACTGGCGATGCGTTCCAGGTGCTCCTCGGCGGCCGGGAACAGCGTCCAGTAGAGTTCTTCGCAAAGCTGGCGCGCGGCCAGTCCTGGCCAGTCGGCCGGCAGCAGCGGCGCCGGCAGCTGCGGATCGGTCAGCACGATGCGGCGCCAGCCGTGCGTCAGCAGCGTGCGCAAGGCAAAGGCCTGCTCGGGGGTGGGCGCCTGCAGCGCCAGCTGCGTGCGCAGCGCCGCGTATTGGCGCCAGAAGCCGCGATAGTGCGCGGCCAGGTCATCCAGGTTCCAGCACGCGCTGACCAGCTCGGCGATCGGCAGGCTGTCGGCGCCGGGCAGGTCGTGGCCGCGCAGCACCAGCGCGCGCCCCGGAATCTCGAGCTTTTCCAGGATGTCGTGCGCCGCGCCGGCATCGGTTTGCGGGTGCGCGAACACGCCGGGCGCGATCACGCCGAATCCTTCCCAGACCAGCTCGCGCCGCAGCTCGGCGCGCTCGGCCAGCTGGCTATTGCCGGTACGCGGCAATATCACCAAGGTCCATTCGCCGTTCCAGTCGGTCGGCGGCCCGGTGTAGATGCGCGCCGACGCGTGGGCGGTCTGCCGCAGGCCTTGCGGCGACAAGGTGTACAAGCTGCGCCGGCCGATCCGCTCGGACGTCAGCCAGCCCTGCGCGACCAGCCGGAACACGCTGGTGCGCAGCAGCCGCTCGTTCACGCCCAGCGGCGCGGTCAATTCGATCAGGTCACCCAGCCAGATGGCGCCGCCGTGCGGCGCCAGGGCGTCGCCCAGCAGCGTGACGCACAGGGACTTGGCGCGCGGCGCCTGCTGGGCCAGCTGCTGCTGCAGAAAAGCGTCGATCGGGGAGTTCAAGGCGGGCATCGTCCTTCGGACAGTGCCGTCCCCAGCGGACGGCCGCGACATGATACATAAGCATGACATGATACAGAAATACGTTTGACAATGGATTTTGTGTATTAAATAATGCTCGTATCAGCAGCGTGCCAAGCACACGCGCAAGGAGGCAAGACCATGTATGCCCAACTAGTCGAAACCGGTGTCTCGCGTGTCCGCGACGCCGCCGAACTGCAAGGTCCCGAGGCCGAGTTCCAGCGCCGCATCGACGATGGCGTGCGCATCGAGCCGCAGGACTGGATGCCCGACAACTACCGCAAGACGCTGGTGCGCCAGATTTCGCAGCACGCCCACTCCGAGATCGTCGGCATGCTGCCCGAGGGCAACTGGCTGACCCGCGCACCCACGCTCAAGCGCAAAGCGATCCTGCTGGCCAAGGTGCAGGACGAATGCGGCCATGGTCTGTACCTGTACAGCGCGGCCGAGACGCTGGGCGTGTCGCGCGAGCAGTTGGTCGACGACCTGCATGCCGGCCGCGCCAAGTACTCCAGCATCTTCAATTACCCGACGCTGTCGTGGGCCGACATCGGCATGATCGGCTGGCTGGTCGACGGCTCGGCGATCATCAACCAGATTCCGCTGTGCCGCTGTTCCTACGGCCCTTACGCCCGCGCGATGGTGCGGGTCTGCAAGGAAGAATCCTTCCATCAGCGCCAGGGTTACGACCTGCTGATCCAGATGTGCCTGCACGGCACCCCCGAGCAGAAGCAGATGTGCCAGGAAGCGCTGAACCGCTGGTGGTGGCCGGCGCTGATGATGTTCGGCCCGCCCGACGCCGATTCGCCCAACAGCGCGCAGTCGATGGCCTGGAAGATCAAGCTGTTCTCCAACGATGAACTGCGCCAGAAGATGGTCGACCAGACCGTGCCGCAGGCCGAATTCCTGGGCCTGACCGTGCCCGACGCCGATCTCAAGTGGAACGCCGAGCGCGGCCACTACGATTTTGGCGAGATCGACTGGGACGAGTTCTATGCGGTGCTGCGCGGCAATGGCCCGTGCAACCGCGAACGGCTGCAGGCCCGCCGCCAGGCCCACGAGCAGGGCGCCTGGGTGCGCGAGGCCTTGCTGGCCCACGCCGACAAACACGAGCGGCGCGCCGCCGCCTGAGCGCAGGCCAGGCG
>JAEZBO010000042.1 GCA_023427085.1 Pseudomonadota bacterium
GGGGGGCCGGATCCAGACCCGCCCCCCCGGGGTGTTTTTTTATTGCGCCGTCTCGCCCTCGACCGTTGCGCCAGGCCGGTTCTTCCACAAGCCGCGCACGTTGGTGAAGCTCAGGAACAGCTGCAACACGACCAGCGCATAGGCGGCCGCATGCACGCCCCAGGCGATCCACAACACGTTGCTGGCCAGGAATGTCCAGAAACCGATGTGGCGCAGATGTTTGGCCTTGGAGGCCACCAGATAGGCCGCCAGGATGGTCACCACCATGGCTGGCCATTGCATCAGGTCCAGTACGTCGCTCATCGTTCGCTCATCGCAGGGCGCCGCTTGCCGCGGCCGATGGTTCGACTGTATCGGCGCCCGCCAAGGTCGCGCAGCAACGGGATGCAAACAAGCGCATCAAGCTGAAGGCTTTGCCCGGTGAGGCGCTGCGTGTCGTTGATAACTCAATACAAAGGCTTCCGGGCTGCCGCATGCAGGTCGTCGACGTGCACCATCAGTGCGCGCAGTTGTTCGAGGGTCGGATACTGATTCAGCACGTGGCGCCAGCGTGGCGCGCTCAGCAGCTCGTCCCACAGCGGCGCAAGCCGCTGCGCACTGGCCTGGGGATCGTCGTGCAGCGCGGCCGCGTAGTCCAAGCTGGCGCTGGCCGACAGCAGTTGCATGCGGCTGGCGGCGCCGAGCAGGCGCGGCGGGCCGTCGGCGGGCGCATCGCTGGCGTAGATGACCGTGGCGGCCAGGGCCGCCGGGTCGGTGCGCAAGGCGCGCAGCGACGCGCCATGCAGCGGCACCAGGCCCTGTTGCGACGCGAACGGGTAGACGGTGTCGGGATCGGCCAGCGTCAGCAGCGCGATGCCGCGCCGCAGGCGCGCGAAGTCGGTGGTCGCCGCGTCCGCCGATGCCTTGGCTTCAGCGATCAGGCAGACCTCCCACGCGGGCGTGTCCGCGCCGCGACGGCGCCGCAGCAGCATGGCGTCCCATTCGCCCTTGGCGCGCTGGAAATCGGCCGGAAACGCGGCCGGCACGCGCAGCGAGGTCGCGACACGGTACTCGGCGGCGTCGGTGCCCTGCCCGGCAAGCCGCTCGGCCAGTGCCTGCAAGGCAGCGGCCACCTGGGTTTCGACGGCCGCGCCGCGCCGGCGCGCGCTGCGGCCCTGCGCCAGCGCAGCGGTGCTGCCGGCCGCCGGACCTTGGCGCGCCACCAGATCGAGATAGCGCAGGACCGATGGCTGCGAGGCCAGCTGATCCAGCCGCAGCAGCGACTGCAAGGCGGGACCATGGAGCAGGTCGATCCAGTCGGCCGGACATGGCGCGGCCGCCGGGGCGCGGTTGTCGTTGCTGGGGTAGTCGGTGTTGCTGGTGTTGCTGGTGTTGCTGTTGCTGGTGTTGCTGTTGCTGGTGTCTTGGCTGTCGTCGCTGTTCTGCCGCGCGCCACCGCTCGCCAGCGCTGCCAAGGCCGTGTGCAGCGCCCGCCACCGTTGCTGCACGGCGGCTTGCTGCACGGGTTGCCAGCACGCGCGATGCGCGGCCGGGCCACCGGCCTGCGCCAGCCGGGCCGGGTGCGCATGACGGTCGATGACGGCCTGGACCGCGCGGCGCGACGACGCGCGTTGCGCCGCCAGCGCGGCGTACTCGCGCACGGCGGGGCTGCGCTGCTTCAGCACCATGGCCTGGAAAACCGGGTCGCCGGCCGCCGGGTCGCCGCCCGCAGGGTCACCCGTGGCCAGATCCGCCAGCGGCAGCATGGCTTCACGGATGAGTTGCGCCAGCGCCCCGACGAAAGCCTGCCGCCCGGCGTCGGCCTCGGCCGTGACGCCGCTCGTCAGCGCGCGCCGCCCCTGCTCGATGGCCAGCGCCAGCGCGTTCGAGGTCGATGCAGCGGCGTCGCCTGCCAAAGCAACGTCACCCGACCCCGCGCCGCCGCCCGCCAGCCGATAACGGCGAGCGACGCCACGCAGCACTTCATCCAGCATCCCGCTCATGGCCGCCCGCCATCGGCCCCACGCCCCGGCAGAAAGGCCCGCGGCGTCGTGCCAAAGGCCCGGCCGAACATGGTCGTGAACGCGCTGGGGCTCTCGTAGCCCAGATCGAACGCGACCTCGGTGACCGGCCGGCCGGCGCTCAGCAGCCTGACCGCATGCAGCAGGCAGGCCTGCTTGCGCCACTGCACGAAGCTCAGGCCGGTCTCGGCCGTGAAGCGCCGATGCAAGGTGCGCGCGCCGCCCAGCGCATGGGCCGGCTCGTGCGTGCGCGACGGACAGGCCAGGAAGCTTTCGCACAGGGCCAGCAGATCGGCGGCGGCCGGCATCGGCAGCTCGAGTGCGCAGCGCGGCAGCCGCGCGATCTCGGCGACCGCCAGGCGGGCGGCCAGGTCGCGCCGGACGTCGTCGCCGCCCTCGTCATCGCCCGCCTGCGGCGCGGTCATGCGCAGGATCAGCTCGCGCAGCAGCGGCGTGACGTCCAGCACCACGCTCTGGCGCGGCAGGTGGGCGGCGCTGGCCGCGTTCAGGTACAGCGTGCGCATCTGCAGCTCACCGTGCGCGTCGATCGCATGCGGCGTGCCGGCCGGCAGCCACAGCGCGCGGCTGGGCGGCACCAGCCACGCCTGGCGCGGCGAGCGCACGAACATCGTGCCGCTGGCCGAGAACAGGAACTGCCCACGTACGTGCTGGTGCATGGCGATGTGCGCGCCGGCCGCGAACGTCACGCGGCGCGCCACCAGCAAGGGCGCGTCGTCCGCCGCGGGCAGCACCACCGGCGCGGGCCGCGCGGGCGCTTGCAAGGTCCAGGTGTCCATTTTGCGAAAGTTTGGCCGATAAGCTCGAAAGACGTCCGATTTTATCTGCGGCAGACTGCCGGGCATGAATTCCGCCACCGCCCCCTCGGCGCCGTCCGCAGCGCCCGCCGTGCCTGACCATCCCCGCAGCGTGCAGCTGCTGCTGAACATCGGCCACGCCTTCGACCACCTGTTCCTGCTGATCTTCGCGACCGCGGTCGGCACCATCGCCGCCGAGTTCGGCTACGCGCGCTGGGAGGACCTGATGCCGTATGGCGTCGGCGCCTTCTTCCTGTTCGGCCTGGGTTCGGTGCCAGCCGGCCGGCTGGGCGACCTGTGGGGCCGCCGGCCGATGATGCTGGTGTTCTTCCACGGCCTGGGCGTGGCGGCGCTGCTGACCGCGCTGGCGCAGAACGCCTGGCAGCTGGCCGGCGGCCTGACGCTGATCGGCCTGTTCGCGTCGATCTACCACCCGGTCGGCATCCCGATGCTGGTGCAGCACGCGCTGCGCCCGGGCCGGGTGATCGGCGTCAACGGCCTGGCCGGCAACCTCGGCGTGGCGGGCGCGGCGCTGCTGACCGGCCTGCTGGTGCAAGCGTTCGGCTGGCGCGCGGCGTTCGCGGTGCCGGGCGTGCTCAGCATCGCCTGCGGGGTCGCGTTCGCGCTGCTGTGCGGCCACCAGGGCGCGGCGCCGGCGCGTCGCCGCAAGCCGCCGCAGGTCGTGCTGCCGCCGCGGCTGCTGGCGCGGGCGCTGGTGGTGATGACCGCCGCCGCCGTCACCGGCAGCCTGCTGTTCAACTTCACCACCAACGGCAATACCCAGCTGCTGACCGAACGCTTCGACGGCCTGATCGACGACCCGGCCCGCATCGGCCTGCTGCTGGCGGCGATCTATACGGTGGCCTCGCTGAGCCAGCTGCTGGTTGGCCGGCTGATCGACCGCATGCCGCTCAAGCGCCTGTACCTGGGCCTGGTGCTGGCGCAGATCCCGTGGCTGCTGTGCGCGGCGTTCTTCAGCGGCTGGTGGCTGTTCGCCGCGCTGCTGGGCGTGATGGTCTGCATCTTCGGCGCCATCCCGTTCACCGACGCGATGATCGTGCGTTATGTCGACGACAGCGTGCGCTCGCGCGTGGCCGGCATGCGGCTGGCGGTGTCCTTCGGCATCAGCTCGATCGCGGTGTGGCTGCTGGGCCCGATCGTCAAGAGCGCCAGCTTCGCCACGCTGTTCGTCGGCATGGCCGGCATCGCGCTGTGCACGGCGCTGGTGGTGCTGCTGCTGCCGGCCGAGCGATAGCCCGCGGCGGCGCGGGCCGCTGGTCGCGGGCGGCCACCGGCCCGGTCACGGTTGCCCGCTGCCAGCGGCCACTGGCGGGCGGCCAACGACCCGCCGCATCTTCTACAATCCGCCGCATGGAATCCGCCGCCGCCCCGCCCGTCAATCGCTACGACCGCATGGAATGGGCCGGCGCCTTCGGCGACCTCGGCACGCTGATCCCCTTCATCGCCGCCTATATCGGCGTGCTGGGCATGGACCCGTTCGGCGTGCTGTTCGCGTTCGGCGTGGCGATGCTGGTCTGCGGCCTTTATTACCGCACCCCGATCCCGGTCCAGCCCATGAAGGCCATCGGCGCGGTCGCGTCGATCCAGGCGGTGCAGACCGCGGTGGTCACGCCCGGCGCGGTCCATGTGGCGGCGCTGGTCACCGGGCTGACCTGGCTGGTGCTGGGGCTGAGCGGGCTGATGCGCCACGTGGCGCGCTGGGTGCCGGCCACGGTGGTCTACGCCATCCTGCTCGGCCTGGGCCTGGGTTTCATGCTGCAGGGCCTGAAGATGATGCAGGGCGACGTGCCGGTGGCGATCGCCGCGGCGGTGCTGGCGCTCAGCCTGCTGGGCAATCGCCGCATCCCGGCGATGTTCGCGCTGCTGCTGTTCGGCGCCGCGATCGGTGCCTGGCGCCAGCCCGAGCTGCTGTCGCGCATCGCCACGGCGCCGATCGGCCTGCGGCTGCCGGCGCCGGCGCTCGGCGACATCGCCTGGGACCAGGTGTTCGTCGGCGTGGTGCTGCTGGCGCTGCCGCAGATCCCGCTGACGCTGGGCAACGCGGTGCTGGCGATCACGCGCGAGAACAACCGGCTGTTCCCGGCCCGGCCGGTGTCCGAAAGCGGCATCTCGATCTCGACCGGGCTGATGAACCTGTTGTCGGGCGCCACCGGCGGCGTGCCGATGTGCCATGGCGCCGGCGGCATGGCCGGCCACATCGCCTTCGGCGCGCGCACCGGCGGCTCGGTGGTGATCCTGGGCGCGCTGCTGCTGGTGCTGGCGCTGTTCTTCAGCCAGGCGGTGGTGACGCTGTTCCAGCTGTTCCCGCCCGCGGTGCTGGCCGTGCTGCTGTTCATCACCGGCCTGCAACTGGCGGTCGGCAACGGCGCGCTGCCGGCCGACCGCGCCGAGCGCGCCGTCGTGCTGGGCGCGGCCGCGGTGTGCATCTGGAACGTCGCGGCGGGCTTCCTGGTCGGCCTCGCGCTGCACCATGCGGCACGGCGCGGATGGCTGCGGCTGTAGCCGGGCCGCGCCGGCCAAGCCGCTATACTGGCCGGCAAGCGCGCTCGTCGTTGCGCGCACCACACTAGCGATCCCAATGATAGATAAAAGCGACATCACCGGACTGATACTGGCCGGTGGCCGCGGCAGCCGCATGGGCGGCGTGGACAAGGGCCTGCAGAACTTCCACGGCATGCCGATGGCGCTGCACGCGCTGCTGCGGCTCGGTCCGCAGGTCGGCGAGATGCTGATCAACGCCAACCGCAACCTGGCGGCCTACGAATCGATGGGCGTGCCGGTCTGGCCCGACAGCACCGGCGATTTCGCCGGCCCGCTGGCCGGCGTCGCCGCGGGCCTGGAGCATTGCAAGACCGACTTCCTGGTGACGGTGCCCTGTGACAGCCCGCTGTTTCCGCTCGACATGGTCGAGCGCCTGGCGCAGGCGCTGAGCGACGCCGACGCCGACATCGCGGTGGTCGCCACGCGCGAGGCCGGCACCTTGCACACCCAGCCGGTGTTCTGCCTGCTCAAGGCCACGCTGCTGACCAGCCTGAACCGTTACCTGCACAGCGGCCAGGGCAAGATCTCGACCTGGATCGAACAGCACGCCTTCGTCGCCGTGCCGTTCGACGACGCGCGCGCCTTCGCTGGCGCCAACACGACGACCGAACTGTCGCAGCTGCAATCATGACCACCCCCCTGCCCCCCAGCCTCGCGGCGATCGCTTCCTGCGTCAACGGCTACGACCCCGACGCGCTGCCGATCGACCAGGCGCGCGAATTCATCAGCCGGCTGCTGCCGCGGCCGCAGGCCAGCGAATCCGTGGCGCTGCGCGCCGCACTGGGCCGCACGCTGGCGCGCGACGTGGTGTCGGACATCGACGTGCCCTCGCACGACAACTCGGCGATGGACGGCTACGCGCTGCGCGGCGCCGACCTGGCCGATGGCGGCGATACCGTGCTGCAGGTGGTCGGCAGCGGCCTGGCCGGCGATCGTTACGACGGCGTGGTGCAGGCCGGCCAGTGCATCCGCATCACCACCGGCGCGGTGATGCCGGCCGGCCTGGACACCGTGATCCCGCAGGAATTCGTGCGCGAACAGGATGGCCGCATCGCCATCCCCGCCGGCGTGCTGCGCGCCGGCGACAACCGCCGGCTGGCCGGCGAGGACCTGGCGCGCGGCGAACCGGCGCTCAGCGCCGGGCGCGTGCTGCGCCCGGCCGACATCGGCCTGCTGGCGTCGCTGGGCCGGGCCGAGATCAGCGTCTACCGGCGCCTGCGCGTGGCGTTCTTCTCGACCGGCGACGAACTGCGCTCGGTCGGCGAGCCGCTCGAGGCCGGCTGCGTCTATGACAGCAACCGCTACACGCTGTGGTGCATGCTGCAGCGCCTGGGCGTGGACGTACTCGACATGGGCGTGGTGCGCGACGATCCGCAGGCGCTCGAGCAGGCGCTGGCCAGCGCCGCCGCCAATGCCGATGTGGTGATCACCTCGGGCGGCGTCAGCGTCGGCGAAGCCGACTACACCAAGCAGGTGATGGCGCAGCTGGGCGACGTGCTGTTCTGGAAGATCGCGATGCGGCCCGGCCGGCCGATGGCGATCGGCCGCATCGGCGACGCGATCCTGTTCGGCCTGCCCGGCAATCCGGTGGCGGTGATGGTGACCTTCTATGCGCTGGTGCGCGATGCGCTGCTGGCCATGAGCGGCGCGACGCCGCAGCCCTTGCCGCTGCTGCGCTGCATCACGCCGCGGCCGATCCGCAAGAAGGCCGGCCGCACCGAGTTCCAGCGCGCGCTGGTCAGCCGCGCCGACGACGGCAACTGGCACGCCAACGTGACCGGTTCGCAGGGGTCGGGCATCTTGCGCAGCATGAGCCAGGCCAATGGCCTGCTGGTGTTGGGCCACGACACCGGCAACATCGCCGCGGGCGAGAGCGTCGACGTGCTGCCCTTCGACGGCCTGATCTGAGTGCCGGCCGCCACCATGACCCGAATCATAGGATTCGCCGGCTGGAGCGGCGCGGGCAAGACCCAGCTGCTCAGCGGCCTGATCCCGGTGCTGCTGGCGCGCGGCCTCGAGGTCTCGACCCTCAAGCATGCGCACCACGCCTTCGACATCGACGTGCCCGGCAAGGACTCGTACCGCCACCGCCAGGCCGGCGCCAGCGAGGTGCTGGTGGCGTCGTCGGCGCGCTGGGCGCTGATGCGCGAACTGCGCGGCGCGCCCGAGCCCGAACTGCCCGAACTGCTGGCGCAGATGCGGCCGGTCGACCTGATCCTGGTCGAGGGCTTCAAGCGCAATCCGCACGTCAAGATCGAAGTGCACCGCGCCGCCAATGGCAAGCCGTGGCTGCACCCGGACGATCCCAGCATCCGCGCCGTCGCCAGCGACATCGCGGCCCCGCCCGGCTGTGCGCTGCCGCAGGCCGGGCTGGATGACTACGAGGCGATCGCCGACCTGGTGCTGGCGCACGCCAGCCCGCTGGCGGAACTGACCGGCGCCTGAGGTCGGCGCGGGCCGCGCCGGTAATGGCGCAGCGCACGCCCACCGCTGAACTCGCCGCCGGCGACCGGCCGGTGAACCGCCCGGCTGCCGCGGCGGCCGGACGCGACCGGCCAGACGCCGGCCGCTCGCCCCGCTTACTTGCCGGCGTTCGGGAAGAACAGCTGCTGGCCGTTGACTTTGTAAGCGGCGATGCTGTCCTGGCCTTGCTTGGACGTGACCCACTGCACGAACTTCTCGGCCGCCTCGGCCTTGACGTGCGGGTGCTTGGCGGGATCGACCGCCATCACGCCATACTGGTTGAACAGGCGCTTGTCGCCCTCGACCAGCACCTGCAGGTTGCCGGGGTTCTTGAAGCTGAGCCAGGTGCCACGGTCGGTCAGCACGTAGGCGTTGGTCGACGACCCCATGTTCAGCGCCGGGCCCATGCCGCAGCCGCACTCGCGATAGCCGGCGCCCTTGTCCTCGATGCCGGCCTGCTTCCAGTAGCGCAGTTCGGCCGCATGCGTGCCGCTCTTGTCGCCGCGCGACACGAACGGCGCGCCCGCCTTGGCCAGCTTGCCGAGCGCGGCGACGATGTCGTCGCCCTTGACGCCGGCCGGGTCCTGCTGCGGGCCGACCAGCACGAAATCGTTGTACATGACCGGATGGCGCTGCTTGGCATAGCCGTCGGCGACGAACTTTTCTTCGGCGGCCTGGTCGTGCACGAACAGCACGTCGGCGTCGCCACGGCGGGCGGTCTCGAGGGCCTGGCCGGTGCCTTGCGCGACGACCTTGACGTCGACGCCGCTGGCCGACTTGAAGGCCGGCAGCAGATGGGCGAACAGGCCCGACTGCTCGGTGGAGGTGGTCGAGGCCATCGTGATCGTTTCGGCGCGGGCGGTGGTGGCCAGGCCCAGCGCGATCATCAGGCTGGATACGGTCGCGAGGCGACGCAGCGTACAGGGCAGCTTCATAGGATCCGTTCTCCTTTGAGGAACAGGTTGGCGGTCTCGGGAAGAGGACCGTTGAAAAAACGCTCGACGGGCAGATCGACGACGATGCGGCCCTGATCGAGAAACACGACACGATCGGCCAGGCGCTGGACCTGGCCGAGATTGTGGCTGGCGAAGATCATCGTGGCCGGCGCGCGCGGGCCGGCGCTGCTGAACGCCAGCATCAGGCGTTCGACCTCGCGCTTGGAGTGCGGATCGAGGCTGGCGGTGGGCTCGTCCAGCAACAGCACCTCGGGCTCGAGTGCCCACGCGCGCGCCAGCGCCAGCCGCTGGCGCTGGCCGCCGGACAGCCCGCGGGCATTGCGGCCGGCCAGCTCGCGCATCTCGACCTGGTCGAGCGCGGCCAGCGCCCGCTGGCGGGCCTGGCGCCACGGCGTGCCGCGCAGCCACAGGCCCAGCGCGACGTTGTTCTGCACCGAGGCGCGCAGCATGTGGGGATGCTGGAACAGCATGGCCTGGCGCACGGTCGGCAGGCAATCGGCCTGGCCCGCGCTGGGCCGCAACAGGCCGTGCAGCACGCGCAGCAGCGTGCTCTTGCCGCTGCCGTTGGCGCCGACCAGCGCGACCCGTTCGCCGGCCACGATGCGCAGGCTGGCCGAACGAAGCGCCGCCACCGCGCCGTAGCGCACCTGCACGTCGCGCAGCGCGAACACCGGGCGGCCGTCGGCCTGCGCCGGCGACGATGACGATGACGGCGGCGACGATGACGACGACGACGACGACGACGATAACGATGACGGCGGCGACGCTGATGCGGGATCGACCCGGTCCGGCGCGCTCATCGGGTCACCCGCTGGGGTTCGGCCAGGTCGCCCAGCCCGCGCAGGCCGCTGTCGCGCCGTTCGCGCCAGCGCCGCACCAATGCGCCCAGCACGTTCAGCAACAGCACCACGACCAGCAGCACCAGCCCCAGCGCCATCGCCATCGGCAGGTCGCCCTTGCTGGTCTCCAGCGCGATCGCGGTGGTCATCACGCGGGTATAACCATCGATGTTGCCGCCGACCACCATCACCGCGCCGACTTCGGAAATGGCGCGGCCGAAGGTGGCGATGACGATGGTGATCAGCGTGAAGCGTTCGTCCCACAGCAGCAGCAGGCCGCGGGTCAGCGTCGAGGCGCCCAGCGAGCGCAACTGCTCGCCCTGCCCGGCCTCGGCGTCGCCGATGGTCTGGCGCACCAGCGCGGTGACGAAGGGCAGCACCAGGATGGTCTGCGCCAGCACCATGGCCTTGAACGAAAACAGCCAGCCCAAAAATCCCAGCGGGCCGGAATGCGACAGCAGCAGATAGACCACCAGGCCGACCACCACCGAGGGCAGGGCCAGCGAGGTGTTGAGCAGCGTCAGCACCACGCCCTGGCCGCGAAAGCGCGCCACGCCCAGCCAGGCGCCCATGACCATGCCGATCAGGCACGCGAGCGCGCACGCGGTGACGCTGACCGCCAGCGAGCGGCCGACGATGGCCAGCAACTGGGGATCGAGCGCGGCGATCAACGCCAAGGCGGTCTGGATGCTTTCGAACAATGTGTTCATGGATTTTTTTGTTCGGCCCGCGAGGGTATCGCATCGCTAAGCACGCTGCGATATGCAATACGTTGCATAGGAAATCCCGGCGCTTTACGCTACGCTGCGTCGCTGGCTTTCCTAATTTTTGGCATACTCGCCGCCGTGCAACGCATCGAACTGACCTACCTGCTGCGCGCCCACGGCGCGCGCCCCACCACCTTGCGCAATGCGCTGATGGACCTGCTGTTCGCGATCCGCGAGCACGGCTCGATATCGGCCGCCGCCAAGGCGCTCGAGCTGTCGTACCGGCACGTCTGGGGCGAACTCAAGCGCTGGGAGCAGACCCTCGGCCGCACGCTGATCGTCTGGGAGAAAGGCCAGCCGGCGCGGCTCAGCGAGTTCGGCGAAAAGCTGCTGTGGGCCGAGCGCCAGGCGCAGGCCCGGCTGGCGCCGCAGATCAGCGCGCTGCACGACGAACTCGAACGCACCTTCGCGATCGCCTTCGACCAGGCCGCGCACGTGGTGCCGCTGCACGCCAGCCATGACGACGCGCTGGGCGCGCTGCGCGAGCACGCGGTCGGCGTGGCCAATCTGCACCTGGACATCAATTACGTCGGCAGCCTGGATGCGATCAGCGCGCTCAACGAGGGCCGCTGTGCGATGGCGGGCTTCCATACGCGCCAGCAGCCGGTGCCGGGCTCGCGCAGCGAACGCTCGTACAAGCCGCTGCTGCAGCCGGGCCAGCACAAGATCATCGGCTTCGCGCAGCGCGACCAGGGCCTGATCGTGCCGCGCGGCAACCCGCGCGGCATCCGCGGCCTGGCCGACCTGCGCCAGGCCGGCCTGCGCTACGTCAACCGGGCGCTGGGCACCGGCACCCGCGTGCTGCTGGACGAACTGCTCGAAGAGGCCGGGCTGGATCCCCAGCACATCGACGGCTATGCCCGCACCGAACCCTCGCACCAGGCGGTGGCCCATGCGGTGGCCTCGGGCAGCGCCGACGCGGGCCTGGGCATCGCGTCGGCGGCGCGCCACGAGCGGCTGGACTTCGTGCCGCTGGTCACCGAGAACTACTTCCTGGTGTGCCTGAAATCGACGCTCGACCTGCCGGCCACCCAGGCGCTGCTGGCGGTGCTGCAAAGCCAGGACTGGCTGGCGCGGCTGGCGCGCATGCCGGGCTACGTGCCAAACCACAGCGGCGAGGTGCTGTCGCTGCGGCGCATGCTGCCGTGGTGGGACTTCCCGCAAAAGAAAACGGCCCGCAAGGCGGGCCGCAATCACTGACGCTGACAACGGCCGGTGCGCTCGCCGGCCGCCGCGGCCTCACTGCGAAGGCTGCTTCTGCTCGCTCTGCGGCTTGTCGTTGTTGGGCGGCTGCGTCGCGTTGCCGGCCGGCGAATGTGCCCCGGCGGCCTCGAGCGGCTTCTCTTCCGGCTTGACGTAGGCGAACGGCCCGGGATCCTGGCAGTCCTTGGTGGCGACCGGCTCGCGGGTCGGCTTGCCCTCGGCACGGGCGGCGTCGTAGTAATGCGCGGCGACCCGGTCCTGGGCCTCGCACAGCTTGTACGCGTCGACCTTGGCGGTCCAGGCCAGCTTGGCGGCGGCCTCGTCCGCCTTTGCCTTGGCTTCCGGCGTGGGCGGCGGCAGCTTGGCAAAGGCCGGCGCGGCGGCCAGGCAGAGTATCAATGCGGCGATCTTTTTCATGCGATATGTCCTTGAATGCCGTCAAACCCGCGCAGGCCGCGCCGGGCGCTGCTTGGCGTCCTTGGCGACGGTGCGCTGGGCCGGGATCCTGCCGGCCTTGACGTCGTCGTACCAGAGGTCGTGGTGCTCACGCGCCCAGGTCTCGTCGACGTAGCCGGTCTTCATGGCCTTGAACGCGCCCTGCATGCCGATGGTGCCCAGGTAGATGTGGCCCATGATCATGCAGGTCATGAAGATCACCGACACCGCGTGGATCATGTGCGCGATCTGCATGTTGCCGCGCGAGTAGTCCAGCCCCGGCGCGACCTTGTCCAGGAACAGCCCCGAGAACACCGCGATCATGCCCAGGAACAGCATGCCGACCCAGAACATGACTTTCTCGCCGGCATTGAAGCGGTGCGACGAGACGTGCTCGCCGTTGAACAGGCCGCCGCCCTTCTTGAACCAGACGATGTCGTGGCGGCGCGGCAGGTTGTCCTTGAAGAAGGTGATCAGCACCACCAGCAGCGAGACCGCGAACACCGGCCCGACGAAGTTGTGCACGGTCTTGAGCAGCCACGTGAACCAGCCGAACAGCGCGCTGCCCATGATCGGCAGCAGGAAGAATTTGCCGAAGGCCATGACGATGCCCGAGATCGCCAGGATCACGAAGGCCGCCGCGTTGACCCAGTGCGCGGCGCGCTCGAAATACGTGAAGCGTTCGATCCGGCGGCCGGTCGGCTGGCCGTGCACCTTGATCGAACCCTTGCTGAAATAGAACAGCAGGATCGCCACCAGCGCGATCAGCAGCAGGCCGCCGCCATAGGGGATGATCCAGTGGTTGCGCACCTGGCGCCACGCCTCGCCGGCGGTCGTGAAGGCCGAGCCGGGGTATTGCACGAAACGCTGGATCAGCACGCCGGCCTCGGGCGCCTGGCTCTTGGGCAGGCTGCTGTAGCCCGGCTCGCCCGAGTTGACCTGGCGCCAGAACGGCGCGTTGTTGCCGGGCTGCACCCGGCCACGCTCGGCGTTGCTCTGCTCGGCATAGCCCGGCTGCTGGTCGGCATCGGGCTTGACCTCGAAGATGTTGGCGCTCTGGATGCCGCCGAACCCGCCCGTCGCGGCAGGCGTGTTCTGGGCCTGCGCCGGCACCAGCGCGCAGAGGCCCAGCGCCAGTGCTGCAATGAACGACCTGATCATGGCAAGCTCCCGATCAATACACTTTGGTGTATTCGTTCTGGCCACGCTGGGTGCGGGTCTTGAGCTCGCGTTGCCAGCTGGCCTTGTCGCCTTGGGTCCAGCCCGCGGCGGTGAAGTTGCTGCCGGTCCCTTCATACAGCGGCTTGCTGATGCTGCTCGACTGCTGGCGCTCCTGCGACGGCTCGGTGCAGGCGGCCAGGCCCAGCAGCGCGGCCGCGGCGATGAGGCAGCGCGCGCTCACGACTTGACCTCGGCGGGCTGCTGCTGGGGCTGCTGTTGCGACGGCTGGCCTGCCTGCTGCGAGCCGTAGGCGGTGCCCCAGCCCCACACTTCGGCGCCCTTGCCACGATGCAGCACGCGGGTGCGGAAGATGTCGGCCACGACGTCGCCGTCGCCGCCCAGCAGTGCCTTGGTCGAGCACATCTCGGCACAGGCGGGCAGCTTGCCTTCGGCCAGGCGGTTGCGGCCGTACTTCTCGAACTCGGCCGCGCTGCCATGGTCTTCCGGGCCGCCGGCACAGAAGGTGCACTTGTCCATCTTGCCGCGCACGCCGAAATTGCCGGCCGACGGGAACTGCGGCGCGCCGAACGGACAGGCGTACGAGCAGTAGCCACAGCCGATACAGGTGTCCTTGTTGTGCAGCACCACACCTTCCTCGGTGCGATAGAAGCAGTTGACCGGACAGACCGCCATGCAGGGCGCGTCGCTGCAGTGCATACAGGCCACCGAGATCGACTTCTCGCCCGGCACGCCGTCATTGAGCGTGACCACGCGGCGGCGGTTCACGCCCCACGGCACCTCGTGTTCGTTCTTGCACGCGGTGACGCAGCTGTTGCATTCGATACACCGCTCTGCATCACAGATAAATTTCATTCGAGCCATAGTGGTCTCCTCAAGCCCTTTCGATGTTGCAGATGGTGGTCTTGGTTTCCTGCATCATCGTCACGGAGTCGTAGCCGTACGTGGTGCCGGTGTTGATCGCTTCGCCGCGCACGATCGGGGCAGCGCCCTCGGGATAGTGCGCCAGCATGTCCTTGCCCTGCCAATGGCCCGAGAAGTGGAACGGCATGAAGGCCGTGTCGGGGCCGACCCGCTCGGTCACCAGCGCCTGCACGTTCAGCCGCGCGCCGGTCGGCGTCACGACCCAGCAGCGATCGCCGTTGCGGATGCCGCGGTCGGCCGCCGCCTTCGGGTTGACCTCGACGAACATCTCCTGCTGCAGCTCGGCCAGCCACGGGTTGGAGCGGGTTTCCTCGCCGCCGCCCTCGTATTCGACCAGGCGCCCCGAGGTCAGGATGATCGGGAATTTTTCGTGCAGCTTCTCGGCGATGTTCTTCTTCTGCAGCGTGTTGTACACGGTCGGCAGGCGCCAGAAGGTCTTGATGTCGGCCTGCGCCGGGTACTGTTCCATCAGGTCCGGACGCGTGCCGTAGAGCGGCTCGCGATGCTGCGGGATGGCATCGGGGAAGTTCCACACCACCGCGCGCGCCTTGGCGTTGCCGAAGGGATGGCAGCCGTGCACCTTCATCGTCACGCGGATGATGCCGCCCGACGGATCGGTCTTCCAGTTCTTGCCCTCGGCGGCCTTCTGCTCTTCCGGCGTCAGGTCGGCCCACCAGCCCAGCTTCTTGAGCAGCACGTGGTCGAACTCGGGATACCCGGTGGTCAGGTCGGCGCCCTTGGAGTGCGAGCCGTCCTCGGCCAGCAGGCTGACGCCGTTGCGCTCGACGCCGAAGTTGGCGCGGAAGTTGCCGCCGCCGTCCATCACGTGCTGGCTGGTGTCGTACAGGTTGGCGGTGCCCGGGTGCTTGAGTTCGGGCGTGCCCCAGCACGGCCACGGCAGGCCGAAATAGTCGCCGGTCAGGTCGTAGCCGGTCTCGGCGTCCTTGCCGCCCTTGGCGCGCAGCGTCTTGACGTCGAACACGTGCATGTTGCGCATGTGCGCCTTCAGGCGCTCGGGGCTCTGGCCGGTGTAGCCGATGGTCCAGACGCAGCGGTTGATCTCGCGCAGGATGTCCTCGATCGAGGGCTCGAGCATGCCGCCCTTGGCCTTCTCCATCGTGTAGTTCTTGACCAGTTCCTTGCCGAAGCCCAGCTTCTCGGCCAGCTGGTACATGATCATGTGGTCGGTGCGGCTCTCCCACAGCGGCTCGATGACCTGCTCGCGCCATTGCAGCGAGCGGTTCGACGCCGTACAGGAGCCGCGCGTCTCGAACTGCGTGGCGGCCGGCAGCAGGTACACCGCGCGATTGGGATTGAGATCCTCGGCCTTGCCCGGCATCGCCGCCATCGCGGCGGTGGCCGACGGATAGGGATCGACGACCACCAGCAGGTCGAGCTTGTCCATCGCCCGCTTCATCTCGAGACCGCGGGTCTGCGAGTTGGGCGCGTGGCCCCAGTAGAACACCGCGCGCAGGTTGGTTTCCTGGTCGATCAGGTCGGGGTTCTCGAGCACGCCGTCGATCCAGCGCGACACCGTGATGCCCGGCTTGGTCATCATGGCCGGCGAGGCGTAGCGGCTCTTGATCCAGTCGTAGTCGACGCCCCAGGCGTTGGCGAAGTGCCGCCACGAGCCTTCGGCCAGGCCGTAGTAGCCCGGCAGCGAATCGGGGTTGGGGCCCACGTCGGTGGCGCCCTGCACGTTGTCGTGGCCGCGGAAGATGTTGGTGCCACCGCCCGAGCGGCCGACGTTGCCCAGCGCCAGCTGCAGGATACAGGAGGCCCGCACGATGGCATTGCCGATGGTGTGCTGGGTCTGGCCCATGCACCAGACGATGGTGCCCGGACGGTTCTCGTGCATCGTCTTGGCGACGCTGAACACCGTCGCCTCGTCGACGCCACAGGCGGCCTCGACCTTGTCGGGCGTCCACTTGGCCATCACGTCGGCCTTGACGTCGTCCATGCCGTAGACGCGGGCCTGCAGGTAGGCCTGGTCTTCCCAGCCGTTCTTGAAGATGTGGTACAGCACGCCGAACAGGAACGGGATGTCGGTGCCCGAGCGGATCCGCACGTACTGGTCGGCCTTGGCGGCGGTGCGCGTGAAGCGCGGATCGACCACGATCACCTTGCAGCCGGTTTCCTTGGCGTGCAGCAGGTGCAGCATCGAGACCGGGTGGGCCTCGGCGGCGTTCGAGCCGATGTACAACGCAGCCTTGGAGTTCTGCATGTCGTTGTACGAATTGGTCATCGCGCCGTAGCCCCACGTGTTGGCGACGCCGGCCACCGTGGTCGAGTGGCAGATGCGCGCCTGGTGGTCACAGTTGTTGCTGCCCCAGTAGCTGACGAACTTGCGCATCAGATACGCCTGCTCGTTGTTGTGCTTGGACGAACCGATCAGGTAGATCGAGTCGGGGCCGCTTTCCTTGCGCAGCGCCTGCATGCGGTCGGCGATCTCCTGCAGCGCGGTATCCCAGCTGATGCGCTCGTACTTGCCGTTGACCAGCTTCATCGGATAGCGCAGCCGGTGTTCACCGTGGCCGTGCTCGCGCAGCGCCGCGCCCTTGGCGCAATGCGCGCCCAGGTTGATCGGCGAATCGAACACCGGCTCCTGGCGCACCCAGACGCCGTTCTCGACCACGGCGTCGACCGCACAGCCGACCGAACAGTGGCTACAGATCGTGCGGCGCACCGTCAGCTTGCTGTCGCCCACGGCGATCTTGGCGCCTTCGGCGGCCTCGGCGCGCCGCACCAGCGTCAGCTGCGTGGCGGCCAGGCCGGCGCCCACGCCGACACCAGAACGGCGCAGGAAGCTGCGGCGGTCCATGGTCGGCAGGGCATGCGACAGGCCGCGGCGCAGGCTGTGCATGAAAGGGGATGCAGCGCCACCGTGATCGGTGCCGCCGGTTTTTTTGGTCAGCAACATGGTCTCGCTCCGCGATTAGACGAGAGTGGTCTTGTAGTAGCGCTTGACGTGTTCGCTCAGGTGGTAGCCGCCGCCGCGTTCGGGCGTGGGCGTGGCCTGGGGCTCGGCCGGCGTGGCCTGCACGCCGGGCAGGACGGCCGCACCGATGGCGGCAGCGCCGACCGTGGCCGTGCCGGCGAAGAACTTGCGGCGAGAACGGTCAATGGGACTCTGCGACATGGTGGTCGTCTCCTGTTCAACAACGTATGAAATCCGGTGCATACTTTACTCCGCGCGTTGGGGTCGCGACAACCGCAATCAGGCGATCATCGACGCCGCAACGCAGCAATCCTGTCTTTCTAAAAGCGAATCAAACTCAATAACCATGCGGCTCTCCGGCGAGCCGCCATCAGCCGAGCATATCGAAGCCCTGCGCTTCCACGCTGACGAAGGCCTGCGTGAACGCCGCCACGCGCGCATAGAAACGCGCGTTGGCATGGGCACCGATCGCGTCGCACATGGCCGGCACCCACGGGTGCAGATGGGCCGAGAAAAATTCCCGCTGGCGCGTCAGGTTGGCCACCGCGACATCGTCGCCGGCGATCAGGTAACGCATGACTTCGCACAGGTAGGCGATGTGGTCCTCGGTCTCGGGCATGGCCGGATCGCGCTCCAGGCCCAGCGCCGCCAGGTCGTCGCGCAGGCCCACCAGCGGCTTCTCGTTCAGGAAGCCCGACTGATAGAACGACCCGAACAGATAGACCTCGGGCTTGCCGACGCCGCCGAACAAGGCCGTGTACTCGGCCGCGATGGCCGCGTCGCTTAGCGCGTCGGCCTGCGCCACCAGCTCCTGCCACGAAGCCTCGAGAAAGCCGCCGGACATCGGCGCCTCGCGCGGCGCGGCGCGCAAGGCCGCCAGCAGCGCCGGCTCGGGCGGCGCGTAATACAGCTGCGCCAGCAGGCCGTAGATCTCGGCGCGCGCGACTTCTTCATCGAAGCCGGCGGCGCCCACGGCGACGGAGGATTCTTCTGCACTCATAGTTGCGTGATCTTGGTTTCGTTGTCGGACGAGTACATGTCGATGACGCGGCAGTCGCCGCACATCTTCAGGCGCTCGAGCGCGGCGCCCTGGAACATCGCGTGGCCAGCCAGCCGGGCCAGCATCGCGTCGATGCCCTTGGCGGTGCCGAAGGGCTTGCTGCAGCGCACACAATGGAACGGTTGCGCCTCGTTCAGCACCACCGCCTCCTTGCGTTGCGGCGTCAGCAGCAGCCGCGGCGCCAGCTCGATCGCCTGTTCGGGACAGGTCGACGCGCACAGGCCGCACTGCACGCAGTTCTTCTCGACGAAGCGCAGCTGCGGCGCCTGCGGGTTGTCCAGCAGCGCGTTGGACGGACAGGCGCCGACACAGCTCATGCACAGCGTACAGGCGTCGCGGTTGACCTTCAGCCCGCCCAGCGGCGCACCGGCGCCCGGTGCACCGGCCGGCAGCGCGATCTCGGCCGGCAGCGCGGCGGCCGCCGGCGCCTGCGCGATCAGATGCTCGAGCGCCAGTTCCAGCGTGCTGCGTTTTTCGGTGGCCACCGCGTAACGGGCGCGCACCGCCGGCGCTTGCGGCGCCTGCCGCGCCAGCGCCAGCAACGGGCCGTCCAGCTCGGCCGGCTCGGTGGCGCGCAGCCGATGCAGATGACGCCCCGCGTAACCCAGGCCATTGAGCAGCACCTGCGCCACTTCCATCTGCGCGGCCAAGCCGTCCAGGTATTGCGGCGCCTCTTCGTCGGTGGTCAGCACCACGATCTGCGTCGCGCCGAAGGCGATGGCCGACAGCCACAGGTCCGCGCCCAGGCTGGCGGTATGCCACAGCGGCACCGGGATCACGTTGGCGGGCACACCGTGCGCCTGGCGCAGCGAGGCCAGCCGGCCCAGGCCTTCGACCAGTTGTTGACCGGCCTGCTGGCTGTGCAGCAGCAGCACGGCGTTCTTGCCGCCGGCCTGCGCGTAGGTGCCCAGCAGCGTGCGCAGCCGCGCGCCCTGGTCGGGGTTGCGCGGGTAGCTGTAGCTCAGCGCGCCAGTGGGACAGACGGTGGTACAGGCGCCACAGCCCACGCACAGATTCGGATTGACCTTGATCTGCTGGTTGCGCAAGTCGCTGGAGATCGCCTGCGCCGAGCAGATGCTGATACAGGCGTCGCAACCGACCTGGGCATTGCGGCTGTGCGCGCAGAGCTTCTGCTTGTAGTCGAAGAACTTGGGCTTCTCGAACTCGCCGACCATCTCGCGCAGCCGCATCAGCACCGCCGGATCGCTGCCGTCCCAGGTGAAATAGCCCTGCGGCGGCGCATGCAGCGTGATCGCCGGGCGCGCGCCCAGGTCCAGCACCAGGTCGAAGGTCTCGGCGAACTGTTCCGGCGAGCGCGTGAAATCGATCGCGCCCGCCACCGTACAGGCCGCGACACAGTCGCGGTGCGAACGGCACTGGCCGGTGTCGACCTGGTAGTCCAGCCCGATCGCGCCCTCCGGACAGGCCACCACGCAGGCATTGCAGCGTGTACAGAGATCCAGGTCGATCGGGTTGCCTTGCGTCCAGCGGGCCTCGAAGGCACCCAGCCAGCCGGTCAGCGCCTCGAGCCGGCCCGACAGCACCGGGAAACGGCGCGCCTGGCCGCCGCCCGCCTGGCCGGCACCTTGCACCAGCAAGGTCACGTTCAGCACGTCGTCGAGCAGCGCCGCGGCCCGTTCGGCGCGGTCGAGCGGGCCGATGATCAGCAGCCGGCCGGCGCTCTTGTAGGTCACCGTCGCCACCGGATCGGGGTCGGGCAGGTGCGCGGCCGCCAGCAGCGCCGCCAGCTTGGGCATGGCGTCGGGCGCATCGCGGCTCCAGCCGCCGGTCTCGCGGATGTTGACGAACTTCACCGGCGCCACCGCGCCCGGCGTGGCGGCGGCCAGTTCGCCGAACAGCCGCTGCTCCTGCGTACAGGCGACCACGACGTCGGCATCGCCGCGGATGGCTTGCTGGAAGGCGCCGGCCTCGCGGCGGCACAGCACCGAATGCTGGGTCAGCGATTCGCCCAGGGCTTGCCCGAGCGCCTCGGGCGCGAGCGGCATCGTGCGATTGCAGTCGCAAATCAGGGTGGTCATAGCGCGCGTTCTGTCAGGATTGGGTAGCGGGGTCGGGGGGCAGCGGCGCGGCGGGCCGACCCGATGGCCCGGCGTCGGCCGCGGCACTGGCCGGGGCTCGCGCCGGGGTCTCAGCGAGGGCCTGCGCCGGGAC
>JAEZBO010000099.1 GCA_023427085.1 Pseudomonadota bacterium
CGCCGGCGGTGCGGCGGCCGGCAATGGTTCGGCGGCAGGCGCGGGCGGTAGCGCGGCAGGCGGTGGCGCAGCGGCTGGCAATGGTTCGGCGGCAAGCGGGGGTGGCAACGCAGCAGGCGGTGGCGCCGCGGCTGGCAATGGTTCGGCGGCAGGCTCGGGCGGCACCGCGGCAGGAAGCGGCGCCGCGGCTGGCAATGGTTCGACGGCAGGCGCAGGCGGTACTGCGGCAGGCGGCGGTGCTGCGGCCGGCAATGATTCGGCAGCTGGCGCGAATGGCACCGCGGCTGGCAATGGTTCGGCAGCAGGCGCGAACGGCACTGCGGCTGGCAGCGGTTCCGTGGCGGGCTCTGGCGGCGCGGCTGGCACTCCGGGCGCTGGCGCGGCCGCAGGCGCGGGCGGCACTGCGACAGGCAGCGGCACCGCGGCTGGCAACGGTTCCGTCGCGGGCTCGGGTGGCACGCCCGGCGCAGCGGGCAGCGCTCCGGCAGCGACGCCGGGCGGCTCGGGTTCGGCCACGCCCGGCGTGTTCGATGCCCCGGCCGGCGCCAGCGGCGACACGTCGGGCCGGCCGCCGCCCGAAGGCGGCCGCTCGGTCAAGGGCTGGCTCAACGACAACCTGCTGGTGATCGTCACCGGCTTTCTCGCGATCATCGCGTTCATCATTGCCTGGGCGATGCGCCGGGCCGGCGCGCGGCGCGACGACGATCGTTACGACGACGACGATTACGACGACGATGCGCCGCGTCCGATGGACGACGCGCAGCAGGCCGCTTTCAACGACAAGCTCGAGCGCATCGATCTGTCGCTGGACGACAACCGCCGCCCCGACGGGCGGCAACGCTAGGCGCCGATGTCCCGAATCGCGCTGGGCGTCTCCTACGATGGGTCGGCCTGGCAAGGCTGGCAGACCCAGCCGCACGGCCTGACGGTGCAGGACGCGCTGCAATCGGCGCTGGCCCGCTTCTGCGGGGTGGCCGAGCCGGTGCCGGTGATCTGCGCCGGCCGTACCGACACCGGCGTGCACGCCGCCATGCAGGTCGTGCATCTGGACACGCCGCTGGCGCGCGAGCTCGAATCCTGGGTGCGCGGCGTCAATCGTTATCTGCCGTCGAGCGTCGCGGTGCAGTGGGCAAAGCCGGTCAGCGACGAGTTCCATGCGCGCTTCTCGGCGCAGGCCCGCCGCTACACCTACGTGCTTTGGAATACCCGCGCGCGGGTGCCGCTCTGGTCCGGCCGGGCAGGGTGGTGCTTCCAGCCGCTCGACGTCGCGGCCATGCAGGCGGCCGCGCAGGTGCTGCTGGGGCAGCACGACTTCAGCAGCTTCCGCTCGTCGCAATGCCAGGCCGCGCATCCGGTGCGCGTCATGCACGCGCTGCGGATCGACCGTCAGGGCGACCTGATCGTGTTCAGGCTGCACGCCAACGCCTTCCTGCATCACATGGTGCGCAACATCGTCGGCCAGCTGATCCAGATCGGCCAGGGCCGTCAGCCGGTCGGGTTCATGGCGCAACTGCTGGCCCGGCGCGATCGCAAGATCGCCGCGCCAACCTTCATGGCCGACGGCCTGTACCTGACGGCGGTCGACTATCCCGAGGCGTTCGGCCTGCCCGACACCGATGGCTCGCGCTGGCTGCCGCTGCCAGGCCTGGCTGGTTAAAATCAGCCGATGCGCACTCGTATCAAGATCTGCGGCCTGACCCGCGAAGAAGACGTCCAGGCCGCCGTCCAGGCCGGTGCCGACGCCGTCGGCATGGTGTTCTATCCGCCCAGCAAACGATGCCTCGATCCCGAGCAGGCGGCGCGCCTGCGCGAGTCGGTGCCGCCGCTGGTCGACGTGGTGGCCTTGTTCGTCAACGCCGACGCGAGCCAGGTCGATCGTGTCGTGCAGGCCTTGCGGCCCGACTGGCTGCAGTTTCACGGTGACGAGACGCCAGCCCAATGCGCCGCCCACGGCCGGCCATTCTGGCGCGCGTTCAGGGTCGGCGCGCCCGGCCTGGACACGGCTGACGCGCTGGCGCAGACCTGCGAGTCGTATGCGGACGCCGGCGCCTGGTTGTTCGACAGCTTCAGCAGCGGTTATGGCGGCAGCGGCCTGGCCTTCGATCACGCCTTGCTGGCCGGCTTGCCAGCCGCGCGGCGCAACAGTGTGATCCTGTCTGGCGGGCTCAATGCCGACAACGTCACCGACGCGATCTTGCGCAGCCGGCCGTGGGCCGTCGACGTCAGCAGCGGCGTCGAAACCGCGCTGGGCATCAAGTCGGCGCGCAAGATCGACGCCTTCGTGCGCGCCGTCAGGCAGGCCGATGATGCCTTGTCGGCCTGATGCGATGGCGGCGGACGGGCAGCTTGCATGCCGGTACGCGCACCGGGCCGGCAGGGCGACGGCGCCGCAGCAAAATTAATCGGCCTTTAAGTTGACACATCACAAATAAGCAGGTTAGAATCTTTTTCTCTTCAGGCGGTTAGCTCAGTTGGTTAGAGCGCCACGTTGACATCGTGGAGGTCGTTGGTTCGAACCCAATACCGCCTACCAGATTGCCGATAGAAATCCTCGGATTTCCATCAAGAAGAAAGCCGTCGAATCCCGCGATTCGGCGGCTTTTTTCGTTGTTGCCGGTCGCCGATCCCGTTGCCGTCCCGGTGTGCTTCCACGCGCTACGGCGCCGAACGTGTGCGCATAAGCACATGAAAATTCAGTAGATGCCGGTTTCCCTCGAGCCGATACGGCTGGTTGCATGTGGCCATCCCTGGAAAGGCGACTCACTGGCATATTGAGCGCGGTTCATTATTGTTTGAGAGGTACCATGCCGCGCAAATACTCCTATCGTCTGGGTCGTCCCGCCCTGCGGGATTCGGGTCACTGGGAATGCGAATACGTGATTCTCGATGGCAACGGCGCCTGCGTCGACGAGAACGGTCTGTGCAAGAGCTCTTCCTCGGCAGAGGATGCATGGGCCTCGGCCGACTTCTCGGCCCGCAAGCAGGTCGCTGCCTTGACGGCGAGGTCGCTGGCTCCCGTATGAGTCGACGCGGCAGCCAGCTGCCGCAAGACGCAAAAGACAAGGCCGCTGCATCGTGCGATGCAGCGGCCTTGTCTTTTTGCCGACCTCGGTACTAGGCGCTGGCCGCCTTGTTGGCGGCAGCCTTTTTCTTCGGGCTGCTGCGCTTGGCGGCGCGGCCGGCGCCGGCAAGTTTCTTGGCCAACGCGGCCTTCTGGGTCGAACGGGCAGGCTTGGCGGCGCCCTTCCTGGCGGCCGTCTTGGCGGGCGTCGCGCGCTTGGCAGCGCCGCTCTTTTTAGCGGCGCTGCTTTTTTTGGCAACGCCGCTCTTCTTGGCGGCAGTCTTCTTGCTTGCGGGCGCGGCACTACCCGCCGACTTGGCAGCGGTCTTGCCGGCCGCCTTCCTGGCGCGGGCAGGGGCCTTGGCGGTGCGCACCGGTGCCTTGGCTGCCGCCTTGCTTGCCGCCGCGAACTCGCGATCTTCCTGGGCCTCGATCTGCGCCAGGCGTGCCTCGAATCGCGCCACGGCCTCGGCCAGGATCTCTTCCTTCTGCTGCGTGCGCTGGTTGACGTCGCCACCCTTGGTGCCGGACTTGGCGCCGGTGGCCGCGCGCAGGCTCAGGCGCTGGCGGCGATGGAGGTCGCGATACTTGTCGCGCAGCTTGCGGCTGCGTTCGAGCTTGCCTCGCAGTTCGGACTTGCTGTGCTTGCGGATCTCGGTTGTGCGGCCCGCATCGAACAGAGCCAGCTCGGCGGCCGTCAAGAGCTTCTGGGCCTGGGTACGTTGGTACGCCATATCGTTGTCCTCCTTGTTGCGCAAAAGAGGGGTCAGGCTATCACGCGTGACCAGACATGCGTCTCAAGTCATGACGAGCCGCAAGCTGCGACTACGACACCGCGATGTTCAGAACAACGACGAGCGCGCGTTCTTGGCGTCGGGCTTGGGTTTCACGTTGTCGGCCCAGTTCGAGTCGTGGCCGGTCTCGATGCGTGGCTTGCCATACTTGCCGGCTTCGTCAGGCGTGTCGGCATCGGGCCGCGCAGGCATGCGAGGCACTTCCACGTCGCTGCTCGGGGCGATCACCTTGCCGCTGTCCGGCGCGAGGTTCTGCACGGCGTTGCCACTGCCCGCAGAGCCGCCCGTGGCGGGCTTCTTGATGGGATCGGGGCGCGCGCGCGCGTCGTCCGGCGTGGGCGGAATCGACGGCGCGGGCGTCGGCGCGGGGCTGTCCGGGCGTTGGGGGTCCGGGTCGGCCTGCATGGTGCTGGTACGGTCGGTCATGGCAACTCCTGGTTGAAAACATCTGAGTTCATCTTAGTGCTGACCGCGGGCTCGGGTGCGACTTGCGCTCTCCGGTTGCAAGCGGAAGTAGCGTCGGGTCGGCGGGCCGCGATGATGCATTTTTTCACTAGCGAAACCAGCCAAAGCAGATCGAATCGCAGCGGCTCGGGCTACCGTCGCATCGATCGGCATGGGCACCATCAGGCCGCCTTGCGCACTGCCGACTTGCTCGCCCGCTTGGTTGCGCTGGCCGTCTTGCGCGGGCTTTTGGCGGCGGCCTTGCTGCTGCGCGCCGCGCTGCTTTTCTTGGCGGCGCTGGTGCGCTTGCCGCTGGGCGACGCGGTCTTGCGCGAGCTGCTTTTCTTGCTGGCGCGCTTGGCCGGCGTTTCGTCCTCGTCGTCATCGGCGGCGGCGCGCTTGCGTTTGCCGTCGGGTCCGCGCGCATCCAGGCTCTTCTGCAGCACCGCGACCAGGTCGATGATCTTGGCCGACTGGCGCGGCTTGGCCGGTTCGTCGGCCGCCGATAGTTCGTGGGTCTTGCCGGCCTTGATCTTCTTGTCGATGAGCTTGAGCAGGTCATCGCGATAGGTGTCCTGAAACTGCTCCGGATCCCAGTCGGCCGTCATGTCGTCGATCAGCCGCATCGCCATGTCCATCTCGCGCGAGGTCGGCTTGTTGGTCTTGCCCAGATCGGGCGCTTCGCTGTCTTCCAGCGGCCGCAGCTCATGCGCGTAGCGCATCGTGATGAGCATCAGTCCCTCGTCCAGCGCCAGCAGCGCGGCCAGATGCTGCTTGGTATGCAGCACCACGCTGGCCACGCCGATGCGCGCGCTCTTGCGCAGCGCCTCGTGCAGCAATGCGTAGCCCTTGGCGCCGCGCTTGTCGGGGCTGAGGAAGTAGGGCGTGTCGTAGAAATAGATCGGCACCTCGGCGGCATCGACAAACCCCAGGATGTCGACCGATTGCGTGGCGGCGGTATTGGCTTCGCGAAAATCGGCGTCGTTCATGAACACGTACTCGCCTTTCTCGTACTGATAACCCTTGACGATGTGTTCGCTGTCGATCGGCTTGCCGGTGTGCTTGTTGATGCGCTGATAGCCGACCGGTGCGTTGTCGCGCTTGTCAATCCAGTCGAAGTCCAGCCGCGACGGGCGGGTGGCCGGATGCACGACGACGGGCACGTGGACCAGCCCGAAATTGATGCCGCCTTTCCAGATGATGCGTGCCATGGCAAGAGTCCTGTCGGGGCGCCGCGCAAGGCGGGCGCCGGTGGGCGGCCGGCGGGCGGGTGGCCGCCGGCGCAGGGAATTCGAGTGTGCGCCCGCGCACCGGATCAGCCTGTAATAAAGTGCCAACGGCTGCAACGCTGCATCCATGCGGCTTGTGACCAGATTTGTCGGTAAGGTGCTACACTCGCAAGCACCTGCGCATCACGCGCCCGCATCCATGCCGGGCTCGGCGCATCCTCATCAGTCCAGATCACGCAATACCGACATGACCCACGCCGCCCGAACTACCACAGGAACGTCTCGCCCCTGACCGCGTCGGTTCCGTCGTATTCGGCCGCATCCCCGTTGGATGCCTGGTGAAATCAGTCGAGAGCAAACGCGGCCCGCAGTGCCGCGTTTTTTATTTTCGCGTGGCGGCAAGTTGTTATTACTAGGATGGCTTTAATGGTACAGATCACCCTGCCCGATGGTTCCAAGCGGGAGTTTCCCGGCCCCGTCACGGTGGCCGAGGTCGCGCAGTCGATCGGCACGGGCCTGGCGCGCGCCGCGCTGGGTGGCAAGATCGTGCGCAACGGCGGCGAGCCCAAGCTGGTCGACACCTCGTATCGCATCGAGCAGGACGTGCAGCTGGGCATCGTCACCGCCAAGGATGCCGACGGCCTCGACCTGATCCGCCATTCGACCGCCCACCTGCTGGCTTATGCGGTCAAGTCCTTGTTCCCCGACGCGCAGGTCACGATCGGCCCGGTGATCGACAACGGTTTCTATTACGACTTCTCGTACAAGCGCCCGTTCACGCCCGAAGATCTGACCGCCATCGAAAAGAAGATGAGCGAGATCGCCAAGAAGGACGAGACCGTCACGCGCGAAGAATGGAAGCGCGACGACGCGGTCGAGTTCTTCAAGAGCATCGGCGAAAAATACAAGGCCGAGATCATCGCGTCGATCCCGACCAACGAAAACATCAGCCTGTATCGCGAAGGCGACTTCGTCGACCTGTGCCGCGGCCCGCACGTACCGTCGACCGGCAAGCTCAAGGTCTTCAAGCTGATGAAGGTGGCCGGCGCCTATTGGCGCGGCGACAGCAACAACGAGATGCTGCAGCGCATCTACGGCACCGCCTGGGCCTCCAAGGAAGAACAGGACGCCTACCTGAAGATGCTCGAAGAGGCCGAGAAGCGCGACCACCGCAAGCTGGGCCGCGAACTCGACCTGTTCCATTTCCAGGACGAGGCGCCGGGCCTGATCTTCTGGCACCCCAAGGGCTGGCAGTTGTGGCAGCAGGTCGAGCAGTACATGCGCCGCGTCTACAACGACAACGGCTACCACGAGGTCAAGGCGCCGCAGATCCTCGACCTGTCGCTGTGGAAAAAGACCGGCCACTGGGAAAACTATCGTGAAAACATGTTCACGACCGAATCCGAGAACCGCGTCTACGGCCTTAAGCCGATGAACTGCCCGGGCCACGTGCAGATCTTCAATTCGGGCCTGCATTCGTACCGCGACCTGCCGCTGCGTTATGGCGAGTTCGGCCAGTGCCATCGCAACGAGCCGTCCGGTTCGCTGCACGGCATGATGCGCGTGCGCGGCTTCACTCAGGACGACGGCCACATCTTCTGTACCGAAGACCAGTTGCAGGAAGAATGCGCCGCGTTCACCGCGCTGCTGCAGAAGGTCTATGCCGACTTCGGTTTCGACCAGGTGCTGTACAAGGTCGCGACGCGGCCCGAAAAGCGCATCGGCGAGGACGCCGTCTGGGACAAGGCCGAAGAGGCGTTGATGGAGAGCCTGCGCCGTACCGGTTGCGAGTTCGAGATCTCGCCGGGCGAGGGCGCGTTTTACGGTCCGAAGATCGAATACACGCTCAAGGACGCGATTGGCCGCCATTGGCAGTGCGGCACGATCCAGGTCGATTTTTCGATGCCGGTGCGGCTCGGCGCCGAGTATGTCGACGCCAACGACCAGCGCCGTCCGCCGGTCATGCTGCATCGGGCCATCCTCGGTTCGTTCGAGCGTTTCATCGGCATGTTGATCGAAAACCACGCCGGCGCGATGCCTGCGTGGCTGGCGCCGGTGCAAGCGGTGGTGTGCTGCATTTCCGAACCTTCGGCCGACTACGCCGCTGAAATCACGCAAAGCCTGAAAAAACAAGGCTTTAGGGTCGAGTCCGATTTGCGTGGTGAAAAAATCACTTATAAAATCAGAGAGCACAGCCTGCAAAAGGTGCCGTACATTCTGGTCGTGGGCGACAAAGAACGCCAGGCCGGTGCGGTCGCAGTGCGCGGGCGCGGTGGTCTCGATCTGGGTGTCATGCCCTTGGACGACTTCATCGGCAAGCTCTCGCAAGAGGTTTCCGAACGCCGTCCCGCAGTGCCCGTCCAGCAGTAAGAACTGCTCAATCATCAGGAGTCTTAAACATCGCAACCGAAAAGCCCAATCGCATCAACGGTGAAATCCGCGTTCCCGAGGTGCGCCTGATAGGTCTTGACGGCGAACAGCTAGGCATCGTCAAGCTCGCCGACGCTTTCCGTCTGTCCGAACAAGCCGACGTCGATCTCGTCGAGATCGCGCCCAATGCCGCGCCGCCCGTCTGCCGGCTGATGGATTACGGCAAGTTCAAGTATCAGGAACAGAAGCGCCAGGCGGAAGCCCGCGGCAAGCAGAAGGTCATCCAGGTCAAGGAAGTCAAGTTCCGTCCGGCGACCGACGAAGGCGATTACCAGGTCAAGCTGCGTAACCTGCGCCGCTTCCTCGAAGAAGGCGACAAGGCCAAGGTGACGCTGCGTTTCCGTGGCCGCGAGATGGCTCACCAAGAGCTCGGTATGCGCGTGCTCGAGCGCGTGCGCGACGATCTGACCGAACTGTGCCAGGTCGAAGCCATGCCCAAGCTCGAAGGCCGTCAGATGGTCATGGTGCTGGCGCCGCGCAAGAAGGCCCAGCCGGCCGGCAAGCCGTCCGAGACGGCTGCATAAGGGTCTGACCCGGCGCCGGATGCGCCGGGATCGGCTCACGGCGCGCCGCCGGCGGCGCGGCACGCACTTGCAGGCGGTCGCGCGGTCGGGTAGTGTGCGGCGATTCCCTATCTGCTGGTGCGCTGCATGCATATCCTGTTCATCATCGATCCCTTGCCCGGCCTGAAGGCCTACAAGGACAGTTCCGTTGCCATGATGCGAGGGCTGGTGGCCCGTGGCCACAGCCTGTCGTTCGCGCTGCAGGGCGACCTGTACGCGCGCGACGGGCGGGTCCTGGTCGCGGCCACGCCGATCGCGCTCAAGGCCGATGCCGACCTGCACGGCCACGACTGGTGGCAAGCGACCGGCGCGCGCGCCGACCAGCCGCTTCAGGCTTTCGATGCGGTGCTGATGCGCAAGGATCCGCCGTTCGACATGGAGTACGTCTACGCCACCCACCTGCTCGAGTCCGCGCAGGCGCAAGGCGCGCGGGTATTCAACAGCGGCGCGGCGATCCGCAACCATCCCGAAAAGCTCGCCATCATCGAGTTCGCGCAGCATGCCGCGCCGACGCTGGTGACGCGCGACATGCCGCGCCTGAAGGCATTCCATGCCGAGCACGGCGACGTGATCGTCAAGCCGCTGGACGGCATGGGCGGCACCGGCATCTTCCGGCTGCAGCCGGGCGAGGCCAACCTCAACGCCATCCTCGAGACGCTGACCGACAACGGCCAGCGCAGCATCATGGCGCAGCGCTATATCCCCGAGATCGTCAACGGCGACAAACGCATCCTGCTGATCGGTGGCGAGCCGGTGCCCTATGCGCTGGCGCGCATCCCGATGGCCGGCGAGACGCGCGGCAACCTCGCGGCCGGCGGCCGTGGCGTCGCGCAGCCGTTGTCCGAGCACGACCTGGCGCTGGCGCGCGCGATCGGGCCGGCGCTGGCGCCGCGCGGGCTGCTGCTGGTGGGCCTGGACGTGATCGGCGACTACGTCACCGAGATCAACGTCACCAGCCCGACCTGCTTCGTCGAGATCACCGAGCAGACCGGTTTCGACGTGCCGGACATGTTCGCGCAGGCGCTCGAACGCGCGGTGGGCGCCGCGCCGCGGGCATGATCGGCATCGTCCTGGTGGTGCACGCGCCGCTCGGGCGGGCCCTGGCCGACTGCGTCGAACACGTGCTGGGCGCCGGCGTGCCGCTCGAGATCTGCGACGTCGAAGCCGACCATGACAAGGAAACCGACACCGTGCGCGTGCTGCGCCATATCCGCGCGGCCGAGCAGGGCGGCGGCGTGCTGGTACTGACCGACATGTTCGGCGCCACGCCGTCGAACGTGGCGGTGCAGGCCATGACCCGCGCGCGCGCCGAAGGGCTGGCCTGTTGCATGGCCGCCGGCGTGAACCTGCCGATGATTTTGCGCGCGATCAACTACCGCCGCCAGCCGCTGGCCGACGTGCTCAGCTGCGCGCTGGTCGGTGCTGCGCAGTCGGTAATGCGTGTAGACTGAATCACGGCGGGCCGACCCCGCCTACAGATAGATAACCATGGCTTCCATCGACATCATCATCAGCAACAAGCTCGGCCTGCATGCACGTGCCGCGGCCAAGCTCACCCAGCTGGCCGGCAAGTTCAACAGCGACATCCACATCTCCCGCGGCGCCAAGCGCGTCAACGCCAAAAGCATCATGGGCGTGATGATGCTGGCCGCGGGCATGGGCGTCACCGTCACCGTCGATGCGGCGGGTCCCGATGCCGACCAGGCGCTGGTCGAGATACAGGCGCTGTTCGATGACCGATTCGGTGAAGGCGAGTAATCCAGCCATGATGCCGCCGCTCCGACAAGACGATCTGTCCGCGGCGGCGCTGGGCCTGTTGCAGCCGCTGCCGCCGCTGGCCAGTCCGCGCAGCGACAGCCTGCTGTGCCTGCTGGGGCAGGGCGTGGCGCGTGGCTACGTGATCGGCCGCGCCGTCGTGATGGGTGCTGCGGCTCTCGAGGTCGCCCACTATCGCATCGCCGCCGAGGACGTGCCGGCCGAAACCCGCCGGCTCGTCCAGGCGCTCGAGGCCGCGCGCGACGAAATGACCGCGCTGGCCGACGGCCTCGGTCCGGACGCGCCGCGCGAACTGGGCGCGATGCTCAACGTGCACCGGCTGATCATGTCCGATCCGCTGCTGACCGAAGAGACCATCGCGCTGATTTCCGAGCGCCACTACAACGCCGAGTGGGCGCTGACCGCGCAAGGGCAGATCCTGGTCGAGCAGTTCGCCGTGATGGAGGACGAATACCTGCGCGAACGCGCGGCCGACGTGCGCCAGGTGATCGAACGGGTGCTCAACGTGCTGGCCGGTTCGTGCACGCTGGCGCCGCTGTCCGACCCGCCAGCCGACGAAACGCTGGTGGTGGTCGCGCACGACATCTCGCCGGCCGACATGATCCGGCTGCGCGGCGGACGGTTCTCGGCCTTCGTCACCGACCTGGGCGGCGCCACCTCGCATACCGCCATCGTGGCGCGCAGCATGGGCGTACCGGCCGTGGTCGGTGTCGGCAACGCGCGCACGCTGATCCGCGACGGCGACACCGTCATCGTCGACGGCCAGGCCGGCGTGGTGCTGGTCAATCCCGGCGAGCGCGTGCTGGCCGAATACCGCGAGCGCCAGTCCGACTACGCGCGCGAGCGCGCCGAGCTCGCGCTGCTGCGCGACGAGCCGGCCATCACCGTCGACGGTGTCGACATCTCGCTGTGCGCCAACATCGAACTGCCCGACGAGGCCGCGGCCGCCTATGCCGCCGGCGCGCAGGGCATCGGCCTGTTCCGCAGCGAATTCCTGTTCATGGGGCGCGCCGAGCTGCCCGACGAAGAAGAGCAATACCTGGCCTATTCGACCGCCGTGCGCGCCATGCACGGCCGGCCGGTCACCATCCGCACGCTCGACCTGGGCGCCGACAAGGCGCTCGACGGCGAGGTGACCGTCGCCACCAATCCGGCGCTGGGCCAGCGGGCGATCCGTTACTGCCTGGCGCGGCCCGAGATGTTCGCGACGCAGTTGCGCGCCATCCTGCGCGCGTCGGTGCACGGCCAGGTGCGCATCCTGCTGCCGATGGTCGCGCACCTGCACGAAGTGCGCGCCACGCGCGTGGCGCTCGATGCCGCGCGGCGCGAACTCGACGCGCGCGGGCAGGCCTATGCCGAACACATCGAGCTCGGCGCGATGGTCGAAGTGCCGGCGATCGCGATCGCCATCGAACCTTTCGCGCAAGAGCTCGACTTCTTTTCGATCGGCACCAACGACCTGATCCAGTACACGCTGGCGATCGACCGCGGCGACCACGACGTCGCCGCGCTGTACGACCCGCTGCACCCGGCCGTGCTGCGCCTGATCGCGCAGACCATCAACGCCGGCCAGCGCGCCGGCAAGCGCGTCGCGGTCTGCGGTGAAATGGCCGGCGACGCGCGGTTGACGCGGCTGCTGCTGGGCATGGGGCTGACCGAGTTCTCGATGCATCCGCAGCAATTGCAGGACGTCAAGCGCGAGGTGCGCGGCGCCCACAGCAATGCGCTGCGCGTCAATGTCGCCGCGGCGCTGAACCGCGCGCTGCCTTTCGATCCGGAAGACCTGGGCCGCTGAGGCTGCCCGGTCCCTCCCACCGCAGCCAGCTCCGCACAAAAAAAGAAGCCCGCCTGATACCAGGCGGGCTTCTTCCCCTTGGGGGCATCCCGGCGCGGGTTCGAGCCCGCGCTCCGTGCCAGAAACTGCAGTCTTAGCTGTGGTAAGCCGATTCGCCGTGCGTGGTGATGTCCAGGCCTTCGCGCTCGACGTCTTCCGGCACACGCAGGCCGCAGACCATGTCGGCGATCTTGTAGGCGATGAAGGCGACCACACCCGACCAGACGATGGTCAGCAGCACGCCTTCGAGCTGGATCCACAGCTGGCCGGCGATCATGCCGACGCTTTCCAGGCCCGGGCCACCCAGGGCCTGGGCGTTGAAGATGCCGGTCAGCAGCGCGCCGACGATGCCACCCAGGCCGTGCACGCCGAACACGTCCAGCGAGTCATCAGCCTTGAGCATGCGCTTGAGGCCATTGACGCCCCAGACGCAGATCGCACCGGCGGCGATACCGATCAGCAGCGCGCCGACCGGACCGACCAGGCCCGCTGCCGGGGTGATGCCGACCAGGCCGGCGATGGCACCCGATGCGGCACCCAGCATCGACGGCTTGCCCTTGGCGGCCCATTCGGTCAGCACCCAGGCCAGCACGGCGCCAGCGGTGGCGACCAGCGTGTTGAAGAAGGCCAGCGTCGCGGTTTCGGTCGCGCCCAGCGCCGAGCCGGCGTTGAAACCGAACCAGCCCACCCACAGCAGCGCGGCGCCGATCAGCGTCATCGGCAGGTTGTGCGGCTGCATCGCTTCACGGCCGTAGCCCAGGCGCTTGCCAACCACGTAGGCACCCACCAGGCCGGCGATACCGGCATTGATGTGCACCACGGTGCCACCGGCGAAGTCCAGCGCGCCGCGGGCGAACAGCAGGCCCTGGGTTTCGCCACCGTGCCAGACCATATGGGCCATCGGCACGTAGGCGAACGTGAACCAGATCACCGTGAACACCAGCACCGCCGAGAAGCGCACGCGCTCGGCGAAGCCGCCGACGACCAGCGCGCAGGTGATGCCGGCGAACGTGGCCTGGAACGAGGCGAACAGGATTTCGGGGATGGTGCCCGACATGGCGAAGCCTTCGGGCGGCGTGAACATGCCCGAGAAGAACAGCCGCGAAAAGCCGCCGAAGAAGGCGTTGCCATCAGTGAAAGCCAGCGAATAGCCGTAGACGAACCACAGCACCACGGCCACGCAGAACACCGTCAGCACCTGCATCAGCACCGACAGCATGTTCTTGGAGCGGGTGAGGCCGCCGTAGAACAGCGCCAGGCCGGGAAGGGTCATCAGGATGACCAGCTTGGTGGAGGAGAGCATCCAGGCGGTGTCGCCGGAGTCGACCTTGGGCGTGGCCGCGGGCGCGGCGGCCGCCTCGCTCGCGGCAGCGGCGGGTGCAACCGCGGCGGCGGGTGCGGC
>JAEZBO010000118.1 GCA_023427085.1 Pseudomonadota bacterium
GCCGAACGCTGCGTGGTGGTGGCGCCCGGCGCGGCCGGCGGCGTGGCCTGGCGTTGCGTCGTGACGTTGCTGGACTGGCGGCCGAAGCTGCCGCCGCCGCCGGCACGGCGGGCTTCGGCATCGAAGGTGACGACCAGCATGGCCGCGCCGGTCACGGCCAGCAGCGCAGCCGCGCAAAAGCGGGAGAATCGTTTGGACATGGTGTGCTCCTCAAAAGCAGCTATGTATGCCCCCCGGGGCATTTTTTTGGCGCCTGGACCAGGCGACTATGCGATGAATCTTACTTTAACCTGAACAAGGTGCCAAACGACAGACCGGCACCGGCCAGGAAAGTTTCATCGTGAGGACAGGAGGGCCACCGGCGCCGCGGCCGGTGGCGGGGCGTGGCCGGGGATCAGTCGATCCGCACGCCCTCGTGCAGGGCCACCAGCCCGGCACTGAGATTGAAGTACTGGACCCGCGACAGGCCGGCCTGCCCCATCATCGACGCCAGCGTCTGCTGGTCGGGGTGCATGCGGATCGATTCGGCCAGGTAACGATAGCTGGCCTCGTCGTTGGCGACCTTGCGGCCCAGCCACGGCAGCACGTTGAACGAATACCAGTCGTAGGCCGGCGCCAGCGGCTTGGCGATCTTCGAGAACTCGAGCACCAGCAGCTTGCCGCCGGGCTTGAGCACCCGCTTCATCTCGGCCAGCGCACGATCCTTGTGGGTCATGTTGCGCAGGCCGAACGCCACCGTGACCAGATCGAAATAGCCATCGGCGAACGGCAGGCGCTCGGCGTCGCAGACCGTCAGCGGCAGCAGCCGGCCGCCATCGGTCAGGCGGTCGCGGCCGACCCGCAGCATCGATTCGTTGATGTCGGTGAGCCACACCTCGCCGCTCGGGCCGGCGCGCTTGGCGAAGGCCTTGGCCAGGTCGCCGGTGCCGCCGGCGATGTCGAGCACGCGCGCGCCCGGGCGCACGCCGGCACGGCCGACCGTGAAGGCCTTCCAGAGCCTGTGCATGCCGGCCGACATCAGGTCGTTCATGACGTCGTAGCGCGAGGCGACCGAATGGAACACGTCGGCGACCCGCGCGGCCTTGTCGGTCTCGTTGACCGTCTGGTAGCCGAAGTGCGTGGACGCGCCGTCGCCGCCTTGCTGGCGGGCAGGAGAAGTGGGCTCGGTGGCATTCATCGCGCCATGGTAGCCCATTCCTCGAATGGCGAGCGTCACATACCTGCAATATTGCGGCCATACTATCGCAATGTCCGCGCCGCAAGCGCCTTCTTTCCCAGGCATGCACAAATGTCCAGCACCATCCTCGTCGTCGAAGACGAACCCGCCATCCAGGAGCTGATCGCGGTCAACCTGTCTTTCGCCGGCCACAAGGTCCTGCGTGCCACCGACGCCGAACAGGCCAACACACTGATCCGCGCCGAACTGCCCGACCTCATCCTGCTCGACTGGATGCTACCCGGCGCCTCGGGCCTGTCGCTGGCCCGCGCGCTGCGTGGCGACGAGCGCACCCGCGCCGTGCCGATCATCATGCTGACCGCCAAGAGCGCCGAGCACGACAAGGTCGACGGCCTCGAAGCCGGCGCCGACGACTACATCACCAAGCCCTTCTCGCCCAAGGAGCTGATGGCACGCATCAAGGCGGTGCTACGCCGCCGCGCGCCGCAGCTGACCGACGACGTCATCGACGTCTGCGGCCTGAAGCTCGATCCGGTCACCCATCGCCTGACCGGCCATGGCAAGACGCTGCCGATCGGCCCGACCGAGTTCCGCCTGCTGCACTTCTTCATGACCCACCCCGAGCGGGTGTTCTCGCGCACCCAGTTGCTCGACCAGGTCTGGGGCGACCACGTGTTCGTCGAAGAGCGCACCGTCGACGTGCACATCCGCCGCCTGCGCAAGGCGCTCGAGCCGAGCACCCACGACGTGCACGTCGAGACCGTGCGCGGCAGCGGCTACCGGTTCACCGGGCAAGTGCCGCAACGCTGATTCGATGTCGCCCGCGCCAAATGCGACAATGCGCGCCATGATCTGGTTGCGCACACTCGGCACGCTGCTTTTCTGGGCGCTCGTCGCCGCTTCGATACACGTGGTCGCGGGCAGTGCCGCGGGCTGGATCGCGATGGCCGCCGGGCTGGCCATCGCCACGGTCTGGCGCAGCTTCAACCTGGCCCGCGTGGCGCGCTGGGCGCGCAATCCCGACACGCCGCCGCCGGCGTCGACCGGCTCGCTCGATGAGATCGTCGCGGTGCTGTACCGGCAACGCCGTGCCCAGGCGCGCGAGCTGGCCGAGAGCCAGGACTCGATGCAGGGCATGCTGGCCGCCGCCCAGGCCCTGCCCGACGGCGCGGTCACGATGGACGCCGACTTCCATATCGACTGGTGCAACCGCGTCGCGGCGCGCCACCTGGGCCTGCGCCTGCAGAGCGATCGCGGCAGCAACCTGCTGAATCTGCTGCGCTCGCCCGAGTTCATCGCCTACGCCAACCAGAAGGACTGGCCCGAGCCGATACTGGTGCGCATCAAGCAGGACGGCCATGACCGGCTGCTGATGATGCACCTGACCCGGTATGCGCGCGACCTGCGGCTGCTGATCACGCGCGACGTCACGCAGATCGAAAAGCTCGAGACCACCCGGCGCGATTTTGTCGCCAACGTCTCGCACGAGCTGCGCACGCCTCTGACCGTGCTGGCCGGCTTTCTCGAAACGCTGCGCGAGATGCCGGCCGAGGTGCTGCCGGCCGAGCAGCGCGAGCAGTATCTGCAGCTGATGCACGAGCAGGCGCAACGCATGCAGGCCATCGTGGCCGACCTGCTGACGCTGTCGGCGCTCGAATCCTCGCCCGGCAGCGAGCCGCGCGAGGTGCAGATGGCCTCGCTGATCGACAAGGCGCGCGCGCAGGCCGAGGCCCTGTCGGGCGGGCGCCATGCCTTCGACTGGCAGGTCGACGATACGCTGGACGTGCTGGGCGATGAGACCGAACTGCTGTCGGCGATCACCAACCTGCTGACCAACGCGGTGCGTTATTCGCCCGACGGGGGCGCGATCACGGTGACCTGGCAGCGCGTGGTCGGCGGCGGCGCGCGGTATTGCGTGGCCGACAGCGGCCTGGGCATCGCGCCGCATCACATCCCGCGGCTGACCGAGCGCTTCTACCGCGTCGACCGCGGCCGCTCGCGCGCCATCGGCGGCACCGGCCTGGGTTTGGCGATCACCAAACACATCGCCATGCGCCACGACGCCGAGCTCGAGATCGACAGCGTGCTCGGCAAGGGCAGCACCTTCTGCCTGCGCTTCCCGGCCGAGCGCGTCAGCGTCGCCAGCATCTGAAGCGCCGCAAAGTCCCTGCCTGCCACAGGGGCGCGCCACGCCGCCGCGCCGATTTGCGCAACAATGGCGCTTGATTCTCATTCTCTTTGGATTTGCGCATGGCCCAGATCGTCCTGTTCGAAAACATCCACCCCAGCGCCCGCGAGGTCTTCCAGGCCGCCGGCCTGAGCGACATCGCCACCTATTCGTCGGCATTGCCGGCGGCCGAGCTGTACGAGGCCATGCGCGGCGCCGAACTGGTCGGCATCCGCTCGCGCACCCAGCTCGACGGCGAGCTGCTGGCGCGGCTGCCCGACCTGCGCGCGGTGGGCTGCTTTTGCATCGGCACGAACCAGGTCGACACCAGCACCGCGATGATGCGCGGCGTGCCGGTCTTCAATGCGCCCTTCTCCAATACCCGTTCGGTCGCCGAGCTGGTGCTGGGCGAGGCCATCCTGCTGCTGCGCCGCATCCCCGAAAAGAACAGCCGCGTGCACCAGGGCTTCTGGGACAAGTCGGCGGCCGGCGCCTTCGAGGCGCGCGGCAAGACGCTCGGCGTGATCGGCTACGGCAACATCGGCTCGCAGATCGGCACGCTGGCCGAATCGCTGGGCATGCGGGTGATCTTCCATGACGTCGAGGCCAAGCTGCCGCTGGGCAACATGCGCGCGGCCGTCTCGCTGGCCGACCTGCTGGCGCAGTCCGACGTCGTCACGCTGCACGTGCCGGGCGGCGCCAGCACGCACAACATCATCGACGCGCAGGCGCTGGCGACGATGAAAAAGGGCGCGATCCTGATCAACGCCTCGCGCGGCACCGTGGTCGACATCGACGCGCTGCACCAGGCGCTGACCTCGGGCCACCTGGCCGGCGCGGCGCTCGACGTGTTCCCGATCGAACCCAAGAGCGTCGACGAACCGCTGGACAGCCCGCTGCGCGGCCTGGCCAACGTCATCCTGACCCCGCACGTCGGCGGCAGCACGCAGGAATCGCAAGAGAACATCGGCCGCGAAGTGGCCGAGAAGCTGGTGCGCTTCGCCCAAAGCGGCACCACCAAGGGCGCGGTCAACTTCCCCGAGCTGGCCTTCCAGGACGCCGGCGGCCACACCCGCCTGCTGCACGTGCACCGCAACCTGCCCGGCGCGCTGGCCGCGCTCGACAACCAGCTGGCCGAGCATGGCCTGAACATCGTCAGCCAGCGGCTGCAGACGCAGGGCGAGATCGGCTACGTGATCACCGACGTCGATGGCGCGGTCAGCGACCTGGTGATGACGGCGCTACGCTCGCATCCGATCACCGTGCGCTGCGACCGCGTGCCGGCGCCTTGATCACGCCCGCCGCGCCGCCCCGGCGGCGCGGCAT
>JAEZBO010000159.1 GCA_023427085.1 Pseudomonadota bacterium
CCTGGCCGCGCTGCATCGCGCGCTGGCGGCGTTGCGCGCGACAGACGCCGAGCCCGCCGCAGCGCAAGCCGGTCAGCCCGCCGCCGCACAGCCCAGTCAGTCGGCCGCGGCACAGTCCGGCCAGGCCGGCGTCGGCTGGCTGCGCCAACGCTATCGGCGCGTCGCTGAACGCGCCGCGCCGGTGCTGCATGCGGGCGCCGGCGATGGCGATTACGCCGACGTGCTCGAGACCATCGACCTGCTGCTGACGCAGGCAGGTGAACAGCTCGACGGCGGCAACGCGCAATGGCTGCACGGCGACTATCACGCCGGCAACCTGCTGTTCGCCGGCGACTCGGTGCAAGGCATCCTGGATTTCGACGACACCGGCTGGGGCGCGCCGGCGATCGAAGCCGCGTTCGCGGCGTTTGCGTTCAGCCGCGACGCCGGCTGCGAGACCGGCCTGGTCTACGACGCGGCGCGCTGGCACCTGTGCCTGTCGGCCTATCGGCGGGCAGGCGGCGCGGACTTGCCGGCGCAAGGCCGTGGCCCCGCCGGGCCTGCTGGGGTCGACCTAGACAAGGCTGCGCATCCGACCCGTGACGACGCGCCATATCCGGCCGGCGACGAGGCGGACCCGCTACCCACGCAATGGCTGGCCGCGCTTTTCTGCGCGGACCAGGTGCTGATCCACTTGGAGGCCGCGCAGCGCGGTCTGTGGCGGCTCGAACCCGGCATCGGTTTCATCGCCTGCTGGCGCGAACTGCTGGCCCAGCGTGCCCGGCGCGCATCGATGCGTTGATCCGCCGCGGCGAATCGATGCGTTGGTCCGCCGCGCCGCGCCCGTCGAGGCTGGCGTGGCAGTCAACCGACTATCGGATCGGCCAGCAGCAGACGCACCGCCTCGACCGTCGCCGGGCGCGCCTCGCCATGGCGCGAGGCGTCGTGCAGGCAGAAGACCGCCAGCGCGCCGCGGCGCTCGGCCAGATGGGCCCGCATCGTGGCGCATAAGGCGTGTGCGGCGGGCGCGGGACGCTGCCAGTCATCCAGAATCGCCGTCCAGCCCACATGCGGCCGGCCCAGCCGGCGCAGCAAGGCAGGCCGCGGGTCGTGCGCCTGCGGGCCATACGGCAGCCGCATGGGAATCAGGTCCGGCGCCGGCTGTCCGGCCAGCGCGTAGGCCGCCCGGATCAGCGCATCGGTCCGTTCGATCTCGTGCGCCAGTGCCGCGTCGTCGATGGCGCCAGGCCGCGCATGGCTGTAGCTGTGATTGCCCAGCACGTGGCCGGCGCGCACCATGCGCGCGGCCAGCGGCAGTTGCGTCTGCAGGTTCTGGCCGAGCAGGAAAAACGTCGCCCGGCACGAGCCGGCCGCCAGCACGTCCAGCAGCGCCGGCGTGGAAGGGCCGGGGCCGTCGTCGAAGGTCAGGCAGTAAGGCGCGGGTTGCGGCATGGCGCGGGTGTGCCGGCGGGCGGAACGTTAATCCTGCACTGTAGCGCGACGCCCGCGGGTGGCCAGCCAGCACAGCAGCGAGCCGCCGCACACCATCGCGGCGCCCTGCCAGAACGACAGCGGCAAGGCGGTGCGCAGCAGCAGCGCCGCCAGCGCCGCCGAGAACACCGGAATGAAATACGAGGCGCCAGCCAGCAGCGTGACGTTGCCATGCAGGATGCCGACGTTCCACGCGGCGTAACCGAAGCCCATCGCGGTGGCCGCCAGCACCAGGTGGATCACCGCGTGCAGGTCGAACGACATCGCGGGCGCGCCGATCAGCAGGTACTTGCCCCACAGCGCCAGCGCCGTGAGCATGAAGAACAGCGTGACGCCGTTATGGCCGGCGGCGATGCGCGCGGTCACGGTGCAATAGACCGCCCAGATCAGCGCGCCGGCGAGGGCCAGCCCGTAGCTGAGCGGATTGGCGCGGATGTTGGCGGCCATGCCGGCCGGGTCCAGGCCCTGGTCGCCGCCCAGCACCCAGCAGATGCCCAGCAGCGCCAGCAGCGAGCCGGGCACGATCAGCAGATTGCTTTTCTGGCCGTTGAACAGGATCGCCGCGACCATCGTCAGGCTGGGCCACAGGTAGTTGACCATGCCCACCTCGATGGCCTGGCGGTTCGACGACGAGTAGCCGATCGATAGCGCCAGGCAAAGCTCGTAAGACACGAACAGCAGGCTGCCCCACAGCAGGTAGCGGCGCGGCAGCCGGCTCACGCGGGTCGGGCCGATGGTCAGCACCAGCAGCAGGGACGCCACCGTATACATCAGCGCGGCGCCACCGGTGGCGCCCAGGCTGACGCTGACGCCCTTGATCAGCCCGACGATTGAACTCCATAGAACGATGGCGCCCAGCCCGATGAGCGTGGCCTTGTTGCTATGCATGGTGCTGCGTGGTCCGTGTGTGGCGGGCGCCCGGCCGCGGCGGCCTGACGATCGGCGCCGCGCTGCGCCCGCCGGGATTGGAACAGAGCGCGGCAAAAAACGCCATGACGGCGCGAGCGGCCAAACAAGCATATGCCTAGATAGTCTTTGTCGGCCCGGCGTGCGCTCCGTAGCATGGCTGATCGTCATCACGTGTCTTTCGGGTAGAAGCAAACATGAGTTCGTTCAAGAAGCTGGCTGGGGTCGACGCCCACCGCCGCCGCCTGCTGTTTCATTTCGGTTCGGCCGCCGCGCTGGGCGCGGCCACCGGCCTGCCGGGCGTGAGCCTGGCCCAGGCCTCGGCCCCAGCCCGCGAGGCGGCCACGCTGGCCTCGGGCAGCGCCGGCTACACCTGGGCGCTGCCCTTCGTCGCCGAGACCGGCGGCTACTGGCAGGCGCGCAACGTCGACCTGAAGGTGCTCGATTTTCCGACCGGCCGCGACTCGATGCAGGCCTTGCTGGCCGGCTCGGCCAACTTCTCGACGACCACCGATACGCCGGTGGTGTTCGCGGTGCTGCAGGGGCTCAAGCCGCAGATCCTGGCCAACTTCAGCCGTTACTCGCACGACATGAAGATCGTCGCGCGGCAAGGCAGCGGCATCGACGCCAAGACCCCGGCCAGCCTCAAGGGCAAGCGGGTCGGCACGCCGGCCGGCACCTCGGGCCAGTACGCGCTGGCGCGCTATCTCGACTATGCCGGCCTGGCGGGCAGCGACATCACGCAGGTCAACCTGGCGCCCACCGACCTGATCGGCGCGCTGGTGCGCGGCGACATCGACGCGTTCTCGTGGACCGCGCAGGCCGGCAACGCCGCGCTGCGCCAGAGCCAGGGCACGGCCTACTTCCTGACCCAGGACGGCTACGAGAAATTCTTCCGCAGCCATCAGCTGCTGCTGGTCAACCAGGACACGCTGCAGAACCGCCAGGCGCTGGTGCGCCAGGCCATCGCCGCGCTGCTGGACGCCGAGAAACGCATCGCCGAAGACCCCGACTGGGCCGAGCTGATCGCGGCGCGCATCCGCAGCACGCCAGCCGAGGTCAAGGCCGCCACATCGGTGTTCGAGTTCAAGCTGGGTTTCGACGACAGCTTCGTCGACGACCTGGTCAAGCAGGCGCAATGGGCCATCGACGCCAAGCTGGTGCCGGCGCCCCGGCAGGACCTGCGCACCTTGTTCCGCGCGGCGATCCAGGCGGCGCCGCTGGCCGCCGCCGCGCCCGACCGCGTCCGGCTGGCGTGAACGCATGGCGGCCTTGATCGAGTTCAGCGGCGTCTCGCAGTTCTTCGCCACCCGCGGACAGGCGCCGGCCCAGGCGCTGCACGAGGTCTCGCTGACGGTGCAGGCCGGTGAGTTCGCCTGCCTGATCGGCCCGTCGGGCTGCGGCAAGACCACGCTGCTGCATCTGCTGGCGGGCTTTCTGGCGCCGACCGCGGGCTCGGTCCGCTTCGACGGCCGGCCGGTCGACGGCCCCGGCCCCGAGCGCGGCATGGTGTTCCAGGAGTACGCGCTGTTTCCGTGGATGACGGCGCGCCAGAACGTCGAGTTCGGCCTGCGCGCACAGGCCGTGCCGGCCGCCGCGCGGCGCGAGCGGGCCCTGGCGGCATTGGCGCGCGTGGGGCTGTCGGACGCGGCCGGGCGGTATCCGCACGAACTCTCCGGCGGCATGCGCCAGCGCATCGCGGTGGCGCGTTCGCTGGTGGTCGAGCCCAAGGTGCTGCTGATGGACGAGCCTTTCGCCGCGGTCGACGCGATGACGCGCGCGACGCTGCAAAAAGACCTGCTGCGGCTGTGGCAGGAGACCGGCGTGTCGGTGCTGTTCGTCACGCACAACATCGACGAGGCGATCTTCCTGGGACAACGCATCGTCGTGATGGCGCCGCACCCCGGCACCCTCGCCGCCGACATCCGCATCACGCAGGACTATCCGCGCCAGCGCGGGTCGCTGGCGTTCGCCGACGACTACAACCGCATCGAGGCCGCGCTGGCCGCCGGTGTCCACGAGCAAGCCGCATGAACACCCTGACTGTCGACAAGGACGGCCCCGCGCGCGCCGCCACGGCCACCGTCCGGCGCGCTGCCGCGCCGGATGCCGACACGCGCCACGACGTCGCGCTGGCCTTCCAGCAAGCCCATCTGCGCCAGGAGCGCGGCCGGCGGCAACGCCGGCTGCTGCTCAACCTGGCCGGCATCGTGCTGTTCCTGCTGGCCTGGGAAGCCGTGCCCTACCTGTTCAGCTGGATGAATCCGGCACTGTTCCCGCCGCCCTCGCGCGTGTTGCAGAGCGCCCTGCCGCTGATCGCGTCGGGCGAGCTGGCCTCGCACATCTCGGCCAGCCTGGTGCGCGCGGCCTCGGGCTTCTCGATCGCGCTGCTGCTGGGCATCACGGCGGGCTTCCTGACCGCGCGCATCGCCACGCTGCATCATCTGAGCGAGCCGGTGCTGCACGGCTTCCGCTCGGTGCCGTCGCTGGCGGTGGTGCCGCTGGCGGTGTTGTGGTTCGGCATCGGCGAACTGCCCAAGATCGCGCTGATCGCCTGGGGCGCGTTCTTTCCGATCTGGATCACCACTTTCATCGGCGTGCGCGACACCCACATCGTCTACCTGCGCTCGGCCGCGACGCTGGGCGCCGGGCGGCTGCGCACGGTGTTCCTGGTGATCCTGCCGGCCGCGCTGCCGTTCATCCTGGCCGGTGTGCGGCAGGCCATCGCGGTCTCGCTGATCGTGCTGGTGGCCGCCGAACTGTCGGGCTCGACCCGCGGCATCGCCTACATGATGTCGCTGGGCCACCAGCTGTTCCAGGTCGAGATCATGTTCATCGGCCTGGTGCTGCTGGGCGCCTTCGGCTTCATCGCCGACCGGCTGTTCGTGCTGCTAGCCCGCCGGCTGTTCCCCTGGTACCAGAGCGTCTCGTGACATGAGCGGCCAGCGGCAGCGCCGCCACGCGGGCGCCGTGGTGCTGCGCAATGCGCGCATCCACACCTTCCACGCCGGCCATCCGCTGGCCCATGCGATCGCGATCCAGGATGGCCGCATCGTCGGCTACGACGAGGCCGCGCTGGCGCTGCCCGGCGCGACCGTGCTGGACCTGGCCGGCCGCACCGTCATCCCCGGCATCAACGACACCCATGCCCACATGGAGCGCGAAGGCCTGAAAATCTTGCGCCCGTCGCTGGCGCACGCCCGCTGCGTCGAAGACGTGCTGCAGGTGATCCGCGCACGGGCCGCCGTCACGCCGCCGGGCCAGTACATCGTCACGATGCCGGTCGGCACGCCGCCCTACTACTTCGGCGGCGCCGCGCTGCTGGCCGAGCAGCGCCTGCCGAGCCGCCAGGAGCTCGACGCCGCGGCGCCCGGGCACCCGGTCTACATCCCGGCGCCGTTCGGCAACTGGGGCAAGCCGCCGGGCGCCGGCGCGCTGAACACGCTGGCGCTGGCCCGCAACGGCCTGGGGCCGTCATCCCAAGCCCGCCTGGGCGGTATCGAGCTGGCGCGCGATGCAGCCGGCGCGCCGACCGGCCAGTTCATCGAACACAATCCCCGGCCGGCGATCGAATTCGATCTGTTGCCCGACGTGCCGCGCTTCGGGTACGCCGAGCGGCTCGAGGGTCTGAAGATCTCGCAGGCGCTGTATCACGCGCGCGGCACCACCAGCATCTACGAAGGCCATGGCAGCGCGCCCGAAACGCTGGCGGTCTACCGCCAGTTGCGCGAGGACGGCGCGCTGAGCATGCGCACCGGCCTGGTCGTCAGCCCGAGCTGGGCCGACCTGGACGAAGCCGCCCGGGCCATGCGCGACTGGCTGGCCATCGCGCGCGGGCGCGGCCTGGGCGATGCGTGGCTGCGGGTCAGCGGCGTCCATATCGCCTTCGGCGGCGACCCGGCGCTGGCCTGCTGCGCACGCGCCAACCTGCCCGACACCGGCTGGTCCGGCTTTGTCGAACAGGCCGTCACGCCGGCGGACTTCCGCGCGCTGTGCCTGCTGGCGGCCGAACACGCGCTGCGCGTCAACGTCATCGTGTCGGACCGCCTGCACGAGGTGCTGCCGGTGCTGCGCGAGGTCGATGCGCGCTATCCGCTGGCCTCACGCCGCTGGGTCGTGCAGCACATCGCCCGCGCGCGCGAGCCGGACCTGCGCGCGTTGCAGGCGCTGGGCGTGCTGGTCACCACGATCCCGACCTATTTCCTGTGGAAAGGCGGCGCGGCCTATCTCGACGAACCCGACGGCGGCGACGCGGTAGTGCCGCACGCGCGCATGCTCGCGCTGGGCCTGGACCCGAGCCTGGCCACCGACAACATTCCCTACGATCCCTTCTTCACGATCTGGAGCGCGGTGACGCGGCAGGAGCGGCTGACGGGCCGCGTGATCGGCCCGGCGCAGGCGCTGACCGCACGCCAGGCGCTACATGCATTCACGGTGGCCGGCGCGCGGCTGACCTTGGACGAAGACTGGAAGGGGCCGCTGGCGCCCGGCTATGCGGCCGACCTGGCGGTGCTGGATCGCGACCCGCTGGCGATCGACCCGCAGCAGCTGCGCGAGGTCGGCTGCCTGCTGACGATGGTCGACGGGCGCGTCGTCCACGACGCGCTGGGACTGGCGCCGGCGGCCCTACTTCGCGGGGCCGCCGCCGAGTAGCCGGAACGACTGGTCGGCCGCGCGCAGCGCGCGTGTGTCGCGGGCCCAGCCGATCTGCTTGCGATAGCTGCCAAGCACGCCGGCCTGCACCAGCTCGGCTTCGCTGACCGCGACCGCGGCGTCGGCGTTGGGCGAGACATACATGGCGTCCTCCGGGCACCAGGCCTCGCACATGAAACAGGTCTGGCAGGCGTCCTGCCGTGCGATCACCGGCGGGGCGCCGGCGACGATGTCGAAGACGTTGACGGGGCAGACCCGCACGCAGATGTTGCAGCCGGTGCAGCGGCTCTCGCTGATCAGCTCGATCATGCCGCCAGCCTCGCCGCATCGGCCTGCACGGCCGCCGCGACCGGGCGCGGCGCGACCCATACCTCGTCCAGCCCGCCCGAGGACAGGTGGTGATGTTGCGCCGCGTCCTTGTCCAGGTGGTCGTAGCGCTTGTGCATGCCGCGCGATTCGCGCCGCGCCAGCGCGCTGCGGTACATCCAGCGTGAGGTCGCCAGCATCGCCGCGGCCTCGCGGGTGGACAGCAGGTCGGCCGACGCCGCCGGCGCGCTGGCCGCCAGCGACGACCACAAGGCGTCCAGGCGCGCCACCGACGGCTCGAGCACCTCTGCGCTACGGAAATAATTGCGTTCGAAAGGCATCACTTCGTGCTGCACCGCACGCGTCAGCGCGGCGGCATCGCTTGCGTGCGCGCCGGTGCCGCGCAGGCCGGCCACGCCGGCCCCGTGTGCCGC
>JAEZBO010000178.1 GCA_023427085.1 Pseudomonadota bacterium
GGACCGCCCGGTGTCGCAACGCACCGCCCGATGTCGCTAATGGACCGCCTCGATGCAGCGACGGACCGCTCGATGTCCCAACGGCCCCCCCGTGCGGCAACGGACCGATCGATATGGCACGCCGTCCTGCCGCGGCCACAGCTCAGTCGCAGCCGCCGCCTCCACCGTCGCCGCCGCCCGAGCCGCCGTCCGAGCAACTCGATCCCGCCGCGCCCGCCGAGGTGCCCTCGCCCGTGCCGCCGCCCGCCGGCGCCCCGCCATCGCCGCCGCTGGCATGCGCGCCGGATTGCGCCGCGACATATTTGACGTGCGCCAGGGCTGGAAACTCGCTGATCGGCAGCGCGTCCAGGCCAAACAGCGCGCCGATCCACAACAATTGCGTGGCGTCGCGATTGCGGCGTGTGACGCCGTGGCGCAGTGTGTCGTGGCGGGCCTGTAACGCCGCCAGCACCTGTTGACCGTGGCGGGTCCTGCCCTGCCGGCGTGGCTTCAAGAAAACCCAGAACGAGCCAGCCGCGGCGACCAACAGCCACCCGCTCAGGTCGCCGGCCAGCAAGGCAGGCACCGCCCTGAGCGCGGCCAGGCCCACCATCGCGGCGATCAACACCGCGGCGACCGCGCGCGCGGCGAAATCCTCGGCCGGCAACCATCCGGCCTGCAGCAAGGCGCGGTGGTAAGGCAGACCCAGCCGAGCCAGCACCGGGCTGTCGCCGAGCAGCGCCGCCGGCGTACGCCCAGCGGCGCTGGCAGCGACCTCACGCTCGATCGGCCACCCATCGTTGTCGCGCGCCATCGCCGCCGGGCGCAAACGGCGCTGCGGGTCCAGCCTCAGCTGCTCGCCATCCAGCAAGCGAAACAGCACCAGGCGCACCAGCTCGGCGTCGCCACCGCGCAGCGCGGCCAATGCGTAGGGGTCGTCGCGCAGCGCCTGCTCGCGCCGCGGATCGCCGGCCAGGCGCGCTTCGCGCAGCCGCAGCCACAATCTGAAAGCGGTCATCGAGACCAGCGCCAGCAGGCCATAGCCCAGCAGAAATGCCGCGAGCGGCCAATTGAAGGGGTTCGAAGCCAAGCCTGACTCTCCATCTTGTGGGCGTTGCGCCCGATCATACTGAAGCGGTTCGACACCTCGCGACGCTCGGTACAATCGGCCGACTCGCATCAACTCGATAAAGAAACGCCGTGAAAATCGCTACGTGGAACGTCAACTCGCTGAATGTGCGCCTGCCGCAGGTGCTCGACTGGCTGCAGGCCAACCCGGTCGATGCGCTGGGATTGCAGGAGCTCAAGCTCACCGACGACAAGTTTCCGCAGCAGGCGCTGGCCGAGGTCGGTTATCAGGCAGTCTGGGCCGGCCAGAAGACCTATAACGGCGTCGCGCTGCTGACGCGGTTGCCGGCCGAGGACGTGGTGCGCGACATCGGCAACTACGTCGATCCGCAACGCCGGCTGATCGCCGCGACGCTGCCCTCGCCCGCCGGCGAGGTGCGTGTCATCAATGTCTATTGCCCCAACGGCCAGTCGGTCGGCAGCGAAAAGTACACGTACAAGCTGGCCTGGTATGCCGCGCTGCGCGAATGGCTGGCGGCCGAGATCGCGCGGCATCCACGCCTGCTCATCATGGGCGACTACAACATCGCGCCGGCCGACGAGGATGTGCACGACCCGGCCAAGTGGGAAGGCCAGGTGCTGGTGTCCGAGCCCGAGCGCCAGGCGCTGCGCGACCTGTGCGCGCTGGGCCTGAGCGACGCGTTCCGGCTGTTCGAGCAGCCGCCCAAGTCATTCAGTTGGTGGGATTACCGGATGATGGGCTTTCGCCGCAACGCCGGACTGCGCATCGACCATATCCTGCTGAGCGAACCGCTGCGCCAGGCTTGCGTGGCTTGCACCATCGACAAGGGGCCGCGTGGCAACGAGCAGCCCTCGGACCACGCGCCGGTCATCGCCACGCTGTCGCTGTAGCGCCAGCCCGGCATCGCGTCGCTGGCGATACCCGCGCGCGGGGGCGATTTGGGCGCGATAAACCATGCTATATTTGCCCGTCTTTGGGGCGGTAGCTCAGCTGGGAGAGCGTCGCGTTCGCAATGCGAAGGTCGGGAGTTCGATCCTCCTCCGCTCCACCAAAATTCCAGAAAACAAGGCACCCGGTCGCAAGACCAGGTGCCTTGTTTTTTGAGGGCTGACATTGGCGTGGTCCTGGCCTGGGGATCGACGCCTTCAACAAGACAGATTTGTCTACGCCGCCTGCCAACCTCGCATGTCAGCCGTGTGCTAACGTGGTTTCGTGAGCATCCTGACGGAGATTCCTCGAATGAGCCGGTTGACGCTAGACCTCTCCGAACAACAGCACCAGAGCCTCGAGGCATCTGCCGCCATGCAAGGCAAGACGATCAAGCAATATGCACTGGAGCGCCTGTTTGCTGGCGACGCCAGCGTCGATCCCGCATGGCGCGAACTCAAAACGCTGTTGGACTCGCGGATCCACGACGGACTTGCCGGCAAGCTATCCAGCAAAAGCGTGGCAAGCATTCTCGAAGAAGAACTGGACAAAGGCCCTCAGGCTTGAGCCCCAGCGCCTATGTGCTGACTGTTGCGGCCGAAACTGATCTGCGCGAGATTATCCGCTACACCCACGCACATTGGGGCGACGCACAAGTGCGGCGCTACGTTTCAAAGCTCGAGCAAGGCATCGCGCGCCTCGCGGCTCGCCAGGGTCGATTTGCCGAGCTCAGCAAGCTTCACCCCGCACTCATCATGTCGCGCTGCGAGCATCACTACATTTTCTGCCTGCACCGTGATGAGGAGCCAGCGCTGATCATCGCGATCTTGCATGAGCGCATGAATGCGGTCGCTCGAGTAGCGAATCGGCTGATCGAGGACGCCTGACCAGATCCGCACCTCCTAGCGATATTACAGACCGCCGAAACTGGCTTTCACCGCAAGAAGATGGGCACGCAGTCGATCACGGGCAAGATCCGGATCACGGCTACGCAGAGCGTCAACGATGTCCCGGTGCTGCCGCACATACAGTGAGCGCAACTCGGGCGTAAGACTGCGCGACTTAAGCGTCCCCCAAGCGGTCGAATTACGCAGACTGTTGACGGCCCCATAAAGATCGGACAACAGCGTGTTGTGCGCGGCATCGATGATGCGTTGATGCAAGCGGCCGTCCCACTCCTCGAACTCAGGCACGCTGCTCGCCTCCTCGCCACGGCGAACGCACTCCTCCATTGCTGCAAAGTCCCTTGCCGTAGCGCTGGCCGCGGCGAGTTCGGCTGCCTGGGGCTCGACCATCAGACGTACATCCATGATCTCGATCGGACTTGCTCGCCGGATCTTTTCCTGCAGCGTGTCCGGCGGAACGGCGGTGACTCCTTTCAAGCCACGCTCGGCCACAAAAGTGCCCCGGCCGACATGCCGAACAATCTTGCCGACGGCTTCCAACTGATCAAGACCTTTGCGCACGGTATTTCTGGCCAAGCCAAATCGTTCTACCAGTTCGCGCTCGGTCGGCAATTTTTCTCCAGGCAACCACAGCCCCAGCTCGATCTGGCTTTCGATGTAACGCGCCACGTTGGAACCTATGTGAGTAACCAAAGTTCTTCCCTCCGTGAACCAATTAGACCATTACCAGCATTTTCCCCCAATGAATATAAAACTTTACTGAGGAAAACTGTCGAAAATTGAAGTGTCTTGACCCAGTCTCCGCATTGGTTTTTCATTGGTTCAACCAATATCAATTGGATCAATCTAACCTCAGGAGACTGCACGATGAGTGACGGATATACCACCCCGAGCGGCCTGATGGTGCAGCGCCAGGGAAAGGGCGCACCCGTGGTCTACGTCCATGGACTGGGCGGGACCTCAGCAGTTTGGGAGCCTCAGATCCTCGCGCTGCGCGACAGTTATTCGTGTATTCACTTCGATCTGCGAGGCTCGGGCTCGTCCGCTGCGGACCTGCCCCTCTCCATCGAGCACTGGGTCGATGATCTAGCCGAGATCATGGACGAATCGGGTGTCGAACACGCCAGCGTGATCGGTCATTCGTTGGGTTCCTTGATCGCGCAGCACTTTGCCTGCTCTCAGCCACATCGAGTCGACAAGCTGGCGTTATTGGGCGTCAACCGTTCACCGCCAGACGAACGCCGCGCCGCCATACTGCAACGCGCTCAAGAAGTTCGTCGGAATGGCATGGCCTCGATCATCGACGGGCTGCTGCAAACCGCACTTGCGGAAACGACGCGTCGCGACAAGCCGACCGTGGTGGCGGCGGTACGAGAAATGATCGAAAGTCAGGACCGCTTTGCCTACGCGCGAAGCTGCGAAGCGATGGCCGCCTCGACACGCCCAAACTTAAACAGCTTCGACGCGCCGGTTCTGCTGGTTGCAGGCCTGGACGATCCGGTAAGCCCACCTTCGATCTCAAAACAATTCGCCGACGAAATTGGAGCGAAGCTGGAGTTGCTGCCTGACTGCGGTCACTGGATGCCGCTCGAGCAACCGCAACGGCTCAATCGAATCCTTGCGGACTTTTTGCGGGACTGACTTCCCAGTCTCATCAACCAAGCCATCAGTATTCAAGGGAGCAACCTCATGACCTCGGCTTTCACACCTAACGCCACCAACCATAGCAACCTCGCCCGTCTGGCGTCGAGGCTCGTCAAATGTAATGAGATGCCTTGGGAGACCATCAACAAACCCGGCTGCTTTGTAAAAACGCTGTTGGTCGATCCGGAAAGCGGCCTGCTGACTGTCTTGCTGAAGATGGAGCCGGGTGCCGAGCTCCCCGACCACGAACATGTGCTGCTCGAGCAAACCTACGTGCTCGAAGGCAGGCTGGTCGACAAGCAAGGCTACGAGGTCGGCCTGGAATGCGGCCCGGGGGAGTTCATCTGGAGACCAGCGGGCAGCCGGCATGCTGCCTGGGCTCCAGAGGGTGGATTGATGCTGGCGATCTTCCAGATTCCGAACAAGTTCTACAAAGAAGGAGGACGGATCGTCGATATGCTCGGCAACGACTGGGACAAGAAGTGGATGCCCCCGATGGCAACGGCTAGATGACACCGACCGCCATACAGCGAGTGTTCGTGGGAATCAGACACCCGGACACTTGGTTCGCGGTATTCAAACACGCGCAAGCCGACCAGCGCGGATGACCCCGGAGACAGTCGTGGATCACGAAATAACAAAACTGCAGGATGGGCCGCCAGCCGAGCGGACTGAACAGTCCGGTTCGCTGGGCTGGTACAGAGAATTGGACGGTAAGCAACGCAAGACTTTCTGGGCTTGTTTTGCAGGATGGTCGCTCGATGCCATGGATGTGCAGCTGTACAGCTTCATCATGCCTGCGCTAATAGGGCTATGGAGTCTCAGCAATTCCGAGGCAGGCTTGGCGGCCAGCGTGGCACTGCTGGCGTCGTCGCTAGGCGGCTGGGTCGTTGGCATTCTGTCAGATCGCGTCGGTCGAGTTCGGATGCTGCAGATTACGATCCTGTGGTTCTCCTTTTTTACTTTCTTGTGCGCCTTCGCGCAAACCTACGAGCAGTTGCTCGTCCTGCGAGCCCTGCAAGGCTTCGGTTTTGGCGGCGAGTGGGCGGCCGGAGCCGTTCTGATCGCCGAGGTGGTTGGTCCCAAGCATCGCGGCAAAGGCAGCGGCTTCGTTCAAAGTGGTTGGGCTGTCGGCTGGGCATCGGCGGCCATCCTGTACATGGTGTTCTTCACGCTGCTTCCCGACGAGTACGCATGGCGGGCCTTGTTCGCTTTTGGGCTGCTACCCGCTGTTCTGGTGATCTTCTTGCGGCGCATGATTGAAGAGCCCGAAACGTTCGTGCGCGCCAGTAAAAACAGGGCATCGGCTGGGCACCATGGCGGGTTCCTGGAGATCTTCTCGCCAGCACTTCGGTGGACGACGATTCGGGCCTGCGCGCTCGCCATCGGCGCACATGGCGGCTTCTATGCGATCACGATCTGGCTGCCCACATACCTGCACACCGAACTCGGCCTGTCGGTCCTGACAACCGGCGGCTATCTGGCGGTCGTGATACTCGCCTCTTTCGTGGGCTACATCACCGGCGCGTACCTCAACGATTATCTGGGACGTCGAAAAACCCTGTTCTTGTTCGCCGCCGGCGCATCGGTGACAGTTGCCATCTACATGCTAGTTCCGCTCAGTCAGACCGTCGTGTTTTTGATGGGCTTGCCGCTCGGGTTCTTTCCAAGCGGCGTCTACAGCGGCGTAGGGACGTTCTTCAGCGAGCTGTATCCGACCCGGGTGCGGGGATCGGGCGTGGGCTTTTCATACAACTTTGGACGTGCCGTCGGCTCCACCTTTCCAACCTTGGTAGGTCTGGCCAGCACCTCCATAGCACTGGGGACTGCGATTGGACTTCTTACGGCAGCGGCTTACAGCCTGACCGTGATGGCGGCCTTGCTTTTACCCGAAACCGTCGGAAAGCCGCTAGACCACTGACCGCGGCAGCAACCAGAAGAAGGACAGAAAATGAGCACACCTTATGGCAACGTGATTGCAGGCGTCCGTGTCGCCGCCCAGGGCGGCCAGTTGTTCGAAAGCCGCAATCCGGCGCGTCCCGCGGACGTGGTGGGCCTCTTCGCCCGCAGCGGTCCGCAGGACGGCAAAGCGGCGATTGCCGCTGCCCGGGCAGCATGGCCGGGATGGGCTGCTACGCCCGCGCCCCAAAGAGCCTCCATCCTGGAAATGGTCGTGGCGGCACTGGAAGCGCGTACCGACGAAATCGCGCGGGCGATCAGTCGGGAGATGGGCAAGGTCCTGGCAGAAGCCGCCGGATACGATGTCGGTAGCGCCATCAAGCTTGGTAAATACATGGTCGGCGAAGGCCAGAGAATGTCCGGTGTGACCGTGCCGTCTGAAATGACGGAGAAATTCGCCTGCACGCTGCGGGAGCCGATCGGCGTCGTCAGCGTCATCACGCCGTGGAATCTGCCCATGCTGACACCGGCGGGCAAAATCTTTGCGGCGTTAATCTGCGGTAATACCGTCGTGTTCAAGCCGTCGGAAGAAACGGCCATGGCTGGCCATATGATGATCGAGCTGCTTGAGTCGGCCGGATTGCCCCCTGGCGTCGTCAATCTGCTGACTGGGTATGGTGCCGAGATCGGCGACGTTCTGTTGAGCGATCCCGATGTCGACATGGTTTCTTTCACGGGTTCCACTCAGACCGGCCGATACATCGGCGGCAAGGCCGGCGCAGCAGGCAAGAAAATCAGCCTGGAGATGGGTGGCAAGAACGCCATCGTCATCATGGACGATGCCGACCTGGATCTGGCAGTGGAAGGTGCGGTATGGGGAGGCTACGGCAGTAGCGGCCAACGTTGCACTGCATCCAGCCGCATCATCGTCCACCAGGATCTTCACGACCGTTTCTTGGATCTCTACGCATCCCGCGTCAGTGCCCTGCGTGTGGGAGATCCTCTAGACCCGTCTACACAGCTCGGGCCTGTGGTCAGCCTCAAGCAACTCGAAAAAATCCATTCCTACACGAAGTCTGCTGTCAGTGCGGGTGCGCGACTGTTGGTCGGTGGCCACAAGCTGGACATCAACAATGGCCACTTTTATGCGCCCACGTTGTTTTCTGGCGTCACCTCCGATATGCGAATCGCACAGGATGAGATTTTTGGCCCGGTGGTCGCCGTGCTGAAAGCTAATGACTTCGCTCACGCCATGGCGTTGGCGAACTCGACCTCTTATGGCTTGTCTCTGGCCATCTACACACAGTCCATTAACCGCGCCTTCGCCGCCGTGCGTGGGTTCAAGTCGGGTCTGGCCTATGTCAATGCACCCACCATCGGGTCGGAAATGCACCTGCCATTCGGAGGCACCAAAGGTACCGGCAACGGCACCCGTGAGTACGCGCAATCGGCTATCGAGGATTACACCGAGCTCAAGACCGTCTTTGTCGACTACAGCGGAAAGATGCGACATAGCGGCATGGACTCCGACGCGAGGCGCGAGCGCGGCTGGACCTCGGATGGACTCAGCGACGCCGAGGCCGCCACCTTGTTCCGCCGAGACAGAACGGCAGTGGAACCTCATAGCATCGACTAACCGACGGTCGCTTCCCTATTCCGTTGATGGGCTGGCCGACCCAAGGACATGTGGCACCTATACATCAGCCACGATGTCAAAAAACAACAACTTGAAGTTCTCGTGGTGGATAGGCCCCGGTGAATTCGTAACTGCCACGAGCTGATCGCCGCCGGGCTCAAAACGGCGTTGCCAACGTGACGGCTGGCTGCTGCGATGCACAAGTCGACAGGCGGACCGGAATTGGGACGAGGAAGGGCCGAAGTGCTCCCGACTCAACGCAAGCCATTGATAATAAATAATATCCCCGAAAATTATCAGCAAATTTGCTGATAATTGATCGGCGCCTCGGCCCGGCCGCGCGGTCACACTCGGCCAGCGCATCGGGCTGACAGTGCAGTGCACCATGCAGGCCCCCTCAAAAGCCCTCAAGTCATGATCGTGTCGCATCAGTAGACATTTCTCACATTTCGCGAAATCTCCATATAAGCAGTTCGCCCATAATCCACTCACTGCTTGGGCAGGAGCACCGCCAAGGTCACCGCGGCGGTTCGAATGACAAGATTGTTTATTGCGAAGCACAAAGGAATACGTTCATGATGAAGATGCGCAAATTGCCCGCCGCCATCCTGGCAGCTGCAGCCGGCCTGGTCGCTACCACCGGCGCCGCACAAGCCGAGACCTCGGTGACCCTGTACGGTATCGTCGATCTGGGTATCGGCTACCAGAAGATCCGCGGCCAAGGCACCGACGTCAGCCGCACCGGCATGATCGACGGCCAGCAAAGCGGCTCGCGCTGGGGCCTGCGTGGTTCGGAAGACCTCGGCAACGGTACCCGTGCCATCTTCCAACTGGAAAGCGGCTTCAACTCGCGCACCGGCCGTTCGCGCCAGGGTGACCGCCTGTTCGGTCGCCAGGCCACCATCGGCCTGGCCAACGACGCCTGGGGTCAAGTGACCGCCGGCCGTCAAGTGAACATCAGCTCGCTGTTCTTCTCGAGCATCGATCCGATGGGTGCTTCGTACCACCAGGCCAGCCTGGGCTCGGTGTTCTCGTCGACCGAGACGCTGCGCTGGGACAACCTGATCCAGTACCTGTCGCCCAGCATCGGCGGCTTCCAAGCCGGCGTGGGCTACTCGTTCGACACCGGCGAAGCCGGCAACGTCGGCGATCTGGCTGGTGACAACACCTTCGCGACCAACAACAAGAACCGCGCCATCACCGGCGGTCTGCGTTACGCCAACGGCCCCCTGAACGTCGCCGCGACGGCCGACTACCTGAACCCCGCCAGCAACAACGGCGCTGATGGTTCGAAGGGCCCGATCCGCATCTTCTCGTGGCAAGTCGGTGGTACCTACGACTTCGAAGTCGTCAAGCTCGCGCTGGCCTACGGTCAGATCGAAGACGGCTGGTTCGGCTCGGCTGGCGTGCAAAGCGGCCAAGGCTTCGGCGGCCCCGGCTCGAACTACTTCAACGGCACCGACGGCACCGACCGTTCGGTCAACGGCTTCAAGGCCAAGTCGTACATGGTCGGCCTGTCGGCCCCCGTCGGCCCGGGCAGCCTGTTCGGTTCGTGGCAACGTGCCGATCCGAGCAACGACCGTCTGACCGGCGACGACAAGACGATGAACATCTACAGCCTGGGTTACACCTACGACCTGTCCAAGCGCACGAACCTGTACGCTTACGGTTCGTACGCCAAGAACTGGGCCTTCCTCGACGGCTACAAGAGCACCGCAGCCGGCGTGGGCGTTCGTCACCGCTTCTAAACGATTTCCATGCCGGGGCGCTGCCTCGGCATGGTCCGGTACGCCAGGCGGAACCCCACGCCTGCCGAACCGCAGAAAGGATCCGCCGCAAGGCGAGTCCGGCAAAAAAGCCGCTTACCAGGAAGCGGCTTTTTTGTTTTTCGGGCGCCGCGCAGGCGCGGCGAACATCAGGATGCAAGCCGGAGGGATTGGCAACACACGTGGCGGCCTTAGTCCCGTAGCCTCTAAGCTTATTCCCGACTCTGCCCACACCATGCGCGCCCTCCGCCCCAAGATGCAGGCCCTTCCCGCCTGGCAAGGCTTGCAGCACTATCTGGCCGTCCGCGCCTACAGCCTGGCGCTGAGCGCGCCGCTGTCGCCAGAAGACCAATGCGTGCAGTCGATGCCGGACGCCAGTCCGACCAAATGGCACCTGGCGCACACCACCTGGTTCTTCGAGACGATGATCTTGCAGCCGCACGCGCAGGGTTACCAGGTCTTCGATCCCCAATTCGCCTATCTCTTCAACTCGTACTACGAGTCGTTGGGCCCGCGCCATCCGCGGCCCATGCGTGGCCTGCTCACCCGGCCCTCGCTCGACGAGGTGCTGGCCTATCGCCAGCACGTCGACCAGGCCATGCAGGACCTGCTGCAACAGGCCGATCACGCGCTGTGGGTGCAATTGTCGGCCCCGCTGATGCTGGGATTGCAGCACGAGCAGCAACACCAGGAACTGATCCTGACCGATATCCTGCACGTGTTGTCGTGCAACCCTCTGTTGCCGGCCTATCAGCACGACGATGCGCCCTTGCGGCTGCTGACCGAGGCCGCGCCGATGCGCTGGCTGGACCATGACGGCGGCATCGTCGAAGTCGGCAGCAACGGTGGCGCCGAGGGTTTTGTGTTCGACAACGAGACGCCGCGCCACACCGTGCTGCTGCATCCCTATCAACTGGCCGACCGGCTGGTGAACAACGGCGAATACGCCGCATTCATTGACGACGGCGGCTACCGGCGGCCGGAATTCTGGCTGTCCGAAGGCTGGGCCACGGTGCAGCGCGAAGGCTGGCAGTGCCCGGCCTACTGGCTGGCCGCCGACGACACGCGGCTGCAAGGGCGCGTGAGCGATAGCGGCTGGTTCACCTTCGGCCTGCAAGGCCTGCGGCCGATGCGGCCCGAAGCGCCGGTCGCGCACCTGAATTTTTATGAAGCCAATGCCTATGCCCAGTGGGCGCAGGCACGCCTGCCGACCGAGTTCGAATGGGAAGCAGCCTGCGCCACGCCAGGCCTGAGCCAGATGTTCGACGTGCTGTGGCAGTGGACGCGCTCGTCGTACGACCCCTACCCCGGTTTCCGGCCGCTGGCCGGCGCCGCCAGCGAATACAACGGCAAGTTCATGGTCAGCCAGATCGTGCTGCGCGGCGGCAGCCTGGCCACGCCGCCCGGCCACGGCCGGCCGAGCTATCGCAACTTCTTTCCGCCGGCGACCAGTTGGCAGTTCACGGGCCTGCGGCTGGCCCGGGATCTGTAAGCCCGCGCTCGACACCCGGCACCGACCCCCTCAGGAGCGCGACATGCCTTCTTCCGTTCAAGCACTCGCCAGCGGTCCGGTCGTGTCGGGCTTCGAGGCCGACCTGATCGACGCGCTGTCGCACCGTCCGCGCGCGATCTCGCCCAAGTATTTCTATGACCAGCACGGCTCGGCGCTGTTCGACCGGATCTGCGAACTGCCGGAGTATTACCCGACCCGCACCGAGCTGGGCATCCTGCGCGCCCGTGCGCACGAGATCGCCGCCCGCATGGGGCCACGCGTGGACCTGATCGAATTCGGCGCCGGCTCGCTGACCAAGATCCGCATTCTGCTCGACGCGCTGGCCAGCCGCGGCACGCAGCTGCGCTACGTGCCGATCGACATCTCGGGCGACTACCTGCTCGAGCAGGCGCAGGCGCTGCGCCAGGCCTATCCGGGCCTGGAAGTACTACCGGTGGTGGCCGACTACACCCAGCCATTCTCGTTGCCCGAGCCGGCGGCCGGCAGTCGGCGCGTGGGTTTTTTTCCCGGCTCGACACTGGGCAATTTCGCACCCGCGCAGGCGCTGGCGTTCTTGAAGCAGGCGGCGCGGCTGTTGCGGGGCGGCAGCCTGCTGCTCGGTGTCGACCTGGTCAAGGACCCGGCCATCCTGCACGCGGCCTACAACGACTCGGCCGGCATCACCGCGCAGTTCAACCTGAACCTGCTGCGGCGCGCCAACCAAGAGCTGGGCGCCGATTTCGATCTGGACGCCTTCACGCATCACGCGCCGTACCAGCCGCAGGCGCAGCGCATCGAGATGCACCTGATCAGCCGCCGCCGCCAGACCGTGACGGTGGCTGGGCGGCGGTTCAGCTTCGAGGAAGGCGAAAGCCTGCATACCGAGAACTCGCACAAGTTCACGCTCGACGGCATCCAGTCGCTGGCGCGCGAGGCCGGCCTGCGGCCCGGCGCGGCCTGGACCGATGCCGACCGGCTGTTCTGCGCCCACTGGCTGGATTCGCCGGCGGCCATGTTGCATCGCTGACGCGCCCAGCGCCGCGCGGCCGTCCGCTTGCCTGCCGGCCGGCGGACTGGCAGTTACCAGCCAGGCAGTGGCTTGTTCACCGTGCTCAGTTCTTGAGCCGATAGCCGGTCTTGAAGATCCAGCGCAGCGTCAGGATGCACAGCAGCATGAACACCAGCGTCATCGCCACGCTGATGCCGACGCTGACGTCCGAGACGCCGTAGAAGCTCCAGCGGAATCCGCTGACCAGGTAGACCACCGGGTTCAGCAAGGTGAGCTTCTGCCAGAACGGCGGCAGCATGTCGATCGAATAGAAGCTGCCGCCCAGGAAGGTCAGCGGCGTAACGATCAGCATCGGCACGATCTGCAGCTTTTCGAAGCCCTGCGCCCATACGCCGATGATGAAGCCGAACAGGCTGAACGTGACCGCCGTCAGCAGCAGGAACAGGATCATCCAGAGCGGATGCTCGATGCTGAACGGCACGAACAGCCGCGCCGTGCATAGCATGATGAGCCCGAGGATGACCGACTTGGTGGCGGCCGCCCCGACATAACCGATGACGATCTCGAGGTACGAGATCGGCGCAGACAGGATCTCGTAGATGGTGCCGGAGAACTTCGGCATGTAGATGCCGAACGAGGCGTTCGAGATGCTTTCGGTCAACAGCGACAGCATGATCAGGCCCGGGATGATGAAGGCGCCGTAGCTGATGCCGTCGATCTCGACCATGCGCGAGCCGATCGCCGAGCCGAACACGACGAAGTACAGCGAGGTCGAGATCACCGGCGACGCGATGCTTTGCATCAGCGTGCGCCAGGTGCGCGCGAGCTCGAACAGGTAGATGGCGCGGATGCCGTGCAGATTCATGAGGGATTCTTCAAAAGATCGACAAAGATTTCTTCGAGCGAGCTCTGCGAGGTGCGCAGGTCCTTGAACTCGATGCCCAGCTCCTGCATGCGCCGCAGCAGTTCGGCGATTTCGCTGCGTTCGCCTTCGCTGTCGAAGGTATAGGTCAGCGTGTGGCCGCCGTCGCCCAGATCGAGCTGGTAGCCGGCCAGCGCATCGGGCACGGCCGCCAGCGGCGCGCGCAGATCGAGCGAGAGCTGTTTCTTGCCGAGCTTGTTCATCAGCGCGGCCTTGCTCTCGACCAGGATGATCCGGCCCTTGCGGATCACGCCGATACGATCGGCCATCTCTTCGGCTTCTTCGATGTAGTGAGTGGTCAGCAGGATCGTGACGCCCTCTTCGCGCAGCTTGCGCACCATGTCCCACATGCCGCGCCGCAGCTCGACGTCGACGCCGGCCGTGGGTTCGTCCAGGAACAGGATCTTGGGCTCGTGCGACAGCGCCTTGGCGATCATCACGCGGCGCTTCATGCCGCCCGACAGCGCCATGATGCGCGCGTCCTTCTTGTCCCACAGCGACAGGTCGCGCAGGATCTTCTCGATGTAGGCCGGATTGGCCGGCTTGCCGAACAGGCCGCGGCTGAAGTTGACGGTGTTCCAGACGCTTTCGAAGGCGTCGGTGGTGAGCTCCTGCGGCACCAAGCCGATCTGCGCGCGCGCGGCGCGGTAGTCACGGATGATGTCGTGGCCGTCCGCGTGCACGGTGCCGGTGCTGGGATTGACGATGCCGCAGATGATGCTGATCAGCGTGGTCTTGCCGGCGCCGTTGGGACCGAGCAAGGCGAAGATTTCGCCGCGGTGGATGTCCAGGTCGATGTCCTTGAGCGCGTGATGGCCCGAGGCGTAGGTCTTGGACAGGTTCTTGACTGAGATGACGGGCTGCACGCAGCCTCCTTGAACGGGCGTGAACCGGGCGGCCGCTGGCGCTGCGAGGCGGACGGCCGACCCGGGCAATATGCTTATGAGCGAATTGTAGAGCCTGCATTATGAAAATGCCGCAGCAACCCTGCCGGGCATCCGGGATATGGATCGCCGAGTCCATGCCGCGCGGGGATCGTATACAAAAATTGTGTATTGCCGTCTAATACATGCTGTTGACGACCCTCCTCGCGCCCTGCTCCATGACACCGACCCGCGCCCATGCCGCCGCGCAGCAACTGCTCGAGCGCGCCGACAGCCTGGCCCGCCATACCGACGTGCCGGGCGAACTGACCTGCACCTATCTGGGCCCGGCGCACCGTGCCGCGGCCGCGCAACTGGCGGCCTGGATGCACGAGGCGGGCTTCGACAGCGTGCGCATCGACGCGGTCGGCAACGTGGTCGGCCGCTACCTGGCCCGATCCGGCGTTGCGGCCCGCGTGCCTGGCTGCATCGCCACCGGCAGCCATTACGACACCGTGCGCAACGGCGGACGCTATGACGGCCGGCTGGGCATCCTGATGGGCATCGGCCTGGTGCAGGCGCTGGCCGAGCAAGGCTTGCGGCTGGAACACGACCTGGAGCTGATCGCCTTCGCCGAAGAGGAAGGCGTGCGCTTTGGCAGCACCTTCCTGGGTTCGTCGGCGTACGCCGGCCGGTTCGACGCCGCGCTGCTGCCCGGCTGCGACGCGCACGGGGTGTCACTGGCGCAGGCCTTGCGCGACGCTGGCCACGATCCGGCCGAGATCGGCCGCGCCGCGACCGATCCGCAGCGTTTGCTGCACTACTTCGAGATCCATATCGAACAGGGGCCGGTGCTGCTGGACCTGCAGGCGCCGGTGGGTGTGGTCACCGCGATCGCCGGCAGCGTGCGGCGCCGGCTGCGCCTGAGCGGCCAGGCCGGCCATGCCGGCACCACGCCGATGCGGCTGCGCCGCGACGCGGCCTGCGCGGCCGCCGAGATCACGTTGATGGTCGAGTCGCGCTGCAGCCAGGCGCCGGGGCTGGTCGGCACGGTCGGCCAGCTCGAGGTGCCGGGTGGCTCGGTCAACGTGATCCCGGGCAATTGTGTGCTGAGCCTGGACATCCGCGCCGAGCAGGACAGCGTGCGCGACGCCGCGCTGGCCGACATCGACGCGCAGATCGCGCGGATCTGCGCCCGGCGCGGCATCGCGGTCGAGTCGGTGGAACTGCTGCGCGCCGCCGCGGCCGGCTGCGACCCGGCGCAACGCGCCGCGTGGGCCGAGGCGATCGCCGCGCAGGGCCTGCCGGTGCATCAGCTGGTGTCGGGCGCCGGCCACGACGCGATGATGATGGCGCAGCTCGCGCCGGTCAGCATGTTGTTCGTGCGTTGCGGCAACGGCGGTATCAGCCACAACCCGCTGGAGATCGTCAGCAGCGAGGATGTCGCCGCCGCCTATGCCTGCGCCTGGCATTTCCTGCTGGCCAGGGCCGGCGGCGCGGCGGGCCGCGACCCGCGCTAAGCCGGCACAGGCGGCGCGGATCCAGCGCCGCCGCGATCGTCAGACCATCAGGTCAGCCAATGCCAGCGCCACCACCTGCGTCGCGCGTTGCAAGTCCCGCAGCCGCAGATTCTCGTCGGAATTGTGGCCGCGTGCCTCGATCAGCGTGGCCGGACCGGCACCGTACAGCACCGTCGGGATGCCGGCCTGCGCATAGTGGCGGGCGTCGGTGTAGAGCGGCACGCCATGCACCGGGATCGGCTGGCCGAATATCTCGCTGGCATGCCGGCGCAAGGCGTCGATCATCGGCTGCGCGCCGGGCAGCTCGGCCAGCGGCCGCGCCATCAGCACCGGCTTGATCGAGACCGAGATGCCGGGACGCTGGGCCGCCGCCGCGTCGATCACCGCACGCAACTCGGCCTCGGCATCGTGGTCGGCTTCTTCCGGTATCAGGCGGCGGTCGAGCCGGAACGTGACTTGGTCGGGCACGACGTTGGTGTTGATGCCGCCGTGGATCAGGCCGATCGTCAGGCCCGGCGTGTCGATGCCGGGCGTGGCCGAGCGCTTTTGCGCCAGCGTGGCGCGAAACTCGTAGAGCGCGCGCAGGATGTGGGTGGCCGCCTCGAGCGCGTCGACGCCGGTATGCGGCATCGCCGCGTGCGCCTGCTTGCCGTGCACGACTACTTCGAGATGCAGGCAGCCGTTGTGCGCCGACACGATGCCGTAGGAGAACCCCGCCGAGACGGCCAGGTCGGGCTGCGTCAGGCCTTGCGACAAAAGATAGCCCGGACCGATCTCGCCGCCGGTTTCCTCGTCGTAGGTGAAGTGCAGTTCGATCGTGCCGCGCAGCGCGGCGCCCTGCGCTTGCGCGTGGTGCAATGCCAGCGCGGCCCAGGTGTAGGTCGCGAAGTCCGACTTCGATACCGCCACGCCGCGCCCGTACATGACCGGACCGTGCTCGGGATCGATCTCGACCTCGCCGCCATAGGGGTCGTGGCGCCAGCCCTGCCCGGGCGGCACCACGTCGCCATGGGCGTTCAGCGCGATGGTGGGACCGCCGTCGCCGAAGGGCAGCCGCACCACCAGATTGGTGGCTGACAGCATGCCGGCCTCGCGCACCAGCCGGGCCGGTACCGGATAGGCCGACACCGTCAGGCCCAGCGCCTCGAGCAGGGCCTGAGCGCGCTGCGCATGCGGCGCGCAATCGCCGGCCGGGTTGTCGGAAGGCACGCGCACCATTTCGGCCAGGAAGGCCGCCTGCGCGTCGTGCTGGCCGGCGAGGAAGGCGTGGATGTCTGCGCTGAAGTCGTTGGGCATGAAGTGGCGCCGGCGGGCGCCGGCTCGAACAGGAGGGAGAACGGTGTGCAGGCCACGGCGGCGCTGCGTCCCGCCAATTTAGTGGATGTAATTTTTGTATGCAATAGTCGTGCAAAATAATTGGTTAGACTACGCGGATCATGAGCACCCGTTCCGCCACGCCTCCCGACCCCAGCGCCGAGCAGATCGCCCAGGCCATTGCCGCCGCCATCGTCGGTCACCGGCTGCCGCCCGGCACGCGCCTGCGCGAGGAAGCGCTGGCGCGCGCCTATGGCGTGAGCCGCACCAAGGTGCGCGCCGCGCTGCTGATGTTGTCGAAAGACAAGCTGATCCGCACCGTGCCCGAGAAAGGCGCGTTCGTCAGCAAGCCCAGCGCCGCCGAGGCGCGCGAAGTGTTCAGCGTGCGCCGCATCCTCGAGGCCGCGCTGGCGCGTGAGTTCGTCGCGCTGGCCAAGCCGGCCGACTATCGCCGGCTCGAGCAGCACCTGCGCAACGAGCGCCGCGCCGTGACCGGTCCCGACGCGCAACTGCGCAACGGCCTGCTGGCGGACTTCCACACGCTGCTGGCCGAAGTGGTCGGCAACAGCGTGCTGACCGAGATGCTGCGCGACCTGTCGGCCCGCAGCGCGGTGATCACCGCGCTGTACCAGTCGACGCTCGATGCGGTGTGTTCGTCCGACGAGCACCACGCCTTCCTGAAGGCGGCCAAGGCCGGTGATACCGAGGCCGCGGTGGCCTTGATGGTCGAACACCTGAACCACGTCGAGCAGGCGCTCGATTTCTCCGACCAGGACAAGGCCGGCGACGCCGACCTGGTGATGGCGCTGCTGACCTGAGCCGGGGCGGCCTGGCGCCACGCGCGGCGGTGGGCCACGCTGGTGCGGCGTGCGCCACGACGGTGCGGGCGCACCGCGATGTGCCGCCAGACAGGGCTCGCCTTCCAGGCAGCGGCCGGCCGGAGACTGACGGATCGACCCGCCGGCGGTACCTCCAGCGGCGCCGCCACCTGTGATGCAGCGCGCGAGTGCCCGCTGCGCACCCCCGGGTCGGCAGCTTGGCATGCGGATTGCTTTGCAGTTCTTTGTATACCGAATTGGTGTGCATCTTAGAACCGCGCAGCCCAGGAGAATCCACATGCTACGCAGAACGCTGCTCTTGACCGCCGTGGCCGCCGCCGCGCTGCTGGCCAGCCCGCTGGCTCGTGCCGATGCGCTGGCCGACATCATGAAGGCCGGCACGCTGAAGGTCGCCGTGCCGCAGGACTTCCCGCCCTTCGGTTCGGTCACGGTCGACCTCAAGCCGCAAGGCTACGACATCGATACCGCCGCGCTGATCGCGCAACGCCTGGGCGTCAAGCTCGAGCTGGTGCCGGTGACCAGCGCCAACCGCGTGCCGTTCCTGCAGACCCGCAAGGTCGACCTGGTGATCTCGAGCCTGGGCAAGAATCCCGAACGCGAGAAGGCCATCGACTTCACCGACGCCTACGCGCCGTTCTTCAATGGCGTGTTCGGCCCGGCCGACGTCAAGGCCGAGAACGCCGCCGACCTGTCCGGCAAGGTGATCGGCGTGACGCGCGGGTCGGTCGAGGACATCGAACTGTCGAAGATCGCGCCGGCCGATGCGACGCTGCGCCGCTACGAAGACAACAACGGCACGATCACCGCCTTCCTGTCGGGCCAGGTGCAGCTGGTGGCGACCGGCAACGTGGTGGCCGCGGCGATCCTGGCGCGCAATCCGCCCAAGAAACCCGAGACCAAGTTCCTGATCAAGAACTCGCCGTGCTACATCGGCCTGAACAAGGGCGAATCGGCGCTGCAGGCCAAGGTCAACGAGATCCTGGCGGCCGCCAAGCAGGACGGCTCGCTCGACGCCATCGCGGTGAAGTGGCTGGGCGAGAAGCTGCCCGCCGGGCTGTAGGACCGCGCGGCCGTGGACTACGTCTTTGCGTTCGGCGCGATCCTGGATTACTGGCCGGTGCTGGCCAAGGGCATCGCACTGACCGCCTGGCTGATCGCCGTCGGCGGCGTCGGCGGCATCGCGCTGGGCCTGGCCTGCGCGTGGCTGCGCAGCGACGGGCCGGCGCTGCTGCGCGCGCCGGTGGTGGCCTACATCGAGCTGATCCGCAACACGCCGTTCCTGATCCAGCTGTTCTTCATCTTTTTCGGCCTGCCCGCCGCCGGCGTGCAACTGAGCGAACTGCAGGCGGCCTGCATCGCGATGGTGGCCAACCTGGGCGCCTATAGCGCCGAGATCATCCGCGCCGGCATCCAGGCCACGCCGCGCGGCCAGTACGAGGCCGGCGCCAGCCTGGCGCTGTCGCGCGCGCAGGTGTTTCGCCACGTCGTGCTGGCGCCGGCGATGGCGCGCATCTGGCCGGCGCTGTCGTCGCAGGTGGTGATCGTGATGCTGGGTTCGGCGGTGTGCTCGCAGATCGCCGTCGAGGAGCTGAGCTTCGCGGCCAACTTCATCCAGTCGCGCAACTTCCGCGCCTTCGAGGCCTATTTCGTCACCACCGCGATCTACCTGGTGCTGGCGTTGCTGCTGCGCCAGTTGCTGCGCCTGATCGGCCGCCAGCTGTTCAAGGGGGCCGAACGATGATCGAGTTCTCGCAATGGGACATCGTGCGCAACCTGTTGCTGGCGGCCCGCTGGACCGTACTGCTGTCGCTGGCGGCCTTCGCCGGCGGCACGCTGCTGGGCCTGGCGGTGCTGTGGGCGCGCACCAGCCGGGTGGTGCCGCTGCGCCGCGCCGCGGTGCTGTACATCGAACTGCTGCAAGGCACGCCGCTGCTGATGCAGCTGTTCCTGGCGTTCTTCGGCATGGCCTTGCTGGGGCTGGCGGGGGGGGGGGGGGGGGGGGGGGGGGGC
>JAEZBO010000222.1 GCA_023427085.1 Pseudomonadota bacterium
CCTGACGCGAGACCGGCCGGCGGCGGGCGCCGTCCGGCCGCCGGCCGCCCGGGGCCTCAGCCCTTGCTGGCGTAGGGATTGAACTCGTTGGTGTAGACGTCCTCGGGCTTGACCTGGCCGGGCTTGAACTTGTCCTTCTCGACCAGCCAGTCGATCCAGCGGCCGAACTCCTGCGACGAGATCACGCCGCCCCGATTGCTGACCGCCTGCGTGTCCCACAGCTTGATGGCCGGCACCTGATCGGCGCGGCCGTTGTCGCTGAGGTATTTCGAGTAGACCTCGATGACCTTCTCGCGCGGCTGCTGCTGCGACCATTCGATGGCCTTGGCCATCGCGCCGACCAGATGGCGCGTGGTGTTCGGGTTCTTGGCGATGAAGTCACGGCTCATCACCACGCTGGCGAAGGTGTAATCGCCGAACAGGTCGTAGTCGCTGAACAGCTGGCGCAGGCCGCCGCGCTGCTTGGCCAGTTCCTGAAAGCCGCCGTTGAGCACCGCGGCGTCCAGTTGTCCCTGCCGCAGCGCCTGTTCGGCATTGGGCGGCGGGATCGGCACCAGCGTCACGCGTTTCTGGTCGGCGGCGCCGACCTTGCCCTGCTTGAGGTATTCCTCGACATAGGCCTGCGCGGCCGCGCCCAGCGTGTTCAGGCCGACCTTGCGCCCGACCAGGTCGGAGGCCTGCCGAATCGGGCTGTCCGCCAGCACCCAGGTGCCGTAGTAGTGCTCCTGGTTGGAGCCGTGATAGCCGATCACCGCCTTGATCGGCGCGCCGGCCGCGTAGGCATTGAGGATGGCGCCATTGAAGGATTGGCCGAAGTCGACCTGGTTGGTCGCGGTGGCCTGGATGTCAGCCGGCCCGCCGGTGACCACGCCCAGCCGGTTCAGCTTGAGCGGCGCCAGGTAGCCCAGCGCATCGGCCAGTTCGGCGAAGATCACCTGCCCGCCGCTGAAGCTCTGGTAGCGGATGGTATCGACTTCGAGCTGGGGCGAGGTCTGCGCCTGCGCCGGCACGGCCGACAGGGGGGCGAGCAGCGCCAGCAGCCACGCCAGGGATTTGATGGATTTCATGAAGGCTTTCCTCAAGCGGATGTAAGGGTCCCGACCTCTGTATGGACGGCCTGCTGCGGGTCGGGACGCGGCAGATTCAAATGGTCGCGCAGCGTGGCGTCGTCGTAGTCGCGGCGGTAGATGCCGGCCTGCTGCAGCAGCGGCACCACCTGATCGACGAAGTCCTGGATGCCGCCCGGCAGGTGCGACGACTTGACGATGAAGCCGTCGGCGCCGCGCTGCTCGAACCACTGCTGCATGGTCGCGGCGATACGCTCGGGCGTGCCAACCACCGCTAGGTGGCCACGACTGCCGGCCAGCCGGCGCACCAACTGGCGGATCGTCAGCCCCGGGCCCCACTGCTTGATCAGGCTCTCGATCACCGCGTAGCGGCTGCGTATGCCCTCGAACTGGCTGATGTCGCCCAGTTGCGCCGGCACCGGATCGTCCAGGTCGTGCTGCGACAGCTCGATGCCATAGCCGGACAGCAGCGTCTCGTAGACTTCCGGCGCCAGCAGGTCGTCGAGCCGTTCGCGCAGGCGCGCCGCCTCGGCGTCGGTCGAACCGATCACGGTCAGGAAACCCGGCACCACCTTGAGCGACTGCGCCGCGCGGCCCGCCTCGTCGACCCGCCGCTGCATGTCGGCGTAGAAGGCCTGCGCCGCCGCCAGCGTCGGCTGCGCGGTGAAGACGATCTCGGCATGCGCGGCGGCGAACCGCCGGCCATCCTCGGACGAGCCGGCCTGCACCAGCACCGGCCGGCCCTGCGGCGTGCGCGGCAGGTTCAGCGCGCCGGCCACGCGATGGCGCTCGCTGCGGTACGCCAGCTCGCGCGCTCGCGCCGGGTCGGTGTTGGCGACGCCGCCGGCCGCATCGCCCCAGCTGTCCCACAAGCGGCGGATCAACGCGACGTACTCGTGCGCGTGGGCGTAGCGCTGCGCATGCGGCAGCACCGCCTGGTGGCCGAAGTCGCGCGCGGTGTGCGGCTCGCCGGTGGTGACGATGTTCCAGGCCGCGCGGCCGCCGCTCAGGTGATCGAGCGTCGCGAAGGCGCGCGCCAGGTTGTAGGGCTCGTTGTACAGCGTCGAACCGGTCGCGATCAGGCCGATGTGCTCGGTCGCGGCGGCGATGCCGGCCAGCAGCGCCAGCGGCTCGAGCTCCCAACGCACGCTCTGGCGGATGCGCGGCGTGTAGGCAAGGAAATCGGCGAAGAACACGAAGTCCATCTTGCCGCGTTCGGCGACCCGCGACAGCGCCTGGTAATAGGCCAGGTCGGTGCCGCGCCAGGGTTGCGCGCTGGGCAGACGCCAGCCGCCTTCGTGGTCGCCCGACTGATGGAATTCGGCGCCCAGGATCAATTGCCGTGTTGGCGTATTCATGTCGTCAGGTCCGCAACAGGATGGGGCTGGCGCCGGCCGGCCGGGCGCGGCAGGTCGAGATGCTCGCGCAGCGTCGCGCCGGGCAGGTGCGCGCGGGCCAGGCCGTGGCGCTGCAGCGCAGGCAGCAGGTAGTCGGCGAGGTCGTCGAGTTCGTCGCCGCTGACCGCCGGCGCGAACGTGAAGCCGTCGGCCGCGCCCTGATCGCGCCATTGCGCCAGCAGCGGCACCAATTCGTCGGGCGAGCCTTGCAGCACCGCCCACGGCGGTGTCCAGTCGTGGCCGTCGCGGCGCCAGGCAGCCCGTTGGCGCTCACGCTGCGCGGCGCTGGGCGAAGCCAGCACCGTCACGCAAGGCAGGATGCGCGCTTGCGGCGCGACCGCGCGCACTTGCGCGTACCGTTCGCGTGCCTGCGCCAGCGTGCTGGCCTCGGTCACCACCACCTCGGCATCGGCGAGCGCCGCGACATCGGCCGCGGCGTCGCTGGCCAGCGTGCGGACCAGCACCGGCCAGCCCTGCGGCGGACGCGGGATGTCGATCGGCCCCGCGACCCGGAAGTGGCTGCCGACGTGGTCGAGCGCACGCACCTTGCTGGTATCGACGTAGCGTGGCGTCACGGTGTCGAACTGGCGCGCATCGTCTTCCCAGCTGTCCCACAGACCACGCAGGACCTGCTCGTATTCGTGCAGCCGCGCCAGCGCATCGGCTGTGTCGTCATGATCGAAATTGGCGGCTTCACGCTCGCGCGAACGCGGCAACAGCCAGCCGCCCGCGCGGCCCCGGCTGGCGTGGTCGAGCGAGGCCAGCCGGCGCGCCGTGTTGTAGGGCTGCGTGTGCTGCGCGCCGACCTGCGCGATCAGGCCGATGCGCGAAGTCAGGGCCGCCAGCGCCGGCAGCCACGTCAAGGGATCGGGCAGCACACCGCCTGCGGGCAGCCCGGCCGACAGCTGCCGTGCCTCGGCCAGCGTCAGCGCGGCGAAGCCGGCGCGCTCGGCGGTCAGCGCGGCCTGGCGGGAATGCACCAGCGATAGCGGATCGAAGGGGCGGCGGGCCGCCGCGGCGGCGTGCGGCAGGAAGCCTGCGCCGGCCAGCAGCAGGTTCAGGTAGAGAGGTCGGGACATCGGCGGAAAAGTCGAAGAGGGAAAACGAGGCGCCGCGCGGCTCAGTGCTTCCACGACGAGAAGCGGCGCTCCAGCGAGACCAGCACCGCGTTGATCGCCAGTCCCAGCAGGGACACGGTGACGATGCCGGCGTACATGCGGTCGATCTGAAAATTGTTCTGCGCGTAGGTGATGTAGTAGCCCAGCCCGGCGTTGGCGCCGACCATCTCGGCCGCCACCAGCACCAGGATCGAGGTGGCGCCGGCCAGCCTGATGCCGGTGAAGATCGTCGGCACCGAGGCCGGCAGCACCACCTTGTAGAACAGGCCGATCGGACCTAGCCCCATCGCCCGCGCCGACTTGATCAGCAGCGGATCGACGTTGCGCACGCCGCTGATGGTGTTGAGCAGGATGGCCCAGGTGCAGGCATAGAACACGATCGCGATCTTGGAGGTCTCGCCGATGCCCAGCAGCAGGATGAACACCGGCAGCAGCGCCAGCGTGGCGGTGTTGCGGAAGATTTCGATCACCGGGTTGAGCACCTCGGCGGCGGTCTTGTACCAGCCGATCAGCAGCCCCAGCGGCACGCCGACTAGCAAGGCCAGGCCGAAGCCCGAGGCCGAGCGCAACAGGCTGGCGCCCAGGTTGGCCGCGGTGGTGCCATCGAGCAGCATGGCCCACCACGCCAGCGCGACCTTGGAGAACGGCGGAAAGAATGCCGCGCTGACCAGGCCCAGCCGCGGCGCGGCCTCCCACAGGGACAACAGCACGGCGATGGCGGCCACCCGCCGCAAGGCGGCAGCCAGCCAGGTCCAGGCGTGGGCCAGCCGGCGGGTCGGGTCGGCGGACAGGGAAAGCGTCGAGGTATTCATGAGCAGGCGGAAAAGCGAGGACAGGGACTCAGGCGGCCTGGCGACGGTCCTGCGCCCGCGCGACTTCGTCGTGCAGCAGCGACCAGATGGCATGGCGATCGCGCACGAAGGCCGGCGTCGAGCGCACGTCCTCGTCGCCGCGATCGGCCTTGGGGGCGTCGATGCGCACGATCTCCTTGATGCGGCCCGGCCGCGAGGTCATCACGGCCACGCGCTGGCCCAGGTAGACCGCTTCGTCGATGCCGTGGGTGATGAAGACGACGGTCTTGCCGGTGGCCTGCCAGATCCGCAGCAGTTCCTGCTGCAGCAGCTCGCGGGTCTGGGCGTCGAGCGCCGCGAACGGCTCGTCCATCAGCAGCACCGACGGCTCGTTGGCCAACGCGCGGGCGATCGCGACGCGCTGCTTCATGCCGCCGGACAGCTCGTGCGGATAGTGCTGCTCGAAGCCCGTCAGGCCGACCATGTCGATGTAGTGGCGGGCCCGCTCGGTGCGCTGCTTGCGGCTCAGCCCGCGCACCGATTCGAGGCCGAACTCGACGTTGGCCTGCGTGGTGCGCCAGGGCATCAGCGCGTACTGCTGGAACACGATGCCGCGATCCAGACCGGGGCCGGCGATCGGCACGCCGTCGAGCGTGAGCGTGCCGGCGCTGGGAAAGCTGAGCCCGCCGATCAGGTCCAGCAGCGTCGACTTGCCGCAGCCGCTGGGACCGACCAGCGTCAGAAACTCACCGGCCTCGATGGTCAGCGAGACGTCTTGCAGCGCGACGAAACGATCCGGTTCGCTGGCCGGCTGGCCGGCCTGACGGCGCCGCCGGAAGGTCTGGCTGACGCCGTCCAGGACGATGCGCGCCCCGCGGGAAGGAAGATGGGAAACCTGGCTCATCGGCACTCGGCGACACGGGCATGGCAGTAGAAGGACCAGACTCTACGTCAATCGGCGTGCCGCCGTTGTACCGATTTCTCATTTGCTATCAATTAATTAGCATATTCGTCTACAAAATCGTCTACATCTTGCCTGACAATCTCAGCGCAGCAGCACCATGATCGCCGACAGCGTGCCGACCGATGCCAGCGTCGACCAGAAGATCACCTGCGCGGACACGCGGCCGTCGCGTTTGTAGTAGTCGGCCAGCATGAACGAGCCGGTGCCGGCCGGCAGCGCGGCCAGCAAGACCACGGCCTGCACCTGCGTGGCGTCCAGATCAAACACGCGGGCGGCCAGGTACCAGGCCAGCAGCGGTTGCAGCAGCAGTTTGCAGGCGAGCAGGAAAACGATGCTGGTGCCGCGCTCGCCGGTCGGCTGCTCGCGCTTGCGCGCCAGGAACAGGCCCAGCGCGACCAGCGCGCAGGGCGCCGCGGCGGCCGACAGCAGGCCGAGAAACTGCGTCAATTGCGCCGGCAGGCTCGTGTCGGACCATGCGAAGGGCACGCCTGCCAGCGGCGCGACGATCAGCGGATGGCGGATCAACGAACCGGCGACCTTGCGCAGCACGCGCAGAAAGCCGCCGCCGGCATGCTGGCCGATCTCGGCCAGCACGATGGCGATCGCAAAGAACACACACATCGTCATCATCGTGGCGATGGTGGGCAGCAGCAGCGCGCCGGCACCCAGCAGGCTGATCACGATCGGAAAACCCATGTAGCCGACGTTGGGGTAGCCGGCGTTCAGGCCTTCGATGGCCGCGTCGATCAGGCGGCCGTGGGTGCGCCACGCCACGCCGATGGCCAGCAACAGCACCACGATGCCGCTCAGCCCGAAAGCGGCGATGAAGCCCGGCTGCCACAGGTCGGCCCAGTCGGCCAGCGCGACGGTCTGGAACAGCATCGCCGGCAGCGCCAGCCAGACCACGAAGCGGTTCAGGCTCTCGCTGGAATAGGCCTCGAGGATGTGCAGGCGGCCGGCCAGGTAGCCGGCCAGCACCAGTGCGAAGACGGGCAGCACCGCCAGGAAGGAAAACAGCGCGGTCAGCATGGCCGGGAGCCCGATTCGGAGACAGCGCATTTTGCCTCAAAGCCGCCGGATCGGTGTCGCCGCATCCGATAGCTCGGCGTCCGATAGCGCCGCGCCCGGCCTCGCGCGTCGGACCGGCCGCCGGCCGCCGGCGGCTCTGCGCTGCCCTGCCCGACCCGGCCCCGCTACGATGCGGCTACTTCACGCCCAACCCGAGCCGCTCGATCAGCGCCTCGTCCTTCTGGTAGGTTTCGACCGCCCACTGGCGGTAGTCCTTGCCGTCGCGATAGTTGGGCTCCTGGTTCAGCTGCTTCATGATCTCCATGCTCTGCTGGCTGTAGAGCGCCTGCTTGAAGGCATCGTGCAGCTTCTGCACCACCGCCGGGTCCATGCCCTTGGGGCCGGCCAGGCCGTAAGGCGAGGTCGACACGACCTTGTAGCCCAGCTCCTGCGCGGTCGGCACCTCGGGCCAGCGGGTGGTGCGTTCGGGGCCGAAGGTCACCAGCAGCCGCATGCGGCCCGAATCGACGAACTGGTCCCAGCCGGTCGCATCGCTTTGCGCCATCACGTGGCCGCCCAGCAGCGCCTGCTGCATGTCGGCGTTGCCCTTGAACGGCACATGGTTGAGCTTGACGCCGGCATTGATGGCGATCTCCTCGATCAGCAAATGCGGCGACGACCCGACCCCGGTCGACGCGTAGTCGATGCTGCCGGGCTTCTTGCGGGCCGCCTCGATGTAGTCGTCGAAGGTCTTGAACGGCGAATCCGAACGGACCGTGAAGCCGAAGGTGTAGCCCGACAGGCCGACGATGAACGTGAAGTCCTCGATCGGGTCGTAGCTGGTCTTCTGCATGTGCGGCATGCGCAGCAGCCCCAGCGGATACTGCGAGATCGTGTAGCCGTCGGGCTTGGCGGTCTGCGCCATGGTGGCCGGGCCGAGCGTGCCGCCGGCGCCCGGCCGGTTCTCGACGATCACCGGCTGGCCCAGGTGCTTGCCGGCCTCCTGCGCCAGCGCGCGCAGGTGGCGGTCGGTCGAGCCGCCGGCCGGCCACGGCACGATCAGCGTGACCGGCTTGTTCGGAAAGCTGGCGGCCGCCGACGATGCCGGCGGCTGGGACTGCGCCTGCGCCAGTGCCGGCAACAGCGCGCTGGCCGCGCAGGCCAGTGCGAGCGCCAGGCCGTGGCGGCGGATGTTCTGTCTCTGCATCATGTCGTCTCCTTGATGGGGTCTGTCGTTGCCGGGTCTGAGCGGCTTGTCGTTGTGGCGGTGCAGCGGGTACGGCGGGTGTGGCGGGTTCAGGTGCCTGCGCGACAGACGGCGCGCAGCGACTTCATGGCTGTTCATCGGGCAGCGTCAGCACGCCGCGGTCGCGCAGCGCGCGCAATTCGTCGTCGGGTAACTGCAGCAGCCGCTGCAGCACCTCGCGGGTGCCCTCGCCCAGCGTCGGCGGCGCATTGCGGATCGGCAGGCGTTGGCCATCCAGGCGATACGGCGGCGCGAACACATGGGTGCTGCGCGCCACCGGATGCGGCATCTCCTGCAGCATGCCGGCACGCCGCGTGCGTTCGCTGGTCAGCGCCTCGTGCAGCCCGGCGACCCGGCCGCAAGGAATGCCACAGGCGCTCAGCCGCGCCAGCAGCACTTCGCGCTCGAAGCCGCGGATCAGCTCGGTCATCATCGGCAGCAGGCTCAGGCGGTTCTTGGCGCGCTCGACGTTGGACGCGTAGCGCGGGTCTTCGACGATGTCCGGACGCATCACCACCTGGCGGCAGAACTTGTCGAACTGCGCGTTGCTGCCGACCGCGATGATCAAGGCGCCATCGGCGGCATCGAACATGCCGTAGGGCACGATCGACGGATGCGCGTTGCCATAGCGCAAGGGATCGCGGCCCAGCAGCATCGCGTCCAGGCCGTAGTAGCTGGTGACCGTCAGGCCGCAGTCGTACAGCGCCATCTCGATCAGCCGGCCGCGGCCGGTGCGCTCGCGCCGGAACAGTGCGGCCAGCACCGCCTGCGCCGCGTACAGGCCGGTGGTCATGTCGACCACCGCCATGCCGAACTTCAGCGGCGGCTGCTCGGCCTCGCCGTTGATGGCCATCAGGCCGCTCTCGCCCTGGATCACCAGGTCGTAGCCGGGCCGCGCGGCCTCGGGGCCGCTGCCGTCGTAGCCGGTGACCGCGCAATAGATCAGGTCGGCGCGATGCTGCCTGAGCTGCTCGTAGCCCAGCCCCAGCTTTTCGGCGCCGCCGTGCTTGAAGTTCTGGATCACCACGTCGAACTGCGGCAGCAGGGCATGCACGATGCGCCGGCCCTCGTCCGACTGCAGGTCGAGCGTGATCGAGCGCTTGTTGCGGTTCATGCTGTTGTAATAGGTGGTCTCGCGCTCGCCGATGCGCAGCCCCCAGTCACGCGTGTCGTCGCCGCGCTGCGGATGCTCGACCTTGACGACCTCGGCGCCGAAGTCGGCCAGCACCTGGCCGCACAGCGGACCGGCGAACACCCGCGACAGGTCCAGCACCCGGATGCCGGCCAGCGGCATGTCGGGCGTGTCCGGGGTGGGTCGGGCCGCGTCAGTTCCGGCCGCGTCAGGCCGAGCCGCTTCGGCTTGAACCGCGTCGGGTCGCGCCCCGTCAGGCCGGGCCGCATCACCCCGCAGTGGATCGGCCGCCCTCATGCCGACCGTCCCAGCGCGATGTAGCGCTGCAGGTGATGGTCCTCGTCACCCAGTTGATGATCGATCATCACCAGCCGCTTGGCATGATGGGCCAGCGGCAGCTCCCAGGTCATGCCGATGCCGCCATGCAGCTGGATCGCCTCTTCGGCCACCAGCGTGCCGACGCGGCCGACGGTGGCCTTGGCGGCCGACAAGGCGCGCTCGCGCACCACCCGTTCGGAGTGGTCCAGCAGCGCCGCCGCGTTGATGACGCTCGAGCGGGCCTGCTCGATCTCCAGCAGCAGGTCGGCCATGCGGTGCTGCAGCGCCTGGAAGCGGCCGATCGGCACGCCGAACTGCTGGCGCGTACCCAGGTACTCGACGGTGGCGTCACGCGCCGCGTCCATCGCGCCGATCGCCTCGGCGCACAGCGCCAGCACGCCGCGTCCCAGCGCGTGCTCGAGCGTGGCCAGCGCGGCACCGGCCTGGCCCAGCAAGGCGCCCGGCCCCAGCCGCACGCCCTCGAGCCGCAGCTCGGCGGCGCGGCCGCCGTCGATCAGCGGATAGCCGCGCCGTTGCAGGCCCGGCGTGTCCTGCGGCAGCAGGAACAGGCACAGGCCCTGCTCGCTGTCGTCGTCGCCGTCGCAGCGCGCCGACACCACGAACAGGTCGCAGGCCTCGCCCTGCTCGACCACCGCCTTGGCGCCGTCCAGCACCCAGTCCTGGCCATCGCGCACGGCGCGGGTGCGCACCAGCGTGGTTTCGTAATGCGTGTCGGGTTCAGCGTGGGTCAATGCGGCGACCAGCTGGCCGGCGATCAGCGGCTCGAGATAACGGCGCTGGTCGTCGCTGCCGGCCTGCGCGATCGCGCTGCCGGCCATCAGGGCACCCAGCAGCGGCTCGACCGCCAGGCCGCGCCCGAGGTTCTCGAACACCACGGCGATGTCGTGGCCGCCGCCTCCCAGGCCGCCGTGCGCCTCGTCGAACAGCGCCGCGATCGCGCCCAGTTCGGCGTAGCGCGACCAGATGCCGGCGTCGTAGCCCAGCGGCGAGGCGGCGGCCCGTTCGCGTACCGGATAGCCGTACTGCTCGGCCACGAAACGTTTGAGCATGTCGGCAAGCATGCGGCGATCGTCGCTCAGGTCGAAATCCATGGCGTGGCCTCCTACAGTCCAAGAATCATCTTGGCGATGATGTTTTTCTGAATCTCGTTGGAGCCGCCGAAGATCGACAGCTTGCGATAGTTGAAGTACTGCGCGGCGGCGCTGTCGGCGCCTTCCGGGCCGACCGGCTCGAGCTGCCGCTCGGCGTCCAGCGCCTCGCTGATGTACGGGCGCGCATACGGCCCCATGGCGCGCCGGTTCAGTGCGGTGATCTCCTGGCGCACCTGGGTGCCGCGGATCTTGAGCATCGAGCTTTCGGCGCCCGGCACGCCGCCGCCGGCCACCGCCGCCACCACGCGCAGGTTGGTGATGCGCATGTTCTCCAGTTCGATCTCGACGCGCGCCAGCCGGGTGGCGAAGGCCGGGTCATCGGCCAGCGGCCGGCCGTTCTTGCGGCAACGTTGCGCCACCTCCTTGAGCCGTTCGAGCGCGGCGATCGACAGGCCGACGCCGGCGATGTTGGTGCGCTCGTAGGTCAGCAGGTATTTGGCGCAGGTCCAGCCGCGGTTCTCCTCGCCGACCAGGTTGGCCACCGGCACCCGCACGTCCGAGAAAAACACCTCGTTGACCTCCTGCTCGCCGTCGAGCGTGCGGATCGGCCGCAGCTCGACACCCGGCGTACTCATGTCGATCAGCAGGAAGCTGATGCCCTCTTGCGGCTTGCCGCCGGTGGCGGTGCGCACCAGGCAGAAGATCCAGTCGGCATGCTGGCCCAGCGTGGTCCAGGTCTTCTGGCCGTTGACGACGTAGTGATCGCCGTCGCGCACCGCGGTGGTCTTGAGCGAGGCCAGGTCCGAGCCCGCGCCGGGTTCCGAATAGCCCTGGCACCACCAGTCGCTGCCATCGAGGATACGCGGCAGGTAATGGCGTTTCTGTGCCTCGGTGCCGTACTTGATCAGCACCGGGCCCAGCATGCTCAGCCCGAAGGGCACGATGCGCGGCGCGCCGGCCAGCGCGCATTCGTTCTCGAAGATGAAGGCCTGCACCGGCGTCCAGCCGGTGCCGCCATGCTCGATCGGCCAATGGCTGGCCAGCCAGCCGCGCGCGTTCAGGATGGCGTGCCAGCGTTCCATGTCGGCCTTGTGCAGGCGCTTGCCGCCGCGCACCTTGGCGGACAGCTCGGCCGGCAGCTGCTCGGCCAGGAAGGCGCGCACCTCGTCGCGAAAGGCCTGCTCCTCGGGGGTGAAATGTAAGTCCATGCCAGCTTCCTTCAATAAATCTCGAACAGGCCCGCGGCGCCCATGCCGCCACCCACGCACATCGTCACCACCGCATGGCGCGCACCGCGCCGCCTGCCTTCCAGCAAGACGTGGCCGGCCAGCCGTGCACCGGTCACGCCGAAGGGATGGCCCAGCGCGATCGCGCCGCCATCGACGTTCAGCCGCTCGGACGGGATGCCCAGCTGGCGTTGGCAATACAAGGCCTGCGAGGCGAAGGCCTCGTTGAGTTCCCACAGGTCGATGTCATCGACCGTCAAGCCATGGCGCGCCAGCAGCCGCGGCACCGCGTAGATCGGACCGATGCCCATCTCGTCGGGCTCGCAGCCGGCGATCGCCAGGCCGCGGAACGCGCCCAGCGGCTGCAGGCCGGCGCGCTGCGCGGCGCGCGCTTCCATCAACACGCAGGCCGCCGCGCCATCGGACAGCTGCGAGGCGTTGCCGGCCGTCACGAACGCGCCGGCCCCGCGTACCGGCGCCAGCGCGGCCAGCGATTCATACTGCGTGTCGGGACGATTGCAGCGATCGGCCTGCACCAGCACCTCGTGCTGCGAGACCGTGCCGCTGGCCTTGTCGGTGACCGCCATGGTGGTGCGCACCGGCACGATCTCGTCGTCGTAGCGGCCCTGCTGCTGCGCCGCCGCGCAGCGGCGCTGGCTCTCGGCGGCGTACTGGTCCTGGTCCTCGCGGCTGATGCCGTAGCGCGCCGCGACGATGTCGGCGGTCTCGATCATCGGCAGATAGAGATCCGGCTTGTGCTCGACGATCCAGGGATCCTTGCCCTCGTTGTCGTCGCGGCTGCGGATCGCCGAGATCGACTCGACGCCGCCGGCCACCATCGCCGGCGCGCCGTCGAGCACGATGCGGCCGGCCGCGATCGCGATGGCCTGCAGGCCCGAGGCGCAGAATCGATTGACGGTCATGCCGCCGACCGACACCGGCAGGCCGGCGCGGATCGCCGCCTGCCGGCCGATGTTGCGGCCGGTCGAGCCCTCGGGGTAACCACAGCCGAGCACCAGGTCCTCGATCAGTCCGGCGTCGATGCCGGCGCGCGCGACCGCCGCGCGCACCGCATGGGCGGCCAGCGTCGGCCCCGGCGTCAGGTTGAACTCGCCGCGGTGGGCCTTGGTGATGGGGGTGCGCGCGACGGCGACGATGACGGCTTCACGCATGCGCGGCTCCGTTCAGGCTGGCGAAGCCGCGCCCGCTGTCGGCCAGCTCGCGCAGCAGCGGCCAGACTCGCCAGAACGCCGGATCCTCGGGCGCGAAGGCCTCGATGTCGGCGACGATGCGCGGCAGGCCGATCTGGTCGGCGGTGTACAGCGGCCCGCCGCGCTCGCGCGGAAAGCCGTAGCCGGCCAGGAACACCACGTCCACATCCGACGGCCGCAGCGCGATGCGCTGGTGCAGCACGTTGGCGGCCTCGTTGATCATCGCGGCCAGGTAGCGGCGCAGGATGTCGTCGTCGCTGAACCGGCGCGGCGTCACGCCCGCGCGCTGGCGCTCCTGCGCGATGATGTCCAGCACCTGCGGATCGGGCTGGCCGGTGCGCGCGCCGTCCGGATACAGATAGAAGCCGCGGCCGCTCTTCTGGCCGAACCAGCCCAGTTCGCACAGCCGGTCGGGGATGCGCACGGTGCGCAAGGCCGGATCACGGCTGGCGGCGCGCCGCTTGCGGGTCGCCCAGCCGATGTCGCCGCCGGCCAGGTCGACCACCTGGTACGGACCCATCGGATAACCGAAGCCACGCACCGCCGCGTCGATCTCGTAGGGCGAGGCGCCGTCCTCCATCATCATGTCGGCGGCCTGCCGATAGGCCGCCAGCACGCGATTGCCGATGAAGCCGTCGCAGACCCCGGCGCGCACCGCGATCTTGCGCAGCCGGCCGGCCAGCGCGAAGCCGGTCGCGACCGCGTCGGGCGCCGAACGCGCGCCGACCACCACCTCCAGCAGCTTCATGATGTTGGCCGGCGAAAAGAAATGCAGGCCGATGACGTCCTGGGGCCGGCCGGTGCCGGCCGCCAGCCGGTCCACGTCCAGGTACGAGGTGTTGGTGGCCAGCACCGCGCCGGGCCGGACCACGCGGTCGAGCTCGGCGAACACGGCCTGCTTGACCGCCATGTCCTCGAACACCGCCTCGACCACCAGGTCGGCGTCGACCAGCGCGTCGTAGCGGGTCGAGCCGTGCCAGCGCGCCAGCCGTTCGGCCTTGCCGGCGGCGTCCAGCCGCTGCTTGCCGATCAGCCGGTCGTAGACCTGCTCGATGCGCTGGCGGCCCAGCGCGAGCAGGTCGTCGCTGCGCTCGATCATCGTCACGTCGAAACCGGCGTCCAGCATCGCCACCGCGATGCCGGCGCCCATGGTGCCGGCGCCGACCACGCCCAGCCGCGCCAGCGGACGGGGCGGAACCTCGGCCAGGCCGGCCACGCGGGCGGCGTCGCGTTCGGCCTGGTCGGCGTAGTCCAGGGCTTGCTGCACGAACGGCGTGACGCCGCCCGGCAAGGGGGAAGAAGCTGGCATGGCGATCTGTCTCCGTGGCGGTCGCTGGCTGCTCCGGACCGAGGCAGGCAGCCGCGCGGCCGACCTGCGACTGCCGGCCGCTTGCTGCCGGACCGCCTTAGTCTTGGTGTCAGCTCCGATTCTTCCGCAGCAAGTAGGGCTTGACAATCCCTGTCGCGGTTGACACAGACGACAGTAATTTTTGACAATCAGCCGATGGACACCAAATCCCTCACGCTGCTGGTCGACATCCTGGACGCGGGCAACCTCAGCGAGGCCGCGCGCCGGCTCAAGATGACCCGCGCCAACGTCAGCTATCACCTGAACCAGCTCGAGCGCGCGGTCGGCATGCAGCTGGTCCGGCGCACCACGCGGCGGGTCGAGCCGACCGAGATCGGCCTGAAGCTCTACGAACACGGGCGCAGCATCCGCGACGAACTGGCGGCCGCGCGCGCCTCGGTCGAGACGCTGGGCAAGACGCCGCAGGGCCGCGTGCGCCTGAGCGTGCCCAGCGGCTATGGCAAGTTCGTGATGACGCCGTGGGTGATGGCGTTCAAGCAGCGCTACCCCGGCATCGTGCTGGACGTGCTGTTCGAGAATACCGTCGAGGACCTGCTGCGCGACGAGGTCGACCTGGCCGTGCGCATCCTGCCGACGCCGCCCGAGAACCTGGTGGCGCGCGAACTCGATCCGGTGCGTTTCGTCGCCTGCGCGTCACCCGACTATGCGCGCAGTCAGGCCATGCCACGGGATCTCGAGCAACTGGCCAGGCTGCCGGTGATCGCCGCCACGGTGGTCGGCCGGCCCTTGCGGCTGTCAGGCTATCGCGACGGCGAGCGCCATCGCGTCACGCTCGATTGTTGCGTGACCTCGCGCAACTATCCGTTCCTGCGCGACGCGACGCTGGCCGGGCTGGGGCTGGGCCTGCTGCCCGATTACGTGGTCCGCGAAGACCTGGCGGCCGGCCGGCTGGTGACGGTGCTGGACGACTGGCAGCTGAGCATCTACGGCAGCCGCCTGTATCTGCTGTACATGCCCAACCGGCGCCATCCGCGCGCGATCTCGACGATGATCGAATTCATCATCGACCAGGTGCAGCAGCAGGGCCAGCCGGCACCACCGGCCCTGGCCGCGGCGCGGCCCGCGCGCAAGCGTGCCGAGGGCAAGCCAGGCAAAGCGGCCCGCTGACGCCAATGCCTGCCGGTCAACGCGCCAGGAACTGCGCGCACAGTTCGCGCAAGCGCAGCATCGCCGGCGGCAGGCTCTTGCCTTCGAGCGTCACGAACACGAACTGCGAGTGCAGGCCGAGCGCCGGCTTGATGGCAAGGTGCACCAGCTCGCCCAGGTTCATCAGCGGCCGCGCGACCTGCAACACGCCGAAGAACACCGCGTCGGTGGTGCGCACCAGTTCGACCAGCGATGCGATGTGGTCCGACTGGTAACGGATCGCCTCGGCGAAATGGGCGTGCGGACCAAAATACGCGTCGAGCCTGTGCATGGTCTCGGCGCTCATGGCCCGGCCACTGGCGGCCACCGGATAACGGCGCAGCGTGTCGAAGTCGAGCGCACGCACGCCGGCCAGCGGATGGCCGGCACGCACCACGAAGCCCAGCGGCGTCGGCGGGAAATGCGTCAGTTGCAGATCGGGCGCGGCCGGCACGTGATTGCGATGCAGCACCAGCGCGTCGACCGCGCCGTCGCGCAGCTCCTGCACCTGCATCTGCGGCGTGCCGCCGCTGAACAACAGCCGCACCGCCGGATGGCGCTCGAGCATCTCGCGCAACAGCGGCACCGACAGCACCGCCGATGGCGTCGGCCCCAGCGCCAGCCTCAGCGTGCCGCCTTCGTAGTTGGCCAGCAGGCTGGCGCTGCGGCGCAACTCGCCGAGTTCGACACGGATGCGGCGGGCACGCACGATGGCCAGCTCGCCCAGCGCGGTCAGGCGCTTGCCCTTGTCGCGCTCGAGCAGCCGGCCGCCCAGGCTGTCTTCGAGCGCATGGATGCTGCGGCTGAGCGCCGGCTGCGACAGGTGCAGCTTGTCGGCGGCGCGGCTGAACGAACCGGTCTCTACCAGCACCAGAAAGTGCTCGAGCTGCTGCAGATTCATCGCCGCCCCAAAAAAGTTATCGTTTTAGTTATGGACTGATGACAAATTATGCATTGGACGATATGAAATGTCACACCTAGAATTTTGTCATTGACACCACCCGGCGTTGAATCTGGAGCAAAAAAATGAATACAAGGGCGCAATATCCTCTGCTGGCCACTTCCTGGTCCAAGCGCGTGCTGGGCTTGGCCGGCGCGGCCACTTTCGTGCTGGGCCTCGCGGCCCCGGCCGCGGCAGCCGAGTGGCCGGCCCGCCCGGTCTCGCTGGTGGTGCCGGTGGCCGCCGGCGG
>JAEZBO010000111.1 GCA_023427085.1 Pseudomonadota bacterium
GCCCTGCGTGGCCTGGCGCCCGGCCGGATCGGCCAGCCCGATCGCGCGCCCCACCCGGGCCGCCGGCCCGTCCCAATCGACATGCGCCTGCATCGCCGCCAGCGCGCGCGCGCCGCCCACCGGGGCCTGGCCGTGCCGCGCCAGCAGCGACGACAGATAGCGCGAATCGAGCAGTTCGTCCGCGTAGGCGCGCAGTTTGTGCGGACCGGCCACGGCCGCCGCCTCGTGCCGGGCGTCCGCCGGCAACGTCCCGCACAGGCTGCGCACCTGCGCCACCAGCGTCTCGAGCCGGGCGCCAGCCAGCGCCCGGCCGGCGTACAGCAGCGACTGCTGCGGCATCATCAGGCCGCCCGGGCTACGCTCGGCCAGCGTGATCGCCGCGGTCAGGTGGGCCTGGATGCCCTCGCGGTAGCTGGCCAGCTGCAGCAACGTGTGGTTGGCCGATGCCGCGATGTCGCCGCCGGCCAGCCGTGTCGTGAGCACCGCCACGCCCAGCAGCATGTCGGCCAGCGCCAGGCTGCGTTGCAACCGCGCGAAGGCCGCATAGCGGCTCTGCGTCGCACGCACGAACACCGCCGCCCGGGTATGCCGATAGAACAGCACGTTCTCCCACGGGATCAGCAACTGGTCGAAGACCAGCTCGGTCGGCACCTCGTCCAGTTGCCGGCCAAATACCGAGCTTGCGTGCGGGGCCGCGCCGCGCAGCGGCCGGCGGCACTCGAACCGCAACCCATCCATGTCGAGGTCGCAGACGAAGCCGACCGCCTGCGCCGACCAGCCGTCCGGCTGCCAGGGCGCGGCGGCCGGACGCACGTAGACCGAGTTGGCGTATGCCGCGGCGGCATCCTGGACGACCCCGCTGACGACCAGGCCGGCATCGCTCTCGCGCAGCACCCGCACGGCCGCGTCTCCCGCCGAGTCCGGCCCATCGCTGCCGGCACAGATCAGGAAGGGATCATCGTGCAGGACCCGGTGGATATGGGCGCGCAGATTGCCCGAATAGGCCGGATCGATCTCGTTGAGTACGTCCTGGCCGTCGAACAGCGACCACATCTCGCCGGCGGTCTCGCCGCCCAGCCGGCTAGCCCAGCCCCCAGCGGCCTCCTGCAAGGTGTCCATGGCGCGGCGCTTGTCCCACCAGTCCTGCTTGGTCAGCGGCAGCTTGTTGCCGATCGACTGGCGCTCTTCGCCATCGTCCAGGCTCAGGACGTCGCGGGTCGCCGGCGCATGCTGCAGGTCGTACAGCCGCGCACGGGTGTCGACCAGCGGCTTGAAGAGGGGATGCGCCGCCACGTCCTCGACGGGTTCGCCGTCGAGCCGGATGTCGCGCCGCCGGCGCAGCGAGGCGCGGTACTGTTCGCCGGTTCTGATCACTTGCCCGCTTCCTTGTCGTCGCGCGCGGGACCGGCCCGCGCCTGCCCCGGCCGCGCTCGCGCGCGCCGGTGCCCGGTGTCGCCCGACCCGGCAGGCGCCGGGCCGCCACGCACCCTCAATACTTGACCCACTCGCCGTTCTTGACGGTGTGCAGCTGGATGTCCACGGGGATCTGCGTCTGGCCGTTTTCATCGAAGGTCGTGGTGCCCAGCGCGCCGTCGTACTTGGCCGCGCGGATGGCCTTGGCCACCGCCGCCTTGTCCTTCAGGCCGGCCGTCTTGAGCGCGTCGAGCAGGATGCCGGTGGCATCGTAGGCGTACTTGGTATAGGGGCTCTGCGCCTCGGCATAGCCTTTCTCGGCGTAGGCCTTGTTCATGGCCTCGAGCTTGGGATTGCTCTGGGCCGCCGGCACGCCGACGATGACGCCATCGGCCGCTGCGCCGGCGATCTTGATCAGCTGCGGATCGTAGATGCCGCTGATACTGAGCATCGGCTGCTTCAGGCCCAGGTCGGCCATCTGCTTGCGCAGGATGCCGGCCTCGGTGATGACGCCGCCGAAATACACCGCGTCGGGCTGCAGCCCCTGCACCTTGGTCAGGATCGCGCGAAAGTCGGTGGTGCCGACCGGAAAGCTCTCGGACGCCACGATCTCGCCGCCGTGCTCCTTGAAGAAGGTGCGGAACCACTGCTCGTTGGCGCGCCCGTAATCGCTGGTGTCCGAGACGATGGCGATCTTCTTGGCGCCCAGCTTGCCGGCCGCCCATTCGGCCAGCGGCTTGTTTTCGTTGACCAGCGTGGGCGTCACGCGAGTCGTGTTGGCCAGGTTCTGCTCGGTGATCTTCGGGCTGATGGCGCCCCAGACGACGAAGGGCATCTGGCTGCGGTTGAACACCGGCATGGTCGCCAGCGCCACCGGGCTGTTCCAGTGGCCGGTCGCGCCGACCACGTTGCGGTCATTGACCAGCTTGAGCGCGGCCGAGACGCCGGCCTGCGGATCGGAGGCGTCATCCAGCACCACGCCTTCGACCTTGAACGGCACGTCCGGCGTGGCGTTCCATTGATCGATCGCCAGCAGGAAGCCGTTCTTGGCGCCCAGGCCCTGCTGGGCATTGCCGCCGCTGAGCGGCCCCAGAAAGCCCAGCTTCACGGTGGACTGCGCCTGGGCGGCGGCGCCGAACAGCACCGAGCAGGCCAGCGCGAGGCCGCCGGCCAGATGGCGCCGCCGGGTCCAGGGGAAAGCGGAAGTAGTCGAAGATCCGTGCATGGTCAGCCCTTGAATGTGGAATTGGAGTTCTTGGGTCCGCATGGTCCGGCACGGTGGCCGCCATGGGACTGAACGGATCGTATCGGCACGGGCGCGAGCCCTGGTTCGTTTTTTTCGATGCACTGCGTTGGAAAACGCGAAGCAGGCCGCGCCGGCTTTCCGATTTAATTCGTCCTGCCAATCGCACAACCCAAAAACCAATAAGGGAGATTGCCCCCCATGCAGGACATCCTGTTCCAGCAGATCATCAACTGGCTGACGCTGGGCTGCATCTACAGCCTGCTCGCCCTGGGCTTCAGCCTGCTGTTCGGCGTGCTGCAGGTCATCCACTTCTCGCATGGCGACGTCGCCATGGTGGCGCCGTTCATCGCGCTGGCCGCGGTGCAGGCGGTCGCCACCGCGCTGGGCGGCGCCGCACCCTGGATGGTGTTGGGGCTGGCCTGCCTGATCGCGGTCGCCTCGGTCGGCGGGCTGGGCATCGTGCTGGACAAGCTGGTGATCGGCCGCTTTCGCGACTCGCCGGCGATGATGCCGCTGGTCGCGACGGTCGCGCTGGGCATCGTGATCCGCGAGCTGATCCGCCACGTCTATCCCGAAGGCAGCAACCCGCACGCGTTCCCGGCCATCGCGCAAGGCGCCATCGCCACGCCGCTGGGTAACGTGCCGGTGATCAGCCTGGTGGCCGTGCTGGTATCGGTGGGCCTGATGGGCCTGCTGTTCTATGCGCTGCACCACACCCCGGCCGGCATGCGCATCCGCGCCGTCTCGCAGGACCGCGACACCGCCCGGCTGTTCGCGATCCCGCCCGGCCCGGTGTTTCGCAACACCTTCTTCATCGCCTCGGCGGTCGGCGCAGTCGGCGGCGTGTTCCTGGCCAGCTACGCCGGCGTGGTGCGCTTCGACTTCGGCGTGCAGGCCGGCCTGATCGGCTTTTCGGCGGCGGTGGTCGGTGGCCTCGGCAGCCTGGGCGGCGCCATCGTCGGCAGCCTGCTGATCGCCGCCATCGAAACCCTGGTTCAGGGCTACGTGCCCAACGGCACCTCGTACCGCCTGGTGTTTGTGTTCGTGCTGGTGATCGGCGTGCTGATCTTCCGGCCTGCCGGCCTGTTCGGCGTCCAGAAAATGGAGAAAGTCTGATGCTCGCCCCGGTGAACCCTCGCGCGGCCGATGCCGCCATCGTCGTGGCCGTGACGCTGGTCAGCGCCGCCGTGCTGCGCGCCTTCCTGCTGGCCGAAAGCTGGATCACGGTGCTGGTGCTGCTGGCGGTGTTCGCCGCGCTGCTGGTGGCGGTACAGCGCCGGCCGGTGCTCGAAGAGCGGCTGGTGGCCGCGTTCCGCCGCAGCCGCCGGCTGGCGGTGGCGGTCGGCGTGGTGGTGGTGCTGGTGTTTCCGTGGCTGCTGGCCGGCGACAGCTACGCGATGCACCTGATCATCGTCGCCAATCTATATGCGGTGCTGGCGCTGGCGCTGAACTTCCAGCTCGGCAGCGCCAACATCCCCAACTTCGCCACCGGCGCCTCGTACGGCATCGGCGCCTACGCCTCGGCGCTGCTGGCGATCCACCTGGGCGTGAGCTTCTGGGTCTGCCTGCTGGTCGCCGCGGTGGTCGCCACGCTGTTCGGCTTCCTGCTCGGCCTGCCGTCGATGCGCACGCGTGACAGCTATCAGGCGCTGGTCACGATCGCCTTCGGCATCGTGGTGCATCAGCTGCTGATGAACCTCGAATGGACCGGCGGCGCCAACGGCCTGGTCGGCATCCCGGCGCCCGAGCTGTTCGGCCATTCGTTCAACGACCCGATCGAGCTGTTCGGCCACAGCCTGCCCGGCCAGGGCAACTATTACTACGTCTCGGCCGCGCTGGTCGGCCTGGCGATCCTGTCGGCGCAGCGGCTGCACAGCTCGCGGGTCGGGCTGGCCTGGAACGCGCTGCGCGACGACGAGATCGCCGCGCGGGCCTGCGGCATCAACGTCACGTGGTTCAAGGTGCAGGCCTTCGCGGTCGATGCCTTCCTGGCCGGGTTCGCCGGCACCGTCTACGCCTTCTACGTCAGCTTCATCTCGCCCGACAACTTCACCTTCCTGGTCTCGGTCACGATCATGACGATGGTGATCGCCGGTGGCATGGACAACATCCTGGGCGTGATCGTCGGCGCCTTCCTGCTGACCATGCTGCCCGAGAAGCTGCGCGCCTTCTCCGACTACCGCATCCTGTTCTACGGCCTAGTCGTGATCGCCTTCCTCATCATCCGCCCCCGCGGCATCTTCCCGCAGCGAGTGCGCAACCATGAGCATTGATACCCTGGCCGCCCCCGTGCTCGCCGCGCCCCCGTCCGAGCCCGCCGTCACCGTGCTGGAGGGCCGCAAGCTGACCATGCGCTTCGGCGGCCTGGTCGCGGTCGACGACGTCAGCCTGACGCTGGCCCGCGGCGAAGTACTCGGCGTGATCGGCCCCAACGGCGCCGGCAAGTCGACCTTGCTGAACCTGCTGACCGGCATCTACCAGCCCAGCGAAGGCGAGGTGCTGCTCGAAGGCAAGAGCCTGAGCGGCATGGCCGCCCACGAGATCGTCGCGGCCGGCATCGCGCGCACCTTCCAGACCAGCCGGCTGTTCGGCAGCCTGAGCGTGCTCGACAACGTGCTGATCGGCATGCACACCCGCACGCGCTGCGGAGTCTTCACGGCGATGCTGCGGCCGGGCCGCGCGCGCGCCGAGATGCGCCGCGCCGCCGAGCGCGCCGGCGAGTTGTTGCAGAGCGTCTCGCCCGATCTGTACGAGCGGCGCAACCAGCTGGCCAGCAGCCTGCCGCAGGCCGACCGCCGGCGGCTGGAGATCGCCCGCGCGCTGGCCACCGAACCGCGCATCGTGCTGCTCGACGAGCCATCCAGCGGCATGGACGACCGCGACACCGACGCGCTGATCGCCGACATCGAGCGGCTGCGCGTGCAGAACCCGGCGCTCAGCTTCATCATCATCGAGCACGACATGCGCCTGATCGCGGCGCTGCCGCAGCGCGTGATGGTGCTCGACTACGGCCGCAAGATCGGCGACGACACGTTCGAGGTGGTGCGCCAGCTGCCCCGGGTCCAGGAAGCGTATCTCGGCAGAAAGGCCAGCCATGATTGAACTCGAATCCGTCAGCACCCGCTATGGCGTGGTCAACATGCTCAACCAGGTCTCGCTGCGTGTGCCCGAGGGCAGCATCGTCTGCCTGCTGGGCCCCAATGGCGCCGGCAAGACCACCACCTTCAAGGCCATCGCCGGCTTGCTGCCCCTGCAGGCGGGCCGCATCCGCGTGATGGGCCAGGACCTCGCCGGGCTGCGCACCGAAGCGCTGGCGCCGCTGGGCGTGGGCTTCGTGCCCGAAGGCCGGCGGCTGTTCCCCGAGATCAGCGTGCGCGAGAACCTGCAGATCGGCTACGACGCACTGCGTCCCAACGAGCGTTTCGCCGACGCGCTGGCGCGCGTGGTCGAGCTGTTCCCGCGGGTCGGCGAGCGGCTCTCGCAGGCGGCCGGCACGCTGTCGGGCGGCGAACAGGCCATGGTCGCGCTGGGCCGCGTGCTGATCGGCAATCCGCGGCTGGTGGTGATGGACGAGCCCACGCTTGGCCTGTCGCCCAAGCTGATCGACGAATACTTCGACACCGTGCAGCGCATCCACGCGGCCGGTATCACGGTGCTGCTGATCGAACAGAACGCCGAGGCGGCGCTGTCGATCGCCCACAGCGGCTACCTGCTGCTCAAGGGCCAACTGGTCGCCTCGGGCAGCGCGCGCGAGCTGCTCGACAACGACGTGGTCAAGCACCTCTATCTCTAGCCGCCTCACCCAAGACACTCATCCCTCATCAAGGAATCAGGCCATGACAGCCGCAATCACGTCTATCGACACGCTGGTGGTCGGCGCAGGCCAGGCCGGCGTCGCCATGAGCGAGCACCTGAGCCGCCTGGGCGTGCCGCACCTGGTGCTCGAGCGCGACCGCATCGCCGAACGCTGGCGCACCGGCCGCTGGGACTCGCTGGTCGCCAACGGCCCCGCCTGGCACGATCGTTTTCCCGGCATGGCCTTCGACGGGCTGGACGACGACGCCTTCGCCAGCAAGGACCAGGTCGCCGAGTATTTCGAGGCCTACGCCCGCATGATCGACGCGCCGATCCGCACCGGCGTCGAGGTCCGGCGCGTCACCCGCCACACCGGCCGGCCGGGCTTTCGTGTCGAGACCTCCAACGGTCCGATCGCGGCGCAGCGCGTGGTGGTGGCCACCGGTGCGTTCCAGAATCCGGTGATCCCGCCGATCGCACCCAAGGATCCGCGCCTCACGCAGATCCACTCGGCCCATTACTACAACCCGGCGCAACTGCCCGCTGGCGGCGTGCTGGTGATCGGCTCGGGCTCGTCGGGCGTGCAGATCGCCGACGAGCTGCAGCGCGCCGGCCGCCAGGTCTATCTGTCGGTCGGCCCGCACAACCGGCCGCCGCGCGCGTACCGCAATCGCGACTTCTGCTGGTGGCTGGGCGTGCTGGGCGAGTGGGATCGCGAGGCGGCGGTGCCCGGCAAGGAACACGTCACCATCGCCGTCAGCGGCGCGCGCGGCGGCCATACCGTCGACTTCCGCGCGCTGGCGCACCAGGGCGTGGTGCTGACCGGCATGACGCGTTCGTTCGAGGATGGCGTCGTGCATTTCAACGCCGACCTCGCGGCCAACGTCACGGCCGGCGACGACAACCTGTTCGAGCTGCTCGACGCCGCCGATGCCTATGTGGCGCGCAACGGCCTGGACCTGCCGGAGGAACCCGAGGCGCGCCGCAAGCTGCCCGACCCCGACTGCCTCACGCAGCCCTTGCGCTCGCTGGACCTGGCGCAGGCCGGCGTCAACACCATCATCTGGGCCACCGGTTATTCGTCCGACTACAGCTGGCTCGAGCTCGACGCTTTCGGCGCCAACGGCAAACCGCGCCATCAGCGCGGCGTGTCGAGCGAGCCGGGCATCTATTTCCTCGGGCTGCCGTGGCTGTCGCGGCGCGGCTCCTCGTTCATCTGGGGCGTCTGGCACGACGCCAAGCACGTCGCCGACCAGATCGCCACGCAGCGCAAGTATCAGTCGTACCGCGATGCCACGCAGCGCGCCGCCGCCGATTCCGCCACGTCCCCCGCCGCGGCGCCGGCCGTCGCCGGCAACCCCGAACACTGAGAGGCCACGATGACCGAACCGACCCACACCCGGATCCGCATGTTCAACACCAAGGACACGTATCCGAACCAGACCCTGGACAACGATCTCTGCCAGGCCGTGCGCGCCGGCAACACCGTGTACGTGCGCGGCCAGGTCGGCACCGACTTCGATGGCAATCTGGTCGGGCTGGGCGATGCGCGCGCGCAGACCGAACAGGCCATGAAGAACCTCAAGCAGCTGCTGACCGAGGCTGGCAGCGACCTGAGCCACATCGTCAAGACCACCACCTACCTGATCGACCCGCGTTACCGCGAGCCGGTCTATCAAGAGGTCGGCAAATGGCTCAAGGGGGTCTATCCGATCTCGACCGGCCTGGTGGTCAGCGCGCTGGGCCAGCCGCAATGGCTGATGGAGATCGACGTCATCGCGGTCATCCCCGATGGCTGGACCCCGCCCGCCGCCTAATCCCAGGAGACCCGCCATGACGTTCTCGATCATCGGCCGCTGCGAGCGCACCGGCCAGTTCGGCATTGCCATCAGTTCGTCCAGCATCGCGGTCGGCGCGCGCTGCCCCTGGCTGCGCGCCGGTGTCGGCGCGGTCGCCACGCAGAACGTCACGCTGCCCGCGCTGGGCATCGAGATCCTCGCGCGTCTCGAGGCCGCCGGCGGCTCGCCCGAGGCGGCGCTGGCGCAGGCGCTGCAGGGCGACCCCTTCCACGAATACCGCCAGGTGACGGTGATCGACGCGCAGGGCCGCACGGCGCTGTTCAGCGGTAAGGAATCGCTGGGCACCCACCATGCGGTCGCCGGCCGATCGTGCGCGGCGGCCGGCAATCTGCTGGCCGGCACGCAGGTGATCGCGGCGATGCCGCCGGCCTTCGAGCGCAGCGAAGGCATGCTGGCCGACCGCCTGCTGGCGGCCATGCATGCCGCCATGGCGGCCGGTGGCGAAGCCGGCCCGGTGCACTCGGCCGCGCTCAAGATCGTCGGCGAGGTCGCCTGGCCGATCGTCGACCTGCGGGTGGACTGGGCCGAGCACGACCCGATCGGCCAACTGGATGGACTGTGGCAGGCCTATCGGCCGCAGATGCAGGACTACCTGAACCGCGCGCTCAATCCCCTGGCGGCGCCCAGCTACGGCGTGCCCGGCGATGAATGACATGCGCAGCCGCGCGCTGCTGGCGCGCCTGGTCGGCTATGCCACCGTCAGCCGAGACTCCAACCTGGCGCTGATCGGCTTCGTGCACGATACGCTGCGCGAGCTGGGCGTGCACAGCGAACTGTTCCACAACGAGGCCCGCACCAAGGCCAATCTGTATGCGACGATCGGCCCGCTCGATCGTGGCGGCATCGTGCTGTCGGGCCATACCGACGTGGTGCCGGTCGACGGCCAGGCGTGGACGGTCGATCCCTTCACGCTGACCGAAGGCGACGGCCGGCTGTATGGCCGCGGCACCGCCGACATGAAAGGTTTTTTGGCGTCGGTGCTGGCCGCCGTGCCGGGCTTTCTGGCCCAGCCGCTGAAGGTGCCGGTCCACCTGGCATTTTCCTACGACGAAGAGATCGGCTGCCTGGGCGTGCGGCCCATGCTCGCCGCGCTGGCGCAGCGCGCCCACCGGCCCCGGCTGTGCCTGATCGGCGAGCCCACCGAGCTCAAGCCGGTGCTGGGCCACAAAGGCAAGCTGGCGATGCGTTGCCAGGTCAAGGGCGCCGCCTGCCATTCGGCCTACGCGCCCTACGGCGTCAATGCGATCGGCTACGCCGCCCGCATGATCCGCTACCTGGACGAGATCGGCGACCGGCTGGCGCAGGCAGACCAGCACGACCCACGTTTCGATCCGCCCTATTCCACCGTGCAGACCGGCCTGATCCAGGGCGGCCGCGCGCTGAACATCGTGCCGGCCGAATGCGAATTCGACTTCGAGGTGCGTGCGCTGCCCGACTACGACGCCGAGGCCGTCACCCGCGAGCTGTCGGCCTACGTCGACACCGAACTGCTGCCGCGCATGCGCGCGGTACAGCCCGACACCGACATCGTGCTGCAGCCGCTCAGCGCCTATCCAGGCCTGGCGACCTCGCCCGATAGCGAGGCAGCGCGCCTGCTGGCGTGGCTGACGCAAAGCGAGGACTTTGGCACGGTCGCCTTCGGCACCGAAGGCGGCCTGTTCGAGCAGGCCGGCATCCCCACCGTGGTGTGCGGGCCGGGCAGCATGGACCAGGGGCACAAGCCCGACGAGTTCATCAGCATCGCGCAGTTGCAGGCCTGCGATGCGATGCTGGCGCGCCTGACCACCTACCTGCGTAGCGACACGCTGACGGGATAAGATGGCCGGACCCTGACTTCTTCGCCGCCCGCCTCATGTCCCAGCCAGATCCGCGCCGCCACGCCCCCGCCACCGAGCGCAACCGCCAGCCCATCCTCGAGGTCCTGCGCAGTGTCCTGCCGGCCAGCGGCCGCGCGCTGGAGATCGGCAGCGGCACCGGCGAGCACGCGGTGTTCTTCGCGCAGGCCTTGCCGGACTGGACCTGGCAGCCCACCGAGCTCGACGCCGATGCCCTGCCGTCGATACAGGGCTGGATCGACCACGCCGGGCTGGACAACGTCGCGCCGCCGCGCGTGCTCGACGTGACGCAGGCCGACTGGGGCGTCGCGCCGGTCGACGCGATCGTCTGCTGCAACGTGATCCATTATTCGCCGTGGGCCAGCACGCCGGCGCTGCTCGACGGCGCCGCGCGGCTGCTCGTGCCCGGCGGCGTGCTGGTCCTGTATGGCCCCTACAAGCGCCAGGGCCGCCACACCGCGCCCAGCAACGAGGCCTTCGAGCAATGGCTCAAGCAGCGCGACCCGTCCTTCGGCGTGCGCGATCTCGAAACCGTGCAGGCCGAGGCCGAACGGCGCGGCCTGCGCAGCGGACCGGTGATCGAGATGCCGGCCAACAACCTGTGCGTGGTGTTCACGGCGGGCGGGTGATGCCGGGTGCGCGGCGTCGGATGCGCGATGCCGGATGCGCGGCGGCCGGCTGAACCCGCCGGCCGCGTGCCCCGGCCTGACGCTGCGCCGCTAGCCTTCCCGGTCGTCGGCGATCGCCTGTTCCAGCATGTCGAGCCGGTCCTGGCCCCAGAACAACTCGCCGGCATACAGATAGGACGGCGAGCCGAACACGCCGGCGGCCACCGCCGCGTCGGTGTTGCGGCGGTACTCGGCCTCGATCCCGGGCTGCCCGGCGCGCGCGACGACGGCCGGCACGTCCAACCCTTGCGCGGCAAGGATGTCGTGCAAAGTGGCCGCATCGGAGATGTCGCGTTGCTCGCACCATTCGGCCCGCAGGATCGCCTGGTGCAAACCATGTTGGTCGGCGCCCAGCTGCTGCGCCGCGATGAACAGCCGCGAGGCCAGGTCGGCGTTCGGGCACATGAAGGCCGGCGTCGGCTCGACCGCGATGCCGAGCTTGCGGCACCAGCGCTCGAGCTCGACGATCCGGTAGGCCTGCCGCTCGGGCGCGCGCTGCCCCAGCAGCACGCCGCCGGTGCGCGCGTAGACGGCGGGCAGGTCGACCGGCAGGTAGCGGATCGCCGCCCCCTGCCGGGCCGCCAGATCGCGCAGGCGTTCGGCGCCCAGGTAGGCCCAATCCGAGTTCAACCAGAAGTAGTAGTCGATCTGGCGGCGGCTCACGAGACGCTCCGTTGCGGCGTGCCGGCCGGCAGCGCAAATCGCGCCGGACCATGCATGAAGAAGGCGCTGGCGATGGCGATCGCGCCCAGCGTGCTCAGATACCAGACGATGTACTGGGGGTTGCCGCCGCCGTAGGCCAGCAGCGAGGTGGCAACGATCGGCGCCAGGCCGCCACCGATCGCGCCGGACACCTGCACCGCGATCGAGATGCCGCTGTAGCGCACCTGCGGCGGGAACTGCGCCGAGAACAGCCCGCCCTGCGGACCGTACAGCGCCGCGTAGACCAGGCCGATGGCGAGCGTGACGGCCAGCGTGATGTTGGCCGGGTCCAGCGTCTGTAGCAACGAGAAGAAGGTCGGCGCATACAGCAGGATGCCCAGCGCGCCGGCCATGAACACCCACTTGAAGCCGATGCGGTCGCCCAGCACGCCGAAGATCGGCATCGTGAACAGCGCCAGCAGCGCGCCCCACACCGTCGCATCGAGCATGACCATGCGCGGGATGCCGAGCGTGCCGGTGGCGTAGGCCAGCGAGAAGGTCACGACCGTGTAGAACCAGGTGACCTCGGCCAGCCGGCCGCCCACCACCACCAGCACCTCCTTGGGATAACGGCGCAGCACCGTCATCGCCGGCACCTCGACCTTGTCGCCCTTGTGCTGCATCTGCTCGAAGTCGGGCGACTCGGCCACCTTGACGCGGATGAACCAGCCCACCAGCAGCAGCACCACGCTGGCCAGGAACGGAATGCGCCAGCCCCACGACAGCATGTCCTCCTCGGGCAGCGCGGCGACCGCGCCCATCGCCAGCGACGACAGGATCAGGCCGGGCGCGACACCGGCCTGCGGCAGGCTGCCGAAAAAGCCTTTTTTGCCATCGGGCGCATGCTCGACCGCCATCAACACCGCACCGCCCCATTCGCCGCCCACCGCCACGCCTTGCAGGAAGCGCATCAGCACCAGCAGCACGGCGGCCCAATAGCCGATCGATTCATACGACGGGATCAGGCCGATCAGGATGGTCGGGATGCCCATCAGGAACAGCGTGATCAGCAGCATCGACTTGCGGCCGACGCGGTCGCCGAAATGGCCGAAGATGACGCCGCCAAGCGGCCGCGCGAAGAAGCCGACCGAGTAGGTCGCGAAGGCCGCCAGCGTGCCGGTCAGCGGATCGAAGGCCGGAAAGAAGATCTTGTTGAAGATCAGCGCGGCGGCCGTCCCGTACAGGAAGAAGTCGTACCACTCGATCGTGGTGCCCATCATGCTGGCCAGGCCGGCCGTGACGTACTGTTTGCGCGAACGCGCGGATTGCGGCGAGGTGCCGTTCATTTTTTTTCCCCTGGAGTGATACCGCTACGGACTGCTTGTGGTTTTAGAGTGGCGCGATGCCGTGGGTCTGGCGGGCCCAGTAGCTGAAGGTCGCCTTGACGATCGAAGGCTTGAGCAGATAGTCGTGCGCCTCGGCGGCCAGTTCGTCATCGACCGGCGTCAGCGGGCCGAAGGCCTGCGCGCGGATCTGCATGCGCGCGGCGCGCTCGAGATAGACCGACAGGTAGGTCGCTTCCTCGCAGTTGACGCCGGCGGTCAGGTAGCCGTGATGGGCCAGGATGATGGCCTTCTTGCGGCCCAGCGCCGCCGAGATGATCACGCCTTCCTGGTCGGCGATCGGCACGCCGGGCCATTCGCCCAGGAACGCGCAGTCGTTGTGCAGCGGCGTCATGTCCATCTGCGCGATCACCAGCGGCTGGCGCGCGGCGGCCAGCGCCGAGGCCCACGGCGAATGGGTGTGGATGATCGAATTGACGTCGGGGCGCGCGTCGTAGACCCACAGGTGAAAGCGGGTGGCGGGGTTGGCCATGCCTTCGCCGGTCAGCGTGTTGAGATCGCGGTCGACCTCGATGAAGTCTTCCGGCCGGGCTTCGTCGAAGCCCAGGCCGAAGCGCAGCGTCCAGTAGGCGCCGGGGCGCTCCGAGCGCACGCTGATCTGGCCGGCCAGGCCGGCCTCCTGCTCGGTCATCGCCAGGATGCGACAGGCGTAGGCCATGGTCTCCGGCCGGCTGCGTTCGACGATCTGCAGGTGTCGGGCCATGTCGCGCGTGGCGCGCTGGTCGAAATAGGACTTCTCTCGTAGTGGGGCGTTCATCGCTGGTCTCCGGAATGCTGTCCGCCCTCGGTTGCAGGGGGAGCTTCAGGCATTCTGGCGACGGCCGCCGCGCCAGGCTATGGAGCGGCACTCATACCAGCTATTCCAGATCGGTGGCGCGCAGTGCCTTGGCGGCCTGCTGGGTACAGGCCATCAGGTCGTGGACCATCGATTTTTTCGGGCGGCCGGCCTGCGTGATCATGACCACGCGCCGGCGCAGGATCGGCTCGGTGATCGGCAGACGGCGCAGCGAATACTCGGCCAGCAGCCGCTCGGGGATGCGCGCCGGCAGGATACAGTCGCCCACGCCGGACGACACCAGCTTGAGCACCGCGTCGATGGTGTCGACCTCGGCGACGAAGGTCGGCGCCAGCCGGCTGCTGTGGATCATCCGGCGCAGCGCGTAATGCGGCGGAAAGCCGACCAGCCGCAGCTCCATGCCGGTCAGGTTCTGCGGTCCGTGCAGCGGCCGGTCCTCGCGCACGATGAAGGCCATCTGGTCGTCGAACAGCGCCTGCGACTCGACGCCGTCGGAATCGACCGCGGCGTCGTAGACCAACCCCATGTCGGCCTTGCCGCTTTCGACCAGCGCGACCACCTCGGGCGAGCTGCGGCCCATCAGCGACAGGTTGATGTGCGGATGCATGCCGACAAAATGCGCCAGCACGTCGGCCGTGAAGTAGTAGCTCAAGGTGTGCACGGCGGCCAGCTTGAGGGTGCCGTGGGTCTGGCCCTGCTGATGGCAGTCGTCGAGCGCCTGGTCGATCGCGCGGTAGGCCGGCCGGATCGCGTCCAGCAAGCGGCTGCCGGCGTCGGTCAGCTCGAGCCCGCGGCCGGTGCGCGTGAACAGCGTCTGGCCCAGTTGCGACTCGAGCAGCGACAGCTGCTTGCTCAGGCCCGACTGGGTCTGGTCCAGCGCGTCGGCGGCCCGCGAGATCGAACCGGCGTCGGCGATCTGCACGAAGTAGCGCAACTGCCGGTCTAGCGTCTGGGTGGCCATTGTCGTTCTGCTCTTTTGTTCATGACGAAGTCACGGCACAGCATAAGCCAAGCACGCCGGCACCGGTCAGGCGACGCGGCGGCCATGCGCTGGCGCGGCTCGACCGTCGCCGGCCGCGACTACCCGGCCATCGCCGCCATCCCCACCACCGCCAGCGCGGCCAGCGTCATCAGCACGAAACCGGCCAGCGCATAGGGCAGCAGGCAGCGATAGAGCTGCCGCTCCATGCCGCGGGCCTGTGCCAGGTCGGCCGCGATCGCCATGCGCACCGGCGAGAACAGGCCCAGCGACATGCCCGAGACGTGCTGGACCGCGGCGATCGCCGCCACGCTCATGCCCGACTGCGCCGCGATCGCCAGCAGCGAGGGCAGGAACAGGCTGTTGGGCGCATTGCCGCTGTTGGTCAGGATGCCCAGCGCGCCCGACAGCGTCGGCGTCAGCAGCACGACGTTCTCGCGCAGCGCCGCGAACAGCTGCTGCGCCAGCGCGCCGCTGACGCCCGATGCGCTCATGACCTCGGCCATCATCGCGAACAGCAGCACCGTCAGCACCGCCTGCCGGCCGGTGCGCCACGCACTGGCGATCTCGCCGGGCAGGCTGGCGGCGCGCCCATGCAGCGCCGCCGTGACCAGCGCCGCGGCCAGGAACCACATGCCCGCGTGATACAGCGGCGCAAAGCGCGGCAGGTCGGCGTACGGCGCCAGCACCCAGATGCCGGTCAAGGCCTCGCGCAGCGCCGGCACCAGCCGCGCCGCGGCCAGCCCGCCGATCACCAGCACGAAGGGCAGCGCCTTGACCAGCGCGGCGCGCCACTGCGCCGGCGTCGGCCGCGCGTCGCGCCAGTAGCGCAGCACGATCAGCGGCCCGAAGGCCGCCAGCAGCGCCACCTCCGGCCCCAGGTAGCGGGTCGCCAGCGTCAGGCACAGCAGGCCCGCGGCCAGCCATGCCAGCTCGGCCAGCGCCACGGTCCAGCGCGCCCCCAGGCCGGCCTGGCGGGCGGTGCGCCAATAGATCGTCAGCCAGACCGGCATCAGCAAGGCCATCGGGATCACCGCGTTCAGCGCCAGTTCGGTCGGCGTGACGCGGATGTAGGCGGCCGCCAGCACCGTGCCGCTGCCCATCGCGCCCCACGGGATCATGGTCTGGCTCAGCAGCGCGAAGATGGCGAGATGCCGCGGGTCGGCCACCCGGCCGCGCAACAGCAGCACGGTGCCGATCATGCCGACGCCGAAGCCGGTCGCGGATTCGGCGAACGGGCCGACCAGGAAACAGGCGAAGAACAGACGGTGGCGCAGCCGCAGTGTGTCGGTGGCCGGCGTGGACCCGGCTGCCGTGGCGGCCGACGCTGCCCCCGGCTCCTCGCCATCGTGCTGAAAGCGGCGCGCGCCGATTTTCCAGAACAGCAGCCCGCCGAGGATGTACGGCGCGATCGTCACGCCGATCCAGGCCCCGCGCAACAGCGCATTGCCAGTCTGCGCCACGCCAAAAGGCGCCAGCCCGGCCGCCAGGCCCGCCCCGATGGCGACCAGCAGGCCGAGCAACGCAGCGGTCGCCAGGCCCACCCTGCCGCTGAGGATGGAGCCTGCCACCATCAGCGCAGGCAAGGCCCAAATCAGATAGATCATCGCCGGGTCAGGTCCTGGTTTCGACACCGCAAGAAAACGCCGGCCGTCTATCGATATGTGCCGCGCGGATAAAGCCGAATCATATCCGCACAGCACGGTCTACAATTCTGTCTACACAAGAACGGCCCGGCCTCGCGGGCGCGCCCAGGACAATCACGTGCCCCAGAAAACCGCCAGCAAGACCCCGCGCAAGCCGCGCGCCAGCAGCTCCGGCCCCAGCCTGGACGACATCGTCGAGATCCTGCGCAGCCGCATCGTCAACCACGATGCGCCGCCCGGCGCCAAGCTCAGCGAAGTCACGCTGACCGAAGAGTTCGGCGTCTCGCGCCCGCGCATCCGCGAGGCCTTCGGCGTGCTCGAGGACCGCGGCCTGATCGAGCGCATCCCCAACCGCGGCGCGGTCGTCACGCGGCTGAGCGAAGAAGAGATCTACGCGTTGTTCGAGGTGCGCGAGGTGCTGGAAGCGCTGGCCGTGCGGCTGGCCACCGAGCGCGGCGACCCGGCCGACTGGACCGAGCTGGCCGAGCGCTTCAACGGCCCGGCCAAGGACGCGCTCGAGCGCGGCGACCTGGACTACTACGTCGACTGCGTGACGACCTTTCGCGAGAAGACGCTGGCCTCGGCCGGCAACCCGCTGCTGTTCTCGCAGATGGCCGGCATCTACGACCGCACCAAGGTGCTGATCCGCCGGCTGATGCTGGTGCCGGGCCGGGCCTCCAAAGGCCTGGTGCAGCACCAGGGCATCCTGGCGGCGATGTGCGCCGGCGACGCCGAGCTGGCCGAAAAGCTCAAGCGCGCCAACATCCGCGACTCGCGCAACAGCTTCCAGCACTATCGCAAATACGTGCTGTAGCGCCGCGCCATCGCGCGGCCGTCGCGCCGCTGGCGACGCCGCGTCGAGAGACGACAGGCGCGCCGGCGCCACGATGAGCACGCGCCACCGACGCGATGCCGAGGCGACGACGGTAGCCGCCCCATGGCAGCGGGGCCGATAACGGCCCCGCCCTATCCTGCTGCCTGGAAACGCCAGCCCCCTACTTGGCCGTGATGTTGGCCGACTCGGCCACCCGCTTCCACAAGGTCACTTCCTTGGCGAGGATGTCCTGGAAGTCCTGCGCCGTACCGTCGTACAGCGTCAGCGCGCCGGTGTTGATCAGGCGCTCGCGCACCGCCGGGTCCTTCAAGGTCGCGTTGACCTCCTTGTTCAGACGTTCGACCAGTTCCTTGGGCATGCCGGCCGGCGCCATCACGCCGAAGAACAGACTGCGGTCGTATTGCGGCACGCCGGCCTCGGCGAAGGTCGGCACGTCCGGCATCAGCGGCGAGCGCTTTTCACCGGTCACCGCCAGGCCCTTGACGCGTCCGGACTGCACCAGCGGCGCGGCCAGCATCACGGTATCCATCAAGGCGCCGATCTCGCCGCCCAGCAAGGCCGCGCTGGCCTGGCCATTGCCCTTGTAGGGGATGTGGGTCAGTTCGGTCTTGGTGACGTTGGCGAACTCTTCCATCGCCAGGTGGGTCGAGCCGCCCACGCCCGAGCTGCCGAAGTTGACCTGGCCGGGGTGCTTGCCGGCATGGTCGACGAAGCCCTTGAGCGTATCGACCGGCAGCTTCTGCCCGGCCAGCAGCACGGTGGGCTGGTAGCCGATCATCGCGATCGGCGCCAGGCCGCGCAGCACCTCGCCGGCGCCCTGGTAGACCGCCGGGTTGACCGCGATCGCGCTCGATACCGTCAGCAGCGTATAGCCGTCGGCCGCCGCGCGCGCGGTGTCCTGCGCCGCGATCGAGCCGCCGGCGCCGACCTTGTTCTCGGCGATCACCGGCTGGCCCAGCCGTTTGGCCAGCGCCTCGGCCATCACGCGGCCGACGATGTCGGTGGCGCTGCCGGGCGAGAAGCCGATGTACATGCGGATGGGCTTGTTCGGATAGTCGGCCGCGACCGCGGCGCCGGCGAGCACGCACAGCCCCAGGGCCAGCCCCGCCTTGCAGAATTTTCTACGCATGCTTGTCTCCTTCACCTTGTCGTGGCGAATGGTTGATAAGGCCGCCCGGCATCGAGGCCGGGCAGTCCGTCAGGCCGTCGCGGTCAGGCTGCCACCTGTTTGCGCCGGGCAATGAAACGATCCACGAAGCCGGTCGTCAGTTCGGCGTTGACGACGTCCTCGTCGCGCAGCACCTGCTGCAGAAAAGCGGCATTGTTTCCCAGCCCGTCCATCACCAGCGCCGCCAGTGCGTCGGTCAATCTGTCCAGGGCCTGCTGGCGGGTCGCGGCGTGCGCGACCAGCTTGCCGATCATCGGGTCGTAATACGGCGAGATGCGATCGAGCTCGCGCACCCCGGTGTCGATGCGCAGGCCCGCGCCGGCGGCCGGCCAGACCAGCCGCGTGATCTGTCCCGGCGACGGCAGGAAACCTTTTTCGGGCCGCTCGGCATACAGCCGCGCCTCGATCGCATGGCCGCTGGCGGCGATCTGCGACTGCGCGATCGCGGGCAGCCAGCCGCGTGCAAACTCGATCTGCCACGCCACCAGGTCGATGCCGGTGATCATCTCGCTGACCGGATGCTCGACCTGGATGCGGGTATTCATCTCGAGAAAATAGAAACTCTCGCGGTCGCAGTCGTAGATGAACTCGACCGTGCCGGCGCCGCCGTAACGTTGCGCGCCGGCCAGCGCCACGGCCGCGGCGCGCATGGCGTCGCGCTGCGCCGGCGCAAGATTGGGCGCCGGCGCCTCTTCGATGATCTTCTGGAAACGCCGCTGGATCGAACATTCGCGGTCGTACAGGTGCACCGCGCTGCCGTCGCCCAGGCCGAACACCTGCACCTCGATGTGGCGGGCGTTGGCCACGTAACGTTCGAGATAGATGCTGGCCGATCCAAACGCCTTGCCGGCCATCGACTGCGTGGCGGCGACCACGGCGGCCAGCTCGGCGGGATCGTCGACGCGGCGCATGCCGATGCCGCCGCCGCCCGCCGCCGCCTTGACCAGCAAGGGAAACGACACCTGCCGCGCGGCCTCGTCCAGCCCCGCCATGTCGTCGGGCGTGAAGCGCCGGCTGCCCGGCAACACCGGCACGCCCGCGGCGCTGGCGATCTCTCGCGCGCGCTCCTTGTCGCCCATGTCGCGGATGCAGGCCGGCGTGGGGCCGACCCAGTTCAGCCCCGCGGCGATCACCGCCTCGGCGAACGCGGCATTCTCGGCCAGAAATCCATAACCCGGGTGCACCAGCGTGGCGCCGCTCTGCCGTGTCGCGGCCAGCACGGCCTCGTGGTTCAGGTAGCTGTCGCGGGCCGGCGCCGGGCCGATCGCGACTGCCTCGTCGGCCCAGGCCACGTGCTGGGCGTCACGGTCGGCGTCGGAATACACCGCGACCGTGGCCAGCCCCAGACGACGGCAGCTCTGGATGATCCGGCAGGCGATCTCGCCGCGGTTGGCTATCAGCAGTTTTTCCATGGTGTCGGGGACTCGCCTGGCGTTGGGGCTAAAGGACCGGAGGGCAAACGCGGCGGTGGCTCACGGCAGCACGCCGTAGCGCGGCTTCGGGCCGACGTCGATGCGCAGCCGTCGTTGCGCCAGCTCGATGAATTCGCACAGCACCGGCCGGGTCTCGCGCGGATCGATGATCTCTTCGACCGCAAAGGCCTCGGCGGTCCGGAACGGCGACGCATAGGGCTTGAGTTCGGCCTCGATCTCCTTCTCGCGCGCGGCCGGATCGGGCGCGGCCATGATGTCCTTGCGGTAGGCCGCCGCCACGCCGCCCTCGACCGGCAGCGACCCCCACTCGGCCGAGGGCCAGGCCAGCTTCAGGTCGATGTCGTTCTTGTTGCAGGTGGCCATGCCGGCCATGCCGTAGCACTTGCGGATCACCAGCGTGATGGTCGGCACGCGCAGCTTGGCGGCCATCGACACCACCCGCATGCCTTCGCGCAGCGTGCCTTCCTGCTCGGCCTTCAGGCCCACCATGAAGCCGGGCACGTCGACGAAGAACACCAGCGGAATATGGAAGGTGTCGCACAGGTCCATGAAGTGAATCTGCTTGCGCGCCGAGTCGGCGTTCATCGCGCCGCCATAGACCATCGGATTGTTGGCGACGATGCCGACCGGCCGGCCGTTCAGCCGCGCCAGCATCGTGATCACCGACTTGCCATAGCCGGGGCGGATCTCGAAGCACGAGTCGGTATCGCACACCAGCTTCACCAGCCTGTGCATGTTGTAGGCCTGCGTGCGTTTGTCCGGCACGATGCTGGCCAGCGCCGCTTCGCAACGATCGACCGGATCGGCGCAGTCGTGCACCGGCGGCAGTTCCCAGACGTTGTCGGGCATGAAACTCAGAAAGCGGCGCAGCTGCGCCAGCGCGTCGTCCTCGCTGTCAGCCGCGTTGTGGATGGTGCCAGCCTGATCGACCGCGACACGTGCGCCGCCCAGCTCGTTCTTGTCGATGGTCTGGCCCAGCGAACGTTTGACCACCGGCGGGCCGGCCGCGAAGATCTGGCTGCTGTCGCGCACCATCACCGAGAAATGCGACAGGATCGCGCGGCCGGCCGGCCCGCCCGCCGCGGTGCCCAGCACCGCCGAGACCACCGGCACTTCGCCGAGCAGCTCGACCGAACGCTCGAAGCCGTGCACGCCGGGAAACACGCTGTGGCCGCGGCGCTTGAGCGAGGTCACGCTGCCGCCGGCGCCGTCGATCAGGTTGACCAGCGGGATGCGGTAATGATGCGCCAGGTCTTCGACGAAGCCGCCCTGCCCGCCCTTGCGGCGCGTGCTGCCGAAGGTCGTGCCGCCGCGCACCGTGAAGTCTTCGCCGCCCAGCGCGACCGGCCGGCCGTCGATCCGCGCCAGCCCGCCGACATAAGGCGCCGGCACCACCGACACCAGCTGGTTGTTGGCGTCGTAGCTGCCCGCGCCCGCCAGCGAACCGACCTCGCGGAAGCTGCCGCTGTCGGCAATGCGCGCGATGCGTTCGCGCACCGTCAGCCGGCCGGCCTGGTGCTGGCGCGCAATGGCATCGGGCCCGCCCATCTTGATCGACTCGGCGCGGCGGAACTCGAGCTCGGCCAGCCGCTCCGGCGCCGCCGGCTGGCCGGCCTGCGAAGGCGGGTCCTGCTTGAGCGTGGCGGCAGTCATGGCGCCACCTGCGCCAGCAGCGCGCCTTCCTCGACCGCCTCGCCTTCGGCCACGTTCAGGCTCGCCAGCGTGCCGGCGGCCGGCGCCTCGACCGGGATCTCCATCTTCATGGATTCCATGATCAGCACCACGTCACCTTCCTGGACCTTGTCGCCGACCTGGCGTTCGATCTTCCAGATCGTGCCGGTGGTCGGGGCTTCGATTTTCTGCTGCTGCATGAGGACTGTCTCCTTGTCGTATCCGGTCCGAACTCGACGCCGGCAGCCGATCTGGGCGGGCTTCTGACTGGCCCCGCTGGTCACTGCCTGGCAGCGTGTCGGCTTGCTGTGGCGCTACTTCCCCTGGGGGCGTCCCGGCGGGACGCTTGCTGCGCTGATTCAGTCGGGCCGGCTGGCCGGCGTCGGTGTGATGCCTTGATCGCCGCGATGACGCGCACCGCCGCCGTGCGCATCGTCGGCCTGATAAACGATGCCCGCGGCGCTCAGCGCCGCGATCTCGGCCTCGTCCATGTCCAGCGCCGCGGCCAGCACGCTGCGGGTATCGGCGCCGGTATCGCGGCCGGCCCAGCGCACGCCGCCCGGATTGCCGGACAGCCGCGGCACCACGTTGGCCATCGCCACCGGGCCCAGTTGCGCGTCCTGCGCGGTCACGATCATGTCGCGCGCGGCGTAGTGCGGGTCGTCGAAGATGTCGCGCATGTCGAAGATGCGCGAGGCCGGCACGTTGGCGGCGTCCAGCAGCTGTTCGATCTCGGCGAGCGTCTTCGATCCGGTCCAGTCCTGCACCAGCGCGTCGGTCTCGTCGTCGTGCGCGGCTCGCGCGGTCGGCGTGGCGTAACGCGGATCGTCGAGCAGGTCGGGCCGGCCCATCGCCTCGGCCAGCCGCTTGAAGATGCTCTGTGAGCCGGCGGTGATGTGGATGTAGCGCTGATCGGCAGTCGTATACAGCGTGTTGGGCGTGTGGCCGGGCAGGCGCGAACCGCAGCGCGTCGCCACCAGCCCCAGTTGCTGGAACGCCGGAATGTGCGGCTCCATGAAGCTGAAGGCCGACTCGTACAGTGCCGCGTCGATCACCTGGCCGCGGCCGCTGCGCTGGCGATCGAGCACCGCCATCACCGCGCCGAAGGCCGCGTACAGGCCGGTGATGTAGTCGGTCATCGACACCGCCACCCGCGCCGGCGGCCGGTCGGGATCGCCGGTGACTTCGCGGATGCCGCTGATGGCTTCGCAGACCACGCCGTAACCGGGGCGGCGGCTGTAGGGGCCGTCCTGGCCATAGCCACTGATGCGCACCAGCACCAGGCCGGGGTTGGTCTTGACCAGTTCGTCGTAGCCCATGCCCCACTTTTCAAGCGTGCCGGGACGGAAATTTTCGATGACGATGTCGGCCGAGCGGATCAAGCGCGCGACGATGTCGCGGCCTTGCTGCTGACGCAGGTCGATCGAGACGTTGTGCTTGTTGCGCAGGATCGACGCGCCGTACAGCGAGCGGCCGTCTTTCTGGTTTCCCATCGAGCGCACCGCGTCGCCTTCGAGCTGTTCGACCTTGATGACTTCGGCACCAAAATCGGCCATCAGGCGGGCACAGAACGGACCGGCGACGGTAGAGCCGAGTTCGATCACACGGTAGCCGGCCAATGGGCCTGCCGCGGCGGACGCTTCGGATAAAGGCTTGTTTTGCATGGTTTTCTTTTGCAGACCGACGAGCGGAACTGCTGTCTCCGAGAACCAATATACGCAGCCTGCCGGCCGATCGTCAACATTTATGTTTACGATTTTGTTTTCATTGATAGTGACGAAAAATGCCCGGCGCTTCCTCAGCCGCCGCGGCCGAATGCCGCTGGCCGCTTGTCGAGAAATGCCGCCATGCCCTCGCGCCCGTCGCTGCGCGACGCCGCCGCGACGATGCGCAGGCGTTCATCGTCCAGATGCGCGGGCAGCTCGCGCTGATAGGCGGCCCGCAGCAAGGCGCGGGTCTCGCCCAGCGCCTGGGTCGGTCCGGCCGCCAGCTGGCGCGCAGCGGCCAGCGCTGCCGCCGCCAGCTCGGCATCCGGCACGCACTGCGTGATCAGGCCGATCGCTTCGGCTTGCGCCGCGCCGTAGCGCGTCTGACCGAGCAGCAAGGCCTGCGCCCGGCGCAGGCCGATCAGCCGCGGCAACAGCCAGCTGATACCGGCGTCCGGGCTCAAGCCGACATTTGGATAGCCGGCGACGAACTGCGCCGACTCCGCCGCCAGCACCAGGTCGCCCGCCAGCGCCAGGCCCAGCCCGCCGCCGGCCGCGGTGCCCTGCACCGCGCACACCATCGGCTTGGCCATGGTCGCGAAGATCTCGACGGCCTGATGCACCGCGCTGACCAGCGCCTGCATGCCGTCGCTCTGCTCGCGCGCGCTGGCAGCCATGAAGGCCACGTCACCGCCGGCGCAGAAGAACCGGCCCTGCGCAGCCAGCAGCACGCAGCGCACCGCCGGATCGTCGGCGCAGCGCCGCGCCGCCTGCACCAGGCCAGCGGCCAGCGCCAGGTCGAGCGCATTGCCGGCCGCCGGGCGGCGCAGCGTCAGTTGCGCCACGCCCGTCGCGTCGATCTGCAAGGACAGGGTATCGGGTAAGGAATCGGTCTCGCTCATGGTGGCTCCGTTAGACTGCTTATTGGCTGATTGAATTCAATCAGAAAACCGACACGGCCAAAACAACGGGTAATCCCCGATGTTTTTCGTGGATTCGGCGATGGATCATAAATAAACGACATCCATTGAATTCAATCAAGCATGAACAGCACGTCTTCTTTCACCCTCGCCCAGACCGTCATCGGCCGCTTGCGCGGCGCCATCCTGTCGGGCCGCTACCTGCCCGGCAGCCGCCTGACCGAACTGGGCCTGGCCGAAGACATGAAGACCTCGCGCACGCCGGTGATCGCCGCGCTCAAGGCGCTGACCGAACAGGGGCTGGTGCGCTACGCCAGCAATCGCGGCTACTGGGTGCGCGAGTTCTCGATCGAGGAAGTGCTCGAAGCCTACGAGATCCGCGGCACGCTCGAAGGCATGGCCTGCCGGCTGGCAGCCGAGCGCGGTGTCGGCGACGGCGCCGCGTCGCTGCTGCGGCAATGCATCGAAGCCGGCGAACGCATCGTCGCCGGCACGACGCTGCAGGACGACGATCACGGCATCTATCAGCGCCTGAACGTCGACTTCCACGGCCTGCTGCTGCAGGCCTCACACAACCAGCAGTTGGGCGACTTCGTGCGGCGCGCCAACGAGATCCCGCTGGCCTCGGATCACACCGTCATGTGGTCGTCGGTCGAGGTGGTGCGGCGCTCGCACGACGCGCACGTGCGCATCCTGGCCGCCGTGCTGAACGGCCAGGGCACCCGCGCCGAGATGCTGATGCGCGAACACGTCTACGAAGCCGGACAGGTCATGAAGCAGTGCTGGCCCGGCCTGCTGGCCCGGGCGCAAGAACAGGCGCAGGGACAGGTGCAGGACAAGGCGCAGGACCAGGCGGCCGGCACGCCGGCCACGCTCGACACGCAGGGGGCGCCGCGATGATCTACGAAGAACGCTGCTATCAGTTCGAGCCGGCGCAATTCCAGCGCTTCCTGGCCTTGTTCGAGGCCGAGGGCCTGGACCTGATGCGCGGCCATCTCGGCCACCTGGTGGCGTATTTCACCGCCGAGACCGGCACGCTCAACAGCGCCGTGCACATCTGGCGCTACGACAGTTTCGAGGACCGGCTGGCGCGCCGGCAAAACCTGTGGGCCGATCCAGCCTGGCAGGCCTACGCCGACAAGGTGCTGCCGTGGATCGTCAAGATGGAATCCCGGCTGCTGCGTCCGACCCGCTTCTCGCCATTGCCCTGAGAACCACCCGCGCGACGCTCGAGCTCGACGCCGGCCGCGCCCACACCAGACATTCGATATGACCGAGACTCACGCTACCGCCGACCGTCCCTACCAGGGCCGCACGGCTCTCATCACCGGCGGCGCCAGCGGCATCGGCCTGGCCTGCGTCCAACTGTTGCAGGCGCGTGGCGCGCGAGTGCTGGTGGCCGATCTGGATCACGGCCGCGCCGCCGCCGCGGCCGGCAATCCGGCCAATGCCTACGCGGTCGATGCCGCCTCGCTCGAAGCCGTGCAGGCATTGGCCACCCAATTGCAGCAGCAAGAGGTGCAGGTCGACTGGCTGGTCAATTGCGCCGGCATCGTGCAAGACCCCTTGCCGCCGCATCAGTTGCCGGCGCCGGACTACCGCAAGGTGCTGGCGATCGACCTGGACGGCACCTATCACTTCTGTTCGGTGTTCGGCACCGCGATGGCGCAGGCCGGCTACGGCGCCATCGTCAACATCGCCTCGGTCGCCGGCATGCGGCCGATGCCGCTGTATGCCTACTCGCCGGCCAAGGCCGCCGTCATCAGCCTGACCGAATGCCTGGCCGGCGAATGGGGCCGCTCCGGCGTGCGCGTCAACGCCGTGTCGCCCGGCTATACGGTCACCGCGGCGCTGCAGGACCAGATCGACCGCGGCCTGCGCGACCCCGAGAAGCTCAAGAGCAACAGCGCACTGGGCGTGCTGATCCAGCCCGATGCGATCGCGCGGGCCATCGTGTTTCTGCTGTCGGACGAAGCCAGCGTGATCACCGGCGTGAACCTGCCGGTCGATGCCGGCTGGCTGGTGGCGGGCTCGTGGAGCCCGTTCGGCGGCGTCAGGCCCGCGTACTGCACATAACAAGAACCCGGCGGTACCCCGACAAAAACAAAGGAGACAACACCATGCAACGCCGAGACTTCCTGCTTTCCAGTTTGTTGGCCAGCGCGCTGCCCGCCACCGTGTGGGCCGCGCAGTATCCGCAACGCACGCTGTCCTGGGTGGTGCCTTATGCCGCCGGCGGTGGCACCGACGTGGTGGCGCGTGCGCTGGCCGAGGCCATGGCCAGGCAGCTCGGCCAGACCGTGGTGATCGAAAACAAGCCGGGTGCCAACACCGCCATCGGCGCCTCGCAGGTGGCACGCGCCAAGCCCGACGGCTACGTGGTCGGCAGCGCCGACAACGCCACGCTGGCGCTCAATCAACACCTGTTCCCGTCACTGGCCTACGACCCGCTGCAAGATTTCAGCTTCGTCGGCGGCATCGCCCGCTTTCCTTACGTGCTGGTGGTGCATCCGGATTCGCCCATCAAGACCCTGCAGGATCTGCTCGAGGCGGCCCGCAAGGAACCCGGCGCGATCTCCTACGGTTCGCCGGGCATGGGCGGCCCCAACCACGTCGCCATGGAGATGCTGCAACAGCAGACCGGCACCCAGTTCCTGCACGTCAGCTATCGCGGCGCGGCGCCGGTCATGCAGGACCTGATCGCCGGGCAGATCAAGTTCTCGTTGATCGACACCGCCTCGAGCATGCCCTTCATCACGTCCGGGCGCGCGCGTGCCATCGCGGTCTCGCACGGCGCGCGGCTGCAGACCTTGCCTGACGTGCCGACCTTCGCCGAGGCCGGCGTCGCCGACTTCGTCGCGTTCTCGTGGCAGGGCATGATCGCGCCGCGCAGCACGCCAGCGCCGGTGATCGAGCGTTTGAACAGCGCCTTGAACCAGGCCCTGGCCGATGCCAAGGTCAAACAGACGCTGGCGTCGATGTCGGTCGAGGCGGCCGGCAGCAGCGCGCAGGACTTCGAGCGTTTCGTGCGCGAGCAGGCGCAGCTGTGGGGCAAGGTCGTCAAGGACGCCGGCATCAAGCTGCAGGCCTGATCAGCCATGACGCCGGCCGACCGACGAGACCAACCCCGCACCCCGATGCTCAGCCAGATCGATCTCTACGCGTCCTTGCAGGACCTGAGCGTGCCGGGCCTGCTGCTGCGCCACGCGCGGTCGCGGCCCGCCGCGCTGGCGCTGTCGGCGCC
>JAEZBO010000229.1 GCA_023427085.1 Pseudomonadota bacterium
GACCATGATCGCGGTCATCAGCACGCCGAGCTCGCGCAGTGCCAGCCGCCCGGTCAGGTTGATCGTGTAGATCTCGGCCCCGAACTGCCGCAGCTGGGCCGCGCCCTGCTGGGCGATGACGATGCCGATCAGGAAGCTCATCAGCCCGATGATCGGCAGCGCGGTGACCCCGACCAGCTCCATCTGCCGCACCAGCGACTTCATCCGGAAGCGCTTCGGGTGGCGGATCACGGAGCCGGTGGCGACGAGGATGGCCCCGAGAAAGGCGATCATCCGCACGACGCCGTGGCCGAACTCGACCGTCCAGGCGCCGGTGAACTCGAGCGCGCGGGTGTGCAGCGGCAGGTGCGGCGGCTCGATGTCGGCGCTACTCGCGCTGTCCTCGACCGTCTTGAGCAGCTTCGCCGCCTGTTCGCTGGCGCCGGTGATGCGCGCCCGGTTGGCCTCGGCGAAGCGCCACACGGTCCACGCCCCGACGGTGTCGATCGCCCCCGCTCCCGACAGGTCGATGAACTGCACCGGCTCGTCGAACTCGCGCAGCCGCCGGTCGAGCAGGCCGATCGAGGATACCAGCAGCGGCCCCTGCAGCACGATCGTGGTCCGGCCGCCCGCCTCCTGCACCGTGAAATCGGCCCATTCGCGCATGGGCATGCGCTATGAGGGGAAATCGCTGTTGCGGCAAGGTTTCCTTCGGCGGGCGGTCGGGGCGCCTTCACCCCCATCCAAGCTTCGCTAACCGCCTGACGGCGGTAAGCTGCGCTATCCTTCCCCCATCGAGGGAGAAGAGGCGCCAGGCCGAGCTGCACACCCCCCTTCCCCCTCGATGGGGGAAGGATACGGAGACTTAGCCCCGAAGGGGCTTAGTCGGAGTTGGATGGGGGTGAGAGCGCCCCCAGCAGCACCTGTGCACACCCGTCCGGATTGCCGAGCACCTCGTTGTTCCAGAACCGCAACACCCGATAACCTTCCCCCTCGATGACCACGGTGCGTGCCGCGTCCGCCCCCACGGCTCCGGAATGCTGGCCCCCATCCACCTCCACCGCGAGCCGTGCCCGCTGGCTCGCGGACTCAACGATGAAATGCCGTATCGGCACCTGCCTGCGCCAGCGGGCGGCCGGAGCCGCCTCGCGCAGCAAGCGCCACATCGCACGCTCGGCATCGGTCATCTCCCGACGCAAGCGCCGGGCCCGCGCGATCGCTCTTGGTGGCGGGTGCTTCTTCACCTGAGCGGCGTAATTGCGGGCGTGCCTTCCAACCAAGCGGTACCAGATCCGTTTCGAACCTTTCGCCGCGTAACGAGTCCGCAGACGCCGCGCCATCACCCCCGCCCAACTCCCCCATCGAGGGGGAGGGCCTCAGGACGACGCTGCACACACCCTCTTCCCCCTCGATGGGGGAAGGATACGGAGACTTGGCCCCGAAGGGGCTTAGTCGGAGTTGGATGGGGGTGACCCGCGCAACGCCGACGGGAAAGAACTCCGCCCCCAAACCCCGCCGTTGCCCTGCGCCAGCGACACTGGCAAAGGCGCGCGCGACATGTCGACCGAACTCGCCAAGACTTTCGATCCCGCGGCCATCGAGGCGAAGTGGTATGCCCACTGGGAAACCCGCGGCCTGTTCCGCCCCGAGCGGCCCGACGCGCAGCCGTTCACGCTGGTCAACCCGCCGCCCAACGTCACCGGGTCGCTGCACATCGGCCATGCGCTCGACAACACGCTGCAGGACGTCGTCGTCCGCTACGAGCGCCTGCGCGGCAAGGACGCGCTGTGGGTGGTCGGCACCGACCACGCCGGCATCGCCACGCAGATGGTCGTCGAGCGCGAGCTCGAGAAGCGCCAGGACAAGCGCACCAACTACAGCCGCGAGGACTTCGTCGCCAAGGTCTGGGAATGGAAGGCCGAAAGCGGCGGCCAGATCACCCAGCAGCTGCGCCGGCTCGGCTGCTCGATGGACTGGTCGAGAGAGCAGTTCACCATGGACCCGCACTTCACCCGCGCGGTGGTCAAGGTGTTCGTCGAGCTCTACAATCAGGGGCTGATCTACCGCGACAAGCGGCTGGTCAACTGGGACCCCAAGCTCAGGACCGCGATCAGCGACCTCGAGGTCGAGACCCACGACGTCAAGAGCGGCTTCTGGCACTTCCGCTACCCGCTGGCCGACGGCGTCACGCTGCCCAGCGGCGCCGACCACATCGTCGTCGCCACCACCCGCCCCGAGACGATGCTCGCCGACATGGCGGTGGCGGTCTCGGCCGACGACCCGCGCTACGCGAGCGTGATCGGCAAGGACATCCTGCAGCCGATCACCGGCCGCCGCTTCAAGGTCATCGCCGATGAGCACGCCGATCCCGAGCTCGGCAGCGGCGCGGTCAAGATCACCCCGGGGCATGACTTCAACGACTTCGAGGTCGGCAAGCGCGCGGGCATCAGGCCCGCCGAGATGCTCAACATGTTCGACGCCGAGGCCAGGGTCGTGCAGACCCAGGACGGCCTGATTCCCGACGAATTCCTCGGCCTCGACCGCTTCGACGCGCGACAGCTCGTCGTCGAGCGAATGAAGGAACAGGGCTTCCTCGTCCCCCACGTCGACAAGGACGGCAACGAGCACGACGCCGAACCGCGCACGGTCCCGACCCCGTTCGGCGACCGCGGCGGCGTGGTCATCGAGCCGTGGCTGACCGACCAGTGGTACGTCGACGCCGAAAAGCTCGCCCAGGCGCCGATGCAGGCCGTGCGCGACGGCCGCATCGAGATCGTCCCCAGGGCGATGGAGAAGACCTTCTTCAACTGGATGGAGAACATCCAGCCATGGTGCGTCAGCCGCCAGCTGTGGTGGGGGCACCGGATCCCGGCGTGGTACGACGCGGACGGCAACGTGTTCGTTGCCGAGAGCGAGGACGAGGCGCTCGGCCTCGCCGAGACCCACCACGGCCTGATGGTCAAGCTCGAGCGCGACGAGGACGTCCTCGACACCTGGTTCTCCTCCGCCCTGTGGCCTTTCGCCACGCTGGGGTGGCCGGACGAAAGCCCTTCCCCGGTGGGGAAGGGTTGGGATGGGGGTTCCGCGCCAGCGTCGAGGGGGGGGGGGGGGGGGGGGGGGGGGGGGGGGGGGGGGGGGGGGGGGGGGGGGGGGGGGGGGGGGGGGGGGGGGGGGGGGGG
>JAEZBO010000245.1 GCA_023427085.1 Pseudomonadota bacterium
CCCCCCCCCCCCCCCCCCCCCCCCCCCCCCCCCCCCCCCCCCCCCCCCCCCCCCCCCCCCCCCCCCCCCCCCCCCCCCCCCCCCCCCCCCCCCCACCCCCCCGGCCCGGCGGGGCCGACTCGGGGGCGGGGAGGTCGCGGCAGTACGGTGCCGGGTGATGTACCGGTTCCTCTGGCGCCCCTGGTGGATCGTCTCCCACCTCGCCGTCATCGCCCTCATCGTGACGATGGCCAACCTGTGCGCCTGGCAGCTCCGGCGCCTCGACGAGAAGCAGGACCGCAACGCGCTCGTGGAGCAGAACGTGTCCGTCGCGCCCGTGAGCCTCGGTGAGCTCCTCGACGAGCTCGACCACTCGTCGATCGACGAGCTGCGCTACCGGCGGGTCACCGTCACCGGCACCTACGACACGTCCGCCGAGGTGGCGATCCACAACCGCACGCTCGACGGCGCGCCGGGTCGATGGGTGGCCACGCCGCTGGTCGGATCGGGGGGCGAGCCGGTTCCGGTGCTCGTGGTGCGCGGCTTCATCCCCTTGGCGGTGGACGACGTGAAGCCGCCGTTCGACGGGGCGGAGCCGCCGGCCGGCGCGGTCACGGTGACCGGCTGGGTGCAGTCGACCCAGACGCGAGGCTCGTTCGGCGCCACCGACGACCCGAAGGGCACGCTGACCGAGCTGGCGCGGGTCGACGTCGCACGGGTCGCGCAGCAGTACGGCAAGCTCGCGCCGTTCTGGTTGCAGCTCGAGTCGCAGGAGCCGCCGTCCGGCGCCGCGCTCCTCAGCGCCGTGCCCCTGCCGGACCTCGACGAGGGACCCCATCTCGGCTACGCGCTCCAGTGGGCGATCTTCACGACGATCGCGATCGTCGGCTACCCGCTGGTCATCCGGAAGGTGGCCCGTCAGCGGCTGCCGGGGGACGACGAGGTAGGCGCCGGTCCACCCGAGGGCGGCCCGGACCCCGACGACCCGACGGCCGGCATCACGTCGGTCGTCGGATCGGCTCCGTCGCCGTGATCGAGTGGTTCGCCGCGATCCGGTGCTGGAGCCAGTGCGGGAGCTTCGAGTCGAGCCGGTTCAGGGCCCGCAGCGCAGGGTCGTGGAAGCGCTCCGAATCCACCCAGCGGTGGAGCCGCGACAACCCTGCGGTGGTCTCGCCCTCGACGTTCCGGAACACGCGGCGGAACACCGCCATCACGTGCTCGGTCGAGTTGTCGCGGTCGGGGTGTTCGTCCTTGGCCTTCCAGGCGTCCCAGTTCTTCGACAGCCGCGACGGTCGTCCGGGCGCCGGGAGCAGCCATCGCAACCGGTCCAGCGCCTCCCAGTTCACCGCGGGGTCCACGATGCGGAGCCACCCGTCGTCGGCCGTGTTCGCCGACATCATCTCGGCGAACTCGTCCTCGATGGGCGTGGGGATGTGGTGGAACACGAGGTGGCCGAGCACCACGTCGTGCGCCGGCCCGAAGTCGATCTCGAGTGGGTTGCCGATGCGCACGTCCAGCCGGTCCGAGATGTCGAGCTGCCGCGCGCACTCGGTGGCGATCCGAGCGGTGGACGGGGTGATCTCCTGCAGCGTGACGTGGTCGGCGCCCAGCATCAGCAGGAAGATGGCGTTGCGCCCGTCGCCACCACCGATCTCGAGCACCCGCTTCCCCTGGACCCGGCGCCGGAGCTCCTCGTCCCAGAACAGCCGCTCGGCCTGGTAGAAGGCGCGGAGCTCCTCGAGGTGGGCGTCGACGCGACGAGCCTGCTCCACGATCTCCGCCGGATCGATCTCCTCGTAGAACGACTCGAACGTGATGACGTTGTGGTCGTACACCTCGGGCACCGAGGCCTTGTCGTCGAGCGTCACAGCGTCCCCCTCTCCACCTGCGCCGCGAAGCTAACGGCCCCGTCTGCTGTCGGCAACGGCGCGCTCGGGGCGGGCCGGACGTCAGAATGGGTCGGTGACCACCGCTGACCTGGTGCCCGAGCGGATCATGGACGCCGTCGTGTCGTGCGTGGAACGGGTCGGCCTGGGTGGGTTCGCGCTCGAAGACGTCGCCGCGGAGGCCGGCGTGGGGAGGGCCACGATCTACCGACACTTCGCCGGTGGCCGCGCCCAGCTGATCAGGGAGACGGTGACCCGGGAGGTGGGCCGGTTCTGGCGTGACCTCGCCAGCGAGGTCGCGGGGGAGCCGGACCTCGAGAGCCGCCTCGTCGTCGGCCTCATGGCGGCGAACCAGCGCCTCGCCGAGTACGAGCTGCTCCAGCGCCTCCTGGCCGCCGAGCCCCAGGAGATCCTGGCGGAGCTGCTCACCTCCGAGCCCATCGTCAACGAGCTGCTGCGGGTGTACCTCCGCCAGCTCCTCCGCCCCGAGCAGCTGGCACCGGGCGTCGACCTCGACGAGGCCGCCGACTACCTCACGCGGATGCTGCTGGCGTACATCGGATCGCCGGGTCGATGGGACATCGCCGACGTGGAGGAGGTCCGTCGCCTGGTCCGGACCCAGTTCCTCGCGGGGATCCTCCAGCCCTGAGCGTTCCGTTCCAGGGAGCGCATCGCCGGTGATGCTCTCCCTGGAACAGAACGGATCGCGGCGGAGGGAGGCGGGGCGCGTGACCGGAGTCACCCGCATCGTCCGTATCAATGAGACGGATCTGGTTGTATTGTCTCACCTGATGGTCGTAGGGGACGCCGTCGGGGGTGCAGCTGCCGAGGGGCAGCACGGCGGCGCCGTCGCGCTCGCGTCGCCGCCGGTCGACTCGTCGACGGTCCGGGTCCTGGACGCCACGAGCGCGTGCCTCGCCCGTTGGGGCCTCGGCAAGACCACGCTCGACGACGTCGCCCGTGAAGCCGGCCTCTCCCGTGCCACCGTCTACCGGCTGTTCCCGGGCGGGAAGAACGCCCTCCTCGAGGCGTGCGGTCGGCGTGAGGTCGGCCGCCTGCTCCTCGAGCTGTCCCACCGCCTCGACTCGGCAGCGTCCGCCGAGGAGCTCCTCGTCGACGCGATGCACCTCGCCTCCCGGTTCCTCGCCGAGCACCCCGCGCTGACGATGATCCTCGAGCGGGAGCCGGAGGTGCTCCTGCCCTTCCTGGCGTTCGACCGCCAGGGCCCCCTCCTCGCCGCGGCCGCCGCCTTCGTGTCGCCGCCGCTCGCACGTTTCCTCCCGGCGGACACCGCTGCCGAGGTCGTCGAGTGGGCGGCCCGTCTCGTCATCTCCTACACCCTCAACCCCAGCGAGTCGATCGACCTGACACGGGTCGACGACGTTCGCCGCGTCGTCCGCACCTACCTGCTGCCCGGGCTCGCCTCGGCCGCCGGCGGGGGCGCCGCCACCCAGATCGTCCACACACCACCTCCCAGCGTTGAAGGAGCACCACCATGGCCGGCTACGAGAACCTGATCGGTCGCGAGGAGATCGACGACATCGAGTCGATCCTCTCCATCGTCAACACCGAGGGCGACGCGCTCGTCCA
>JAEZBO010000014.1 GCA_023427085.1 Pseudomonadota bacterium
GGGGGCTAGCGGGGGGTCGCCGCCGCCTGCTGCTTGAGCAGCAGGTGGATGTAAGTGCCGGCCTCGGCGATGTCGCGCCGGATCGCCGCCGCGGCGGCCTCGCCATTGCGCTCGCTCAGGGCCTGCAACGCCGCCTCGTGGTGGTCGGCGCGCTTCAGATACGGCACGTATTCGGGCAGCACCGCCGTCAGCACCGGGCCGCAGCGCAGCCACAGATTTTCTATGACGTCGTGGATGACCGGCATGTCCGCCAGCGCGTAGATGCCGAAGTGGAACTGCCGGTGCAGGTCCAGGTAACGCTGGCGTTCGTGGTCCACCGCGTTGCGCATCGCCGCCAGGCAATCGCGCAGCCGCGCAATGTCGTCGTCGCCGATGCGATCGGCCGCCTCCAGCGTGGCGCGCGCCTCGATGTCGGCGCGGATGATCGTCAACTGGCGGAACTGCTCGGCGTCCAGGAACGGCACGGTGGCGCCCCCGCCCTGCCCGCCGCTGCCCCGTTCGAGCACCCGTTCGGCGATCAGGTGGTTCACGGCATCGCGCACCGGCGTCAGGCTGATGCCCAGCTCGGCGGCGATCTCGCGCAGCAGGATGCGCTCGCCGGGCTCGAAACGCCCGGCCAGCAGGGCATTGCGCAACTCGGCATAGGCCCTGTCCCACAAGGTCTGGCGATCGATCGGCTTGAGCCGGCTGGCTTCCACGAATTTTCTCCTGGGCTCGGACGGCCCGTCTGCTGCTGCGATTTGACCACGATTTTCTATTGTTGTTTGTTATAACGATCAATATAATGGACCCACAACAAACCCGGCCCGCCTACGAGGCCACCCATGGAGACAAACCATGTCCTTGATCAGAAAGGCAGTTCTTGCAGCCTGCGTGGCGCTGCCCTTGGCCGCCAGCGCCGCCGACAAGTTCCCGTCGCGCGACATCCGCTTCATCGTGCCGTGGAACGCCGGCGGCTCGAACGACATCGCCGCCCGCGCGCTGCAGCAGATCCTCGCCGAGGATGGCATCAACATGGTGGTCGAGAACGCGCCCGGCGCGACCGGCGCCATCGGCCTGGCCCGCGTCGCCAACTCGGCGCCCGATGGTTATGTGCTGGGCATGGGCACCAGCTCGACGCTGGCGCAGATCTCGCAGAACCTCACGCAGCTGCGCAACGAACAGTTCACGCCGATCGCCCGCGTGTCGATCGACCCGCTGATGCTGCTGGTGCCCAAGGGCGGCCCGGCCAGCGATCTCGAGGGCTTCCTGGCGCACATGAAGAAGAACCCCGGCAAGGTCTCGATCGGCACGCCGGGCAACAACAACCTCAATCACATCTTCGCCGAGATGACCGCGCGCGCGGCCGGCGTCGGCTACGTCAACGTGCCCTATCCCGGCGGCGCCAAGGTGATCGCCGATCTGTCCGGCAAGCAGATCGACGCGGCGGTGCTCAAGCCCTCCGAGAGCCGCGGCCAGATCGATGCAGGCTACGTGGTGCCGATCGCGGTGTTCGACAAGCAGCGCCTCGAAGTGCTGCCCGATGTGCCGACCTTCGAGGAAAAAGGCCATGACGCCTTCCCCTACGGTCCGCTGGTGCAGATGGCCTATGTGGTGGGTCCCGCCGACCTGCCCGAGCCGGTGCGCCAACGGCTGGTCGACGCCTTCGGCAAGGCGATCCAGAGCGACAAGTTCAAGGACTTCGCGCTCAAGAACGGTTTCATCGTCGACGACCTCAAGGGCGAGGCGCTGGCCAAGGAAATCCAGGCCGTGCAGAAGACCTTGAACGAGGTCGGCAGCAAGGTATTTACGCAAGCCAAGAAATAATCACAGCGAGGCATCCGTGAGCATCATCAAAAAAGTGACCTGCCATGTCGTCAGCGCGCCGGTCGAGCGCCCCTTCACGTCATCGCGCGGCTGGCTGTACAAGACCCGCGGCTCGTGCATCGTCGAGATCGAAACGCAGGACGGCATCGTCGGCTGGGGCGAATGCTACGGCCCGGCGCAGGTGGCGCGCGCCTTCATCGACAGCCAGTACGGACCGCGCATCATCGGCCGCGACGCCTTCGACGTCGAGGTGATCTGGGAAGACCTGTACAACCGCATCAAGGACTACGGCAACAAGGGCATGTCGATCGCGGCGCTCAGCGGCATCGATATCGCGCTGTGGGACATCATCGGCAAGACCTGCGGCAAGCCGGTGCACAAGCTGATCGGCGGCGCCTACCGCAGCGAGGTCACCGCCTACGCCACCGGTCTGTACTTCATCGACATGGACCGCCTGATCGAAGAAGCCGTCGAGGAAGCCCAGGGCTATGCCGGCGAAGGGTTCAAGGCGATCAAGATGAAGATCGGCCTGGGCTCGCCCAAGCTGGACATCGAGCGGGTCGCCGCGGTGCGGCGCGCGATCGGCGACGAGGTGCGGCTGATGGTCGACGCCAATCACTGCTACACCGTGCCGGCCGCGATCCGGCTGGGCCGAGAACTCGAGCAGCTCGACGTCGAGTGGTTCGAAGAGCCGATCTCTCCCGAGGACGTCGATGGCTACATCGAAGTCACGCGCGCGCTCGACATGGCGGTGGCCGGCGGCGAGAACGAGTTCACGCGCTGGGGCTTCCGTGACCTGGTGTCGCGCAAGGCGATGGACATCATCCAGCCCGACGTCTGCGCCGCCGGCGGCATCAGCGAGTGCCGCAAGATCGCCGCGCTGGCGACCGCGCACGGTGTCGAGTGCGTGCCGCATGCGTGGGGCTCGGTGATCGGGCTGGCCGCCACGCTGCACTTCATCGCGGCGCTGCCGGACCAGCCGCCCAGCTTCCGGCCGATGCCGCCGATGCTCGAGTTCGAACAGTGCGAGAACCCGTTCCGCGACCTGCTGTCGGTCGAACCGATCGTGCAGCGCCAGGGCGTGGTCAGCATCCCGACCGGCGCCGGCCTGGGCATCGAGATCAAGCGCGACGTGCTCGAGCGCTACCGGGTGGCCTGAGATGCGCTTCGTTTCGTTCCACGACGAGCGCGGCCAGGTCGTCGCCGGCCTGCTGCGCGAGCACGGCGACGGCACGCCACCGCAGGTGCTCGACGGCAGCCATCCGGACTGCCAGGCGCGGCTGGGCGGCCTGGGCACGCAGATGATCGACTGGGTCGAGCATGGCCTGGCCGAGGTCGGCCGGCTGCTGCAGGCCGACACCGCGCCGCCCGCCGCGCTGCGGCCGCTGGCGTCGCTGCGGCTGGCCGCGCCCTTGCCGCGCCCCGGCAAGATCGTCGGCGCCGCCTTCAATTACGTCGATGCGCTGGCCGAACGGCAGATGGCCCACCCGGCCGAGCCGGTGGTGTTCGTCAAGTCCGGCCGCACCGTGGTCGGCCCCGGCGAGCCCATCGTGCTGCCGCCCGAACTGACCCACGTCACCTACGAAGCCGAACTGGCCGCCGTGATCGGCCGGCCAGCGCTGAAGGTGTCGCGCGCCGACGCGCTGGCGCATGTGTGTGCCTATGCCGCGTTCAACGACGTCAGCGTCACCGCGATGGTCAAGGCCGATGGCGGTTTCGTGCGCGGCAAGAACCAGCCGACCTCCGGTCCGCTGGGGCCGTGGCTGGTCACGCCCGATGAACTGGGCGATCCGATGGACCTGCCGATCTGGCTGGAGGTGGACGGCCAACGGCGGCAGCAGTCGAGCACCGCGCAGATGTTGTTCGACGTCGCCGCGCTGATCGAATTCATCTCGGCACGCATGCCGCTCGACCCCGGCGACGTGATCGCCACCGGCACCCCCGCCGGCGTGGCCGGCGCGCATCAGCCGCCGTGCTGGCTGGCGCCGGGCCAGACCGTGACGCTGGGCCTGCAGGGCCTGGGCACACTGAGCAATCCGGTCACGGCCGGCGCGGCCACGCCGCGCTAGCGCCCCGTATACAGGAAACCCGCGATGAGCGAAGCCCTCAAGATCTTGCTGACCAACCCCATCCACGCCGACGCCCGCGCGCTGCTGGAACCGCTGGCCGAACTGGTGCTGGCGCCCGACACCCAGCCCGACACGCTCAAGCGGCTGGTGCGCGACGCCGACGGCCTGATCGTGCGCGCGCAACTGCCCGCCGACATCTTCGACGACGCGCCGCGGCTGCGCGGCGTGGTGCGCCACGGCGTCGGCCTGGACATGATCCCGGTGACCGCGGCGAGCGCCCGGCGCATACCGGTGGCCAACGTGCCGGGCTCGAACACCTCGGCGGTGGTCGAGTACGCGCTGGCCGCGATGATGGCGCTGCGCCGGCCGCTGGCGCGCATGGACACGCTGTTGCGCGGCGAGGGCTGGGCGCAGGCCCGGGCCCTGGCAGACCCGGCGCAGGAAATCGACGGCGCGGTATGCGGCATCGTCGGCCTGGGTGCGATCGGCAGCCAGCTGGCGCGCAAGGCCGCCGCGCTGGGCATGCAGGTGATCGGCGCGACGCCGCGCCCGGAGTCGCTGCCCGACGGCGTGCAGCACGCCGAGCTGCCGGCGCTGCTGGCGGCCGCCGACGTGGTGGTGCTGTGCTGCCCGCTGACCGAGCAGACCCGCGGTCTCATCGACGCCCAGGCGCTGGCGCGCATGCCGCCGCACGCAGTGCTGATCAACGTCGCGCGCGGTCCGATCGTCGACGTCCAGGCGCTGGCGCAGGCGCTGCATGCCGGCCGCCTGGGCGGCGCGGCGCTGGACGTGCACGCGGTCCAGCCGCTGCCGGCCGACAGCGCGCTGTTCGACTGCCCGAACCTGCTGCTCACGCCGCACGTGGCCGGCATCACCGCCACCAGCATGCGCAACATGAGCCTGGGCGCGGCCGAGCAGATGGCCGCCATCCTGCGCGGCGAAAGGCCGCGCCACCTGGTCAATCCCGACATTTTCGACAAGGCTTCAGCATGAAGATCGCAGACCTGCGCGCAGTTCCCATTTCGTTTCCGGTGCCGGCCGACAAATCGGTGCGGCTGGGCATCGGCCGCAGCGTCAAGCGCGACGCCGTGCTGGTCCGGGTCGAGACCGACGAGGGCCACGTCGGCTGGGGCGAAGGCCACCACGGCCGCTGCCCGGGCGCGATCGCGCGGCTGGTCGACACGACGCTGCGCGAGCTGGTGCTGGGCATGGACCCGCTCGACGTCGCGGGTGTCTGGAACAAGGTCTACCGGATGCAGCTGGCCAGCCATGGCATGGGCGCCGCCGCGGCGCTGGCGCTCAGCGGCCTGGACCTGGCCTTGTGGGACATCCGCTGCCAGGCCAGCGGCTGGCCGCTGTACCGCCTGCTGGGCGGCAGCGCCAAGCCGATCAAGGCCTATGCCGGCGGCATCGCGCTGGGCTGGCAGGACCCCGCCTCGCTGGTCGAGGAAGCCGCCGCGCTGGTCGAGTCCGGCTACCGGGCGCTGAAGCTGCGGGTCGGCGACAGTCCGCGCCGCGACATCGCCCGCGTGCAGGCGGTGCGCCAGGAACTGGGTGAAGAGATCGAATTGCTGGTCGACGCCAACACCGGCTACACGCTGGACGACGTGCGGCGCGTGATGCCGGCCTACGAAGAACTGGACGTGGCCTGGCTCGAAGAGCCGTTCCCGGCCTACGACCGCCATGCCTACCTGGCCGCGGCGCAGCTGGGCCGCACGCCGCTGGCGGCCGGCGAGAACCACTACACCCGCTATGAGTTCGATGCGCTGCTGCGCGACGGCGCGGTGCGCTATGCGCAGCCCGACCTGTCCAAGACCGGCGGCGTGACCGAGGCCATGCGCATCGCGGCGATGTGCAGCGCGCAGAAGATCACCGTCAATCCGCATACCTCGGCCACGGCCATCAACATGGCCACGTCGATCCACTATCTGTGCGCGGTCGACAATCCCGGCTACTTCGAAGGCGACGTGACCACGCTCAATCCGTTCCGCGACGAGCTGGGGGCCTGCCTGCCCTACTCACTCGACGCGCAGGGCTGCGTGACGCCGCTGGACGGCGTTGGCATCGGGCTGCGGCCGGATCCGGCCTTCCTGGCGGCCCATCCGCTGATCGAAGGGCCCTGCTACGTCTGACGGCACACGGGCGGCGCGCCGGCGCGACCGAGCGCGCCGATGCCGCCGCCCGTCACGCCACGATCACTGCAGGCGGATGTCGGCCGTCTTGACGATGTCGGCCCACTGCGCGCGGTCCTTGGCCAGGAAGGCCTCGAACTGCTCGGTGCTCATGCCGGCCACCGGCGTCGAACCCAGCGTGCCCATCTTCTCGATCACGCCGGGCTGCACCAGCACTTCCTGCAGCGCCTCGAAATACGCGTTGCGGATCTCGGCAGGCAGGCCGGCCGGCGCGAACACGCCTTGCCAGGTCGGCATGTCGAAGCCCTTGACGCCCTGCTCGTCCAGCGTCGGCACGTCGGGCAATTGCGCCGCGCGCTGCAGCGACGTGACTGCCAGACCCTTGACCTTGCCTTCGCGCACCAGCGACGCGGCGGTCGAGATGTTGTCGACGGTCATGACGATGTGGCCGCCCAGCAGGTCGGTGATGACCGGCGCGGCGCCACGATAGGCGGCGTGCTCGACCTTGACACCCAGGCGGTGCAGCATGCTTTCGGCGATCAGGTGATTGGAGATGCCGACGCCGGCGGTGCCGTAGGTGGCGGTCGGGGTCTTGTCGAAATAGGCCTTGAGCTCGTTGATGTCGCCGGCCGGCACGTCCTTGTTGACGATCACGACGTTCGGTTGCGTGGCGACCATCGTGATCGGCGCGAAGTCCTTGGGCGAATAACGCGTGCCTTCGGGATTGAGCACGTGCGTGATGGCCATCGCGCCGGCCGCGCCGATGCCCAGCGTGTAGCCGTCGGGCTTGGCCATGGCCAGGCGCTGCGCCATGATGTTGCCGCCGGCGCCGGCCAGGTTCTCGACGATGACCGGCACACCCAGCTTCTGGCCCAGCGGCTCGGACAGCAGGCGGCCGAGGATGTCGGCCGAGCCGCCCGGTGCGAAGCCCACCAGCAGGCGCACCGGCTGGGTCGGTTTCCAGGATTCGGCCGCCTGGGCGGCACCGCCCAGCGCCAGTGCGACGCCCGCCAGGGCCAGGACCGCGCTGGCGCGGCGAATGGAAGGTTTGCTCATGAGATAAAAACTCCTACTGCTGACTATTGAACGGGACCAGGCTGTCTACCTGTCCTCCCCTGCTTGTTGCGCCGTCTCGGTCATGCCTGCCGGACTGGCTGTGGTTGTCCGCCGGCGAGTGCTGCCTGCCGGACGGACCCTTGTCATCGCGTCATTCGAGCCACTGCGCCAGCGCCTGCGCCACCAGCCGGTTCGACAGCAGCACCGGCCGGCCGCTGGCCTGCCGCACCGCCTCGCGCATCCAGGCCGAATACCCCATGCAGTGCATCACGATGAAATCGCAGTCGGCCAGCTCGCGCCCGGCCTGCTCGAAACGGGCCAGCGAGCGGGCACGATCGGCGTCGTAGGGCGAGGCATGTGCCAGCCGGGTCTCGGCGGGAATGACGCAAGCCGTATGGAAGTGCTCGAGCTGGCTGGCCAGCGGCACCATCAGGCCGACCTTGCGGCAATGCTGCGCCAGCGCCGCGACCGCGTGGTCGACGACCTGCTGCGGCTCGATGATGACGCTGTTGAGCCGCGGCATCGCGGTGCCGGTGCACAGCGGCACCAGCACGTCGTAGCGCTGCATGTCGGCGTCTTCCATCACCTGCGCCAGCCGTGCCTCGGCGGCCGCGCTGTCGAGCTCGACCTGCGTGCCGTCGCGCAGGCGCGTGGCGAACCGGTAGGCGCCCTCGCGCGGCGCGAGCGCGGCGATGGCCTGTTCGTCGAGGTCGTCGAGCGCGCCGACCTCGACGATCTGCACGCCCGGGCCGAGCAGCTCGGCCATCTCGGGCACCACGTCGATGCGCGGCGACTGGCCGATCGTAAAGAAGGCCACGCGGGCCGATCTGTCCGCTGCGCTCATCATGCCGTCTCGACCTGCCGGCCCAGCGTCTGCAGATGCGCCATCGACCCGTAGCGCTGCCGCAGCGCCTGCTGCTCCTGCTCGTCGACGAAGCGCAGCGTGCGCTGGCCGAACAGCTTGGCGACCTCGATGCAAAAGCGCATCGCCACGTCGGCGTCGTAGGCGTTGGTGACGCCGGTGGCGCAGCCGGGCACGGTGGTCTGCGCGGTCAGCGCCACGCCGATCACCGGCGCGTCGGTGGCGATCGCCGGCTGCATCAGCGAGTTGACGTGATGCAGGCCGTTCTCGTACGGCGTGATGTCCTGCGTGGTCAATGGCAAGGTGATCGGCAGTTCGCCGCTGACCCAGCCCATGACGTCGAGCATCATCTCGGGCAGCCGCAACAGCCAGCCCTGGCAGGCCACCGGCGTCAACGCGACGCCGCGGCGGTTGACCAGCCGGTTGCCGCGCGTGGTGTCGACCGACAGGATCGCCTGCATGGCCGGATCGACCTCGTGCGACATCATCTCGCGCATCGGGAACGGCGAGCGCATCATCGGCACCGGGTGGTGCGGGCGGGTGCCGGCGCGCGGGCAGATGTGGGTGCGGATGCGCACCGTGCCGGGCAGCACGTCGCCCTGCCTGGCCATCGCCAGCAGCTTGAACGCGGTGGCGATCGCCACGATCGCGCCGTCGGCGTCCGACACCAGACCGGTCACGGCCGGCCGCGCGCCGATGCCACCCAGGCGGCCGACGATGCCCAGTTGCGGCGCCTGCTCGTCCAGGCCCGGGATCACGATGGACAGGAAATCGGTGCTCAGGCCGTCGCGCTCGAGCGTGGTGACCTCGACGCCGCAATGGCCGGCCGCCCGCAACTGCTCGGCGACCATATATCCGTCGACGTGCGCCGACGACAACAATTCAATGACTTCAATGACGTGTTTCATGCCAGTTCCAGTACTGTGCCGGGTTTGATGCGCACCGTCGGCGCATCGCCGCGCATCAGCACGGCATCGACCGAACCCAGCAGATTGACGGCCTTGCCGCAGACGCCCAGGCCGGTGCCTTCGCGCAGGCCCACCACCGTGGTGCTGGGCGACAGGCGGCAGAATTCGGCCAGCCGCTGGTCGCGGGTTTCACCGCGATGGCCGGCCGGGTGGGCGTTGGTGTAATGCGCATTGATCTGGAACGGCACCAGGTCCAGCGCATCCAGGCCGCCCGGGTCGACGATTGGCATGTCGTTGGTGGTGCGGATCGTCGGGCACGCCAGGTTGGCGCCGGCGCTCCAGCCCAGGTAGCCGGCCGCGCCGCTGCGCACGCGCTGGTTGATCAGCCCGAGCAGGCCGAGCCGCCGCACGTGGGCGAGCAGGTTGAAGGTGTTGCCGCCGCCGACGATGATAAGCGCGGCCTGCGACACGGCCTGCAGCGGGTCGTCCGCGCGGTGCAGCGAACTCACCGTGATGCCGGCCGGCGCCAGCGCCTGGCCGACCAGCTCGGCGTAGTCGTCCCATTCGCGCGTCACGCCGGCATACGGCAGGAACACCGCATTGCCGGCCGTCGTCTGCGGACGGCAGGCGTTCAGCGCCTGGATCCACGGCAGCGCGTGGACGAGATAGCCAGCCTCGCTGCTGGAATTGCTCAAAAGTAGGAGATTCATGACTCGGACTTCAGAAAAGGAATGAGGGGCGAACCGCGGGGACCCGTCGCGCTGGCGCTCAGGCCTGGACGGGGGGCGGCTGCCAATAGGGATCGCCGAGCCGCTGGCCCAGCGCGCCGACCTCTTGCAGGATCAGCGCGCGCAGCGTGGCCACGCGTTCGGGGCTGCCCTCGAAGGACACGAAGGACACACACAAGCCGCGCAGCTCGCCGCTTTGCGGATCGCGCACCGAGGCGGCGACCGCGCCGATGCCGGGCATGGCTTCGTCGATCGCCACCGCGTGACGTTCGTCGAGCACCTTGTCCAGGCGCTTGCGCAAGGCGCCGACGTCGGCCGGCAGGTCGCGCCCCTCGTGGGCCAGCGGCGTGGCCGGGTCGGTGCCGTAGACGGCATCGAACTGCGCGGTCGACAAGCGCGACAGCAAGGCGCGGCCCATTGCCGTGCCAGCCGCCGGCCGGCGCGTGCCGGGCGGCGACAGCACCTGCACCGGGTGCGAGCCGTTGAGCCGTTGCAGCACGACGGTGTCGGCATTGCTCAGCGTCGACAGATAGGCGGTCAGCCCGGTGGTTTCGGACAGGCGCGTCAGCACCAGCCGGCAGGCGTCGTCCAGCGGCGTCGGCGCCAGCCCGGCCCGCACCGCCTGCGCCAGCAGGCTGCCGGGGCGATAGCGGCGCGTCGCCAGGTCCTGCTCGAGCAGGCCGTAGTGCTGCATGTGGTTGAGCAGCCTGGATGCCGAACTCTTGGGCAGGTCCAGCCGCGCGGCCACTTCGGTGAAGCTCAGTTCGGTCTGCCCCTGCGCGTACAGGGTCAATACTTTTTGTACGCCGTCGAGTATGCTCACAATGCAATGTTCCGAATTTCGGAACCTAAGTTCCCTTTAATGGAACACATGTTAGCCGCGGCGGCCCGTGGGGGTCAAGCCGGCGGCGCCGCCGGCGTGAGCCGCCGCGAGCGCAAGCCGCCGATCCGTCGCCAACCCATCGCTAGCACGACATGGCCGGCCGCGCCCGGCGCGCCACCTGCCCGCTCCGGCCCGTCCGGGCGATTTGCCGCATAATCACGGCAACGTTCACGCGACCACCTGCCATGCAAGATTTCGCCAATAAACGCATCGTCCTGGGCCTGTCGGGCGGCATCGCCTGCTACAAGAGCGCCGATCTGGTACGCCGGCTCGTCGAGCAAGGCGCCACCGTGGACGTGGTCATGACCGACGCCGCCACGCACTTCATCACGCCAGTCACGATGCAGGCACTGTCCGGCCGCCACGTCCACGTCGACGCGTGGGATGCCCGCCCGGCCAACAACATGGCGCACATCGACCTGACCCGCGGCGCCGACGCGATCCTGATCGCGCCGGCCTCGGCCGATTTTTTGGCCAAGCTGGCTCATGGCATGGCCGACGACCTGCTGTCGACGCTGTGCCTGGCGCGGGCCTGTCCGCTATTGGTGGCGCCGGCGATGAACCGGGAGATGTGGGGCAATCCCGCGACCCAGCGCAACGCCGCGCAACTGCGCGCCGACGGCGTCACGGTGCTGGGTCCGGCCGCGGGCGACCAGGCCTGCGGCGAGATCGGCGATGGCCGCATGCTCGAGCCGCTCGAGCTGCGCGCCGAGCTGTCGGCGTTCTTCCAGCCCAAGCGGCTGGCGGGCCGCCGCGTGCTGATCACCGCCGGACCGACCGCCGAGCCCATCGACCCGGTGCGCGTGCTGAGCAACCGTTCGTCGGGCAAGACCGGCTATGCGCTGGCGCGCGCCGCCCGCGAGGCCGGCGCGCACGTGACGCTGGTATCCGGGCCGACCGCGCTGGCGACGCCGCGGGGCGTGCAACGCATCGATGTGATGACCGCGCGCGAGATGCATCAGACGGTGATGGCGCTGGCCGCGCAATCCGAGGTGTTCATCGCGGTGGCGGCGGTGGCCGACTGGCACATCCGTAATGCCAGCGAGCACAAGGTCAAGAAACAGGGCGATGCGACAGGCATGCCGGCACTGGAGTTCGGCCTGAATCCGGACATCCTGGCCGAGGTCGCCGCGCTGCCGGACGGCCCGTGGTGCGTCGGCTTCGCCGCCGAAACCGAGGACCTCGCCCGCCATGCCGAAGACAAGCGCCGCCGCAAGGGCATCGACCTGCTGGTCGGCAATCTGGCGCAGCACGTGATGGACGCCGACGACACCACGCTGGTGTTGTTCGATGCGCAGGGTTCGCATCCGCTGCCGCCCAGCGACAAGCTCAGCGCCGCGCGGCGACTGATCGGCGAGATCGCCAACCGGCTGCCTGGCTGAATCGCAGCCCGCCCGCTGAACGGCGCGGGACCTCAGGCGACGGCGATATCGGTCTGGGCGAAATCGTCGCCTTTATAGAGCAAGGGCAGGTTTTCTGCCCGTGCGCAGGCGTAGGCAAAACAATCGCCAACGTTGAGTGCCGCCGGATGACGGCCCTTGCCGTAACGGGCATGGGCCGCCAGCGCGTCGACATAAGCCTGCTCGGGTACCGGCAGCAGCGCGATGTCGGCCAGCACCAGAAAATCCTCGACGGCGGCGCGGGCCTCGGCGAGGTCGAAACCCAGTCGACGCGCCACCGCCAGCCCGGTTTCCCAGATCGCCAACGGCGACGTGACACGCCGCGGGCTGGACTGTAGCCGCGCCAGCAGTTCGCGCGCGTCGGCCTCGTCGGTCAGCATGGCCGTCAATGCGGAGGCATCGACAAACATCAGGGCTGCTCGTAGAGACTGTCGATGTAAGTCTTGTCGAGCGGCAATGCGTCGGCCGGCCGGGCGCGCGCCAGCAGGGCCCGGGTAAACGCCGCGCCCCGCTCGACCAGCGCCGGCGTCCCCTGCAGGCGTTCGAGTTCGTGCTCGAGCGCCTGCCGCACGGCCTCGGTCTTGCTGACTTGCCGGAGCTGGGCCAGGCGACCGGCCAGGTAGTCGACCTGCACGTCCTTGACGTAAAGCGGCATGGATATCCCCGAAGAATATGTTGATATTATCACTGGGATATCCGCATTCGTCTCAAGCTTTACTTGCTCTGCCCGGTCAGGTCGTCGTCCGGCGGTGCGCTGCGCGCGGCGGTATTGCGCACCGACCAGTCGGCCAGCGGCAGGGCCGGCGACTGCCCCAGCACGCGCCGGCCGATCTGACGCAACTCGGCCTCGCCACCGCGCGAGCTGGGCCAACGCTGCGGCAATACCGCCTGCCACTGGCCATCGACGCGCCGCGCCATCAGGAAGCGGAAGGTGTAGTAACCCGTCATGCCCATGCGCAGGTCGCTGACGACCAATTCGTCGCCGATGGCGTCGTGGCGCAGCCAGCCGTCGGTGAACCAGCTGAGCCGGTTGTATTGCGGGCTGTCGATCAGCGCGCGCGCCAGCGTGTCGTTGAACGGCTGGCGCACCGTCTCGGGCGCGGCGCGGTCGAACCAGCCGCTGACCGCCTCGTAATAATGATCGCCGTCGCGCGCGACTACGCGCCACAACAAGGTGTTGAATGGCATCGGCGACGAGAACACCTGTTGCACCTGCACGCCCTGCTCGCGCAAGGCCTGGCGCACGCGATGCTCGGCCAGGCCCTTGCCGGCCATGCTGAAGCACAGGTACAGCAGGCACCAGCCGAGCGCCCACGTGAGCGTCTGCCAGAGCCGCGATTGCGCGCCGCCGATGGCGGCCAGCACCACCGCCAGCAGCAGCGGCAAGGTGAAGCCCGGATCGATGATGAACAGGCTGGACCAGCTCGACGGCGTCAGCGCCAGCGGCCAGAACAATTGCGTGCCGTAGCTGGTGAAGGCGTCGAGCAGCGGATGCGTGACCAGCACCAGCCACAAGGCCAGGAACAGCCGCGCGCTGCTGTAGCCGGCATCGGGCCAGCGCTTGCGGATCAGCCAGGTCAGCACGGCCGCCAGCGCGCTGAGCACGAACACCGAATGCGAGAAGCCACGGTGGAACGTCATGCTCGAGACCGGATCGGCGTACGAGATCACCACGTCCAGGTCGGGCAGCGTGGCCAGGGCCGCGCCATAGAGCAAGGCCTTGCGGCCCTGGAAGCGGCCGAGCACGGCGCCTTGCAAGCCGGCGCCGAGCACGGCCTGGGTCAGAGAATCCATGGTTGAAAGATGCGTGAAAGAGTGGGAGAACCGGGCGGGGCTTGTGACGGATCGATACCCGCGGCGGGCGCTGGACCGCCTGCGGGCACGTTAAGATACCGCATCGCAAAAGAGGTTCCTTGTCTCATGGATCAATACATCACCGCCGTCGAACAGTTTCTGCAGGCCAACCAGGCCTGGGCGGGGCCCGTGCTGGCGCTCATCACGCTGGGCGAATCGATGCTCGTGATCGGCATCCTGATCCCGGCCACCGCGTTGCTGCTGATGACCGGCGGACTGCTGGGCGCGGGCACCCTGCCGCTCACGCCGATCCTGCTGTGGGGCATCCTGGGCGCCGTGATCGGCGATGCACTGTCGTACTGGATCGGCCGCTGGATCGGCCCGCCGATGATGCGCAACTGGCCGCTGCGCGGCCAGCGCGGCGCGGTCGCGCGGGCCCGGCTGTTCTTTCATCGTTATGGATTTCTGTCGATCCTGATCGGCCGCTTCCTCGGCCCGATCCGCAGCACCATCCCGACCGTTGCCGGCATCATGAAGATGGGCCAGGTGCGTTTTCAGATCGCCAACATCCTGTCGGCGATGGTCTGGGTGCCGATGATGCTGGCACCGGGCTACCTGGCGGTGCGCAGCGCCGGCGCCATCGGCAGCCAGCAGCAGACCGGTCTGATCATCGGCTCGGCGATGTCGGTGCTGCTGGCCATCGCGGTCGCCTACGTCATGCTGCGCAAGCGCCGCGCGCCGCAGGGCCGCAAGCGCAACCGCGCCCAATGACCCCGCACGGAGCGGCCGACCATGCCTCTGGATAGCGAACCCAAGAACGGCGATTACGCCGCCTACATCGAAACCCTGTCGCGCCGCGGCGCGTCGCCGGGGCAGACCTTGCGCGAACTGGATTCGCATATCGGCAGCCGTCACGGCACCGCGACGGCCGCCGCGCCGGTGCCGCGTAGCAGCAGCAGCACCGCTGGCACCCAACGCAGCGCCCCCTACGACGGCAAGCCGGGCCAGCATGACGCCGGCTACGGCGCCTCGTCCGAGCGCGGCCGCGGCTGGAACGACATGCCGTCGCTGCCGACGCCGGCCACGCAAGGCGGCGGCTTCGGCACGCCCGATGCCGGCGCGGCGCCCTACACTCCCTACATCCCGAGCGCCGGCCACACCAGCAATCCGACCGACCGCCGCGAGGCCGAGCGCCAGCAGCGCAATGCCGGCAGCACCGCCGCCGGACCCGGCACGCTATCGACCCAGAGCGCCGGGCTGATGCAGAGCGTGTTCCTGATCGCCGCCGGCGTGGTCGCCGGGCTGATCGGGCTGGGCATGATTCTGAGCGACCTGGACGACCCGGTTGGCGGCGTGTTCCTGATCTTCATGGCCAGCCTGCTGATCCGCGCCGGCCGCAGTGCCCGCCGCAAGGCCGGCACCCGGCTGGCCAAACTGCCGCCGCTCTCGACGGTTTCCACGCGCAAGCGGTCCGGCTGACCGCGCGCCTCTCTTCGCTGACCCCCTCGCCGACATGAAAGCCATAGACCTGAAGATACTCGACCCGCGCATGCGCGATCACCTGCCCGGCTACGCCACCAGCGGCTCGGCCGGCCTGGACTTGCGTGCCTGCCTCGACGAAGCCATCGAACTGCTGCCGGGCAGCACCCACCTGGTGCCCACCGGCCTGGCGATCCACATCGCCGATCCGACCCTGGCCGCGGTGATCCTGCCGCGCTCGGGCCTGGGCCACAAGCACGGCATCGTGCTGGGCAACCTGGTCGGCCTGATCGACTCGGACTACCAGGGCCCGCTGATGGTGTCGGTCTGGAACCGCGGCAACCAGGCCTTCATGCTCGAACCGATGGAGCGCCTGGCCCAGCTGGTGTTCGTGCCGGTGGTGCAGGCCAGCCTGAACGTGGTCGAAGAATTCGACGCCAGCGAGCGCGGCAGCGGCGGCTTCGGCAGCACCGGCCGCAACTGAGCCCCGGCGCTCGGCGCCGCGATCCGACACGCAAAAAAAGGGCGAAGGCCGCAAGGCCCTCGCCCTTTTCCACTGCCGGCTGCCGCGCAGCTCAGCCGGTCATTCGGCCTCGATCACCGCCTGCAGGAACTGCTTGGTCCGTTCTTGCTGCGGATCGGCGAACAGCTTGCCCGATTCGGCATCCTCGACGATGTTGCCCTGGTCGAAGAACAGCGTGCGGTCGGACGACCGTTCGGCGAACTTCATCTGGTGCGTGACGACGATCATCGTCATCTCGCGCTTGTCGGCCAGGTCCTTGATGATCTGCAGGATGCCGCCGACCAGTTCGGGATCGAGCGCCGACGTGACTTCGTCGAACAGCATGATCTCGGGCCGCATCGCCAGCGCGCGGGCGATGCCGACGCGCTGCTTCTGGCCGCCCGACAGCTGGGCCGGATATGAATCGAACTTCTCGCCCAGGCCCACCAGGTCCAGGTAATGCTTGCCGCGCTCGGTCGCTTCGCTCTTGGACAGGCCTTCGACGTGTATCGGCGCCTCCATGACGTTGCCCAGCGCGGTCATGTGCGGGAACAGGTTGAAGTGCTGGAACACCATGCCGATCTTGCCGCGCACCTTGCGCACGTGCGCGGCCGGCGCCGGCTTGCCATCGGGCGTGGTCCAAATCGACTCGCCGTCGATCTCGATCGCGCCGCCATCGGGACGGTCCAGCGTCATCAGCAGCCGCAGCAGCGTCGACTTGCCCGAGCCCGACGGTCCGATCACCGCGACCGTCTGGCCTGCCGGGATCTCGAGGTTGATGCCGCGCAGCACCTCGAGTTCGCCGTAGCGCTTGCGCAGATCGGTCAGTTTGATGCTTGCGCTCATGCGCGTCCTCCAGTGCGTTGCAGCCTGAGTTCGACCCGTCGCACGAAGAATGCCGCGATCAGGCTCAGGACCAGGAACATCACGCCCACCATGGTGATGGGCTCGGTATAGCGGAAGCTGGTCGAGCTCAGGATCTTGCTTTGCTGCAGCAGCTCGACCACGGTGATGGCAGACAGCAGCGGCGTGTCCTTGAACATCGCGACCAGATAGTTGCCCAGCGCCGGCACCACCGGCGGGATCGCCTGCGGCAGCACCACGCCCGAGAAGGTCCGCCAGCTTGGCAGGTTCAGCGCCCGCGCGGCCTCGTACTGGCCACGCGGCACGCCCTCGAGGCCGGCCCGGTAGACCTCGGCGCAATAGGCCGCGTAGTGCAGGCCCAGCGCCAGCACGCCAGTGGTCAGCGGCGACAGCTGCACGCCCAGGTTGGGCAGCACGTAGAACAGGAAGTAGATCTGCACCAGCAGCGGCGTGCTGCGCACGAACTCGATGACGAAGGCCACCGGATACGACAGCAGCGGCCACGGCGCGCGGCGCCCCATCGCCAGCACCAGCCCCAGCGTAACGGCCAGCAGCATGCCCAGCAGCGTGGCCTGGATCGTGATCACCAGCGCCGATCCCAGCGTCGGCAGGATCTCCCACGCATAGGCCCAATCGAAAATCACGTCGTTGTTCATCGTACGCGGAACCTTCTTTCAAGCAGGCGCATGCACGCCGTGATCAGCAAGGCCACGCCGAAGTACAGCAGCAGCATCAGGCCGAAGATCTCGACCGTGCGCAAGGTATCGTTGCGCAGCAGCTGGCCGCGGAAGGTCAGGTCGCCGATGGTCACCAGCGACACCAGCGCGGTGTTCTTGAGCAACTCGATCATCAGGTTGGTGGCGGGCGGCAACATGGCCGGAATGGCTTGCGGCAGCACGATGCGGCGGGTGATCTGGCTGCGGGTCATGTTCAGCGCCAGCGCCGCCTCGCGCTGGCCGGGCGCCACCGCGCGGACCGCGCCGCGCACCACCTCGGCACCATAGGCGCCGGCATTGAGCGCCAGCACCACGATGCCGACCAGGATCGCCGGCAACTGCACGCCGAACAAGGGCAGCACATAGAAGAACCAGAACAGCTGCACCAGCGCGGACGTGCCGCGAAACACCTCGACGTAGACGGTGGCCGGCCAGCTCAGCAGCGGATTACGCGACAGCCGCCCGAGCCCGGCGAAGATCGCCAGTGGCATGGCCATCAGGATGGCGCCGCCGGTCACCTGCAGCGTCACCATCAGGCCCTCCAGCAAGGGCGGCAACAGGTCTATCTGTGCTTTTTCCATGACGGATCCCGTGGCGGCCTCAGCCGCACAGCTTCGCGGCGGTCACGTCGCCCGGCAGTTCGCTCTTGGTGAAGCCGAAGGGCTCGACCAGCTTGGCGTGCTCGGAGGTGCCGATGAAATTCTGCAGCTCGCGGTTGAAGGCCTGGGCGAAATCGCTGTCGCCCTGGCGGAACGCGAACGCGCCATAGCCGCGCACGTCCTGGCCGTCGATGATCGGATCGGTGAAGGGTTCGGCCTTCTCGAGATTCTGGTCGGTGACCTTGGTCATCAGGTCGTTGATCGTCAACGCCGTGCCGGCGTAGGCGTCGGCGCGGCCGCCCTCGACGCCGGCCAGCGCGCTGACGGCATCGGGGAACACCACCACCTGCGACGACGGGATGCCGACCTTGCTGGCGTATTCGGCCTCGATCGCGCCGACCACCACGCCCAGCTTGGCCTGCGGATCGTTCTTGACGTCCTCGTAGCTGTTCAGGCTCTTGGGATTGCCCTTCTGCACCAGGAAGCCCTCGCCGACGCCGTAGGTCGGATTCGAGAAGATCACCTGCTTGCAGCGCTCGGGGGTGACGTACATGCCGGCCGCGACGATGTCGAATCGGTTGGCCTGCAGGCCCGGGATCAGCGAGCCGAACTCGGTCAGCACGCCTTCGACCTTGTCGACGCCCATGCGGCGCAACACCACGCGGGCAATCTCGACGGCTTCGCCGGTGACTTCGTTGCTGGCGCTGTCGAGGTAGGCGTAAGGGGCTTCGTTGGCGTAGCCGATACGCACCGTGCCCGAGGCCTTGACCCGTTCGACGGTGGTCTGCGGGCCGCTGGCGGCCGGCTTGCCGGTTTCATCCTTGGCGGAATCCGAACACGCCACCAGCAGCGACACAGAAAATGCCAGCGCCGCGAATCCGGCGGCACGCACACCATAGGCCATGAAACACCCCTCTTTCCGTTGGTCTTATGAACACTTAGCGGAAAAATGGTACGTCAGGCGAGCCAGGTCTTTTTACTCAAACCGTCACATGCGCGGCGGCGGCGCCGGCTGCTGCTTACATTTGCGGCGCCGCGCCGGACGGCGCGCGGCCCGGCGTCGCAACGAAGCGCCTTGCGTAACAAGGCGCTGCGCGCCACGGCGCCGCGCGGACACATCCAGTCACTGTTTAGAACACAATCACTGCCCCGCGTAGGAGAAGCGCCCCTCGCGGATCGTGCCCATCACCCGCGCACGCTCGTCGAAACCCTGGTGGTTGTCGGCCGAGATGTTGAGCACGCCATTGGGCACGGTCAGGTCGCGGGTCTGTTCGATGGCGCTGCGCAGCGCCTCGCGGAACTCGGGCGTGCCGGGCTTGGCGCCGCCCTTGAGTGCGCGGGCCACCGCATCGTCCAGCAGCATCCAGGCGCCGTAGGCATCGCCGGCGAACTGCGTCAGCGTGTTCGGGCCGTACTGCTTTTCATATTTGTCGGCGAATGCGACGGCCACCTTCTTGACCGGGTTGGCGTCGGGCAGCTCGCGCGCCACCACGCCCGGACCGGTCGGGAACAGCGTGCCTTCGACGTCCTTGCCGCCGACCTGCAGGAACTCGAGCGTGCCGATGCCGTGGGTCTGGTAGATCGGCTGCTTGAAGCCGCGCTCGACCAGCGTCTTCTGCGGCAGTGCGGCCGGCGTGCCCGAGCCGGCCACCAGCACCGCGTCGGGCCGCGCGGCCATCAGCTTGAGCACCTGGCCCACCACCGAGGCGTCGGTGCGCTGGAAGCGCTCCTGCGCGACGATCTCGGGATTGCCGGCGGCGGCCGCCGAGAACTCCTTCCACCAGCTTTCGCCATACGAGTCGGCGAAACCGATGAAGCCGACCGTCTTCACCCCGTGGGCGCGCATGTGCTCGACCAGCGCCGAGGCCATCAGCAGGTCGTTCTGCGGCATCTTGAAGGCCCAGCGCCGCTTGGGATCGGACAGCGGCTCGACGATCACGCCCGACGCGGCCAGCGCGACCATCGGCGTGCCGGTCTCGGCCAGCACGTCGAGCGCGCCCAGCGCGGCCGGCGTGATGTTGGGGCCGACGATGGCATCGACCTTGTCTTCGGACGTGAGCTTGCGGAAGTTGCGCACCGCGCGGCTGACGTCGGTGCCGTCGTCCAGGATCACATAACGCGCCGGCTGCCCGCCCAGCGTGTCCGGCCACAGGCGGATGGCGTTCTGCGACTGGATGCCGATGGCGGCGGCCGGACCGGTGGTGGACAAGGCCACGCCGACGGTGATCTGGGCGTGGGCGCCGGCGGCCAGGCCGGCCAGCAGCGCGGCGCCGCCGAGCAGGCGCGGGACTAGGGTAGACATGGGGAAACCTCGAGGAATGGGGATCGCTGACATATTGCTGACCCATATTTTGCCTGATCGCGGCGCCCGGCAACGCTTTGTAGCCAAGTAAACAACGCCGGCGGTCACCGTGCCGGCGGCGCGGCGTTACCATCGACGATCCGATCTTCCCCACCCTCAGCAGGAGCAAGGCATGAAGAAATCCGCATCCGCAGTCTGGCAAGGCGACCTCAAGACCGGCAAGGGCACCATCTCGTCCGAGAGCGGCGCGCTCAAGGACCAGCCCTACGGCTTCAACACCCGCTTCGAAGACCAGCCCGGCACCAACCCCGAGGAACTGATCGGCGCGGCGCACGCCGGCTGCTTCTCGATGGCGCTGTCGAACATCCTGGGCGGCAAGAACGCCAAGGCCGAGCGCATCGAGACGCGCGCCGACGTGACGCTGGACAAGGTCGACGGCGGCTTCGCCATCACCGCCATCCACCTGACCCTCAAGGCCAAGGTGCCCGGCATCTCGAAGGCCGACTTCGAGGCCGCCGCCAACGAAGCCAAGGCCGGCTGCCCGGTCTCCAAGGTGCTGAACGCCAAGATCACGCTGGACAGCACGCTCGAAGGCTGAGGCGCTTCGATCTGGTCAGGACGGCAGCCCGGCTGCCTCCCTGATCAATGAGGCGTGGACGGCGGTGCCCGCCAGGGTCCCGTCGCCCACTGCCAGCGGCACCGATCCTGCCGGCCTGGCGACATCGCCGCAGGCGAACACCCACGGCACCGACGTCGCCTTCATCGCATCGGTCTGGATATGGCGGCCCATCGGACCGGACTCGATCTCGCAGCCCAGCTGTTGGGCGATCGAGCCGGCCGGCTCGATGATGGACTGCGTGAAGACCCCCGCCAGGTCGACCCGTCGGCCATCGGACAGCACGATCGTCGGCTGGGCTTCGCCTTCGATGGCGGCGACCTTGCCCGCCTCGACCCGCACGCCGCGCGCGGCCAGTTGTGCCGCTTGCTGCGCGTCCGGCACAAAACTGTCGTTCAGGAACAGCGTGGTCGGCCCCCAATCGGGCAGCATCAGCGCGTGGTGCAGCGCCAGCGGCGACCGCGCCAGCACGCCGACCGCGCCCTGCCGCAGCTCGTAGCCGTGGCAGTAAGGACAATGGAATACCTGCCGGCCCCAACGCTCGCGCAGGCCCGGCACGTCGGGCAGATCGTCGATCACGCCGTAGGCCAGCAGCAGGCGGCGCGCGCGCAGCGTATCGGCGTGGCCCTCGGCGTGCACGACAAAACCCGCCGCCTCGCGACGCGCCTCGCTGACCCGGCCGTCGAGCCACTGCACCGTGGCGTAGGACAGCAGTTGCCCGCGCGCCTTGGCCGCAATTGTCGCGCCCGCACTGCCGTCATGGCCGAGCAGACCATAGGAATGCTCGGCATGGCGATTGCGCCGCCGGCCGGCGTCGATCACCAGCACGCGGCGCCGCGCGCGCGCCAGCGGCAGCGCGGCCGCCAGCCCGGCGTAGCTGCCGCCGATGATGATCACGTCGTACGCTTGCCCTGGATTCATGGCGTCTCACCCATCAAGAAACTTTGATAGTTACATGATAGGCCGGAAGTGGATTCTCATGCAACTTATAATGTTTCGTGGAGTGCCCTCCCCGCCCTGGATACCGATGAGACAAGACAGCCGCCTTTCCCGCATGCTTCATGTGCTGCTGCACATGGCCAGGCACGACGGTCCGTACACCTCCGAGCAGATCGCGCAGATGCTGGCCACCAATCCGGTGGTGGTCCGGCGCACCATGGCCGGCCTGCGCGACGCCGGCTACGTGCGCTCCGAGAAAGGTCACGGCGGCGGCTGGCGCATCGCCTGCGATCTGCGGACAGTGACGCTGCTGGACGTCCACCTGGCGGTTGGCGGGCCGCAGATCTTCGCGATCGGCAACGAAAGCGACAATCCCGACTGCGGCGTCGAGCGGGTCGTCAACGCCGCGCTGCACGATGCGCTGACCCAGGCCGAGCAGCTGTTGCGCAATCGCCTGCGTGACGTCACGCTGGCCGATCTGGCCCGGCAGTTCGACCTGCTGTGCGTGCAGCAAGGCCATCACCGCGAGGCCGGCCTGCACGAGGCGGGTGGCACGCGGCTTGCCTCGACGTCGCGGCCAGGACGCGCGCGCTGACGCCGAGCTGGCTGGACCACGTTCGATCCCAGGTGGCTTGCTGATCGGCTGTTTCGCCGGCTGGCCGCATTGGGCCTGCCGAGCGTGCGCAAAAAAACGGCGCGATCGCTCGCGCCGTCGTTGCCGCGTCAGGCCGTGCCTGGCCTCAGCCCTCTTCGCCCAGATAGGCTTCGCGGACCTTGGGATCGTGCAGCAGTTGGTCGGCCTGTCCGGCCAGGATCAGCTCGCCCGACTCCATCACGTAACCGCGATGGCTGGTCTCGAGCGCCAGCTTGGCGTTCTGTTCGATCAGCAGGATCGTCACGCCTTCGGCGGCGATCATGCGCACCACCTCGAAGACCTTCTCGACCATCAGCGGCGCCAGCCCCATCGACGGTTCGTCGAGCAGCAACAGACGCGGCTTGGCAATGATGGCGCGGCCCATCGCGACCATCTGCTGTTCGCCGCCGGACAAGGTGCCGGCGGTCTGCTTGCGGCGCTCGGCCAGCCGCGGGAACAGCTCGAACACCCGTTCGGTATCCTGCCGGATGCCGGCCGGATCACGGCGGGTGTAGCCGCCCATCGCCAGGTTTTCCTCGATGGTCAGCTGGCCGAAGATGCCACGGCCTTCGGGCACCATCACCAGGCCCCGGCGCACCAGTTCGAAGGACCTGGTGCCGGTCATGTCCTGGCCGCCATACATCACCTTGCCCCCGGCGACTGGCACCAGGCCGCAGATGGCCCGCAGCGTGGTGCTCTTGCCGGCGCCGTTGGCACCGATCAGGCAGACCAGCTCGCCTTCGTCGACAAGCAGATTGATGCCGCGCACCGCGCGGATGCCGCCGTAGGCGACCTGCAGGTCCTCGAGCGCCAGCAGCGGCGCGGCGCCAGAGGCGTGGGAAGACTGTCGTTGCGCGCTCATGCCGCGGCTCCAGGTAGGGTTTCGGCGGTCTGCGCCGCGCCTGCGCCCAGGTAGGCCTCGATCACCTTGGGATTGCGCTGCACCTCGGCGGGCCGGCCCTCGGCCAGCACCTTGCCGTACTCGAGCACCAGCACGCGGCTGCACAGGCCCATCACCAGTTTCATGTCGTGCTCGATCAGCAGCACCGTGACGCCGTCGGCGCGGATCTTCTCGATCAGCTGGCGCAGCACCACGGTCTCGGACGCGTTCATGCCGGCGGCCGGTTCGTCCAGCGCCAGCAGCCTGGGTTCGGTGGCCAGCGCGCGGGCGATCTCGAGCCGGCGCTGGTCGCCGTAGGAAAGCGACTTGGACACGTCGTTGGCGCGCTGGCCGATGCCGACGTAATCGAGCAGTTCGTGCGCGAGCGCCTCGATCTGCGCTTCCTCGCGGCGCGTGGCCGGACTGCGCAGCACCGCCCCCAGCACGCCGGCGCGGGTGCGCACGTGGCGGCCGATCATGACGTTCTCGATGGCGCTCAGGTTGCCGAACAGGCGGATGTTCTGGAACGTGCGCGCCAGGCCCAGGCCGGCGATCTCGTGCGGCTTGCGGCCGGTCAGCGACTGGCCGGCGAACGTGGCGGTGCCGCTTTCGGGCACGTAGAGGCTGGTCAGCACGTTGAACAAGGTGGTCTTGCCCGCGCCGTTCGGACCGATCAGGCCGTAGATCTCGCCGCGCTCGATCTTGAAGCTCACGTCCGACAAGGCCTGCAGGCCGCCGAAGCGCTTGGACAGGCCGTCGGCCTGCAGCAGGATCTCGCTCATTGCTGGGTCTCCTTGCGGCTGAGCTCGCGTTTGCGCACCGCCGACGGCCACAGGCCGGCCGGACGGAACAGCATCACCAGCACCATGGCCAGGCCGAACATCAGCATGCGCACGCCTTCGGGGTCGAGCACCACCGCACCGAACACCGCATGCTGCAGCGGCTCGACCACGGCACGCAGGAACTCCGGCAGGCCGGCCAGGATCAGCGCACCCAGGATCACGCCCGGGATGTGGCCCATGCCGCCCAGCACGACCATGCACAGAATCGAGATCGATTCGGTCAGGCTGAAGCTCTCGGGGCTGACGAAGCCCTGCATGGCCGCGAACATCGCGCCGGCCACGCCACCGAACGAGGCGCCCATCGCGAAGGCCAGCAGCTTGACGTTGCGGGTATTGATGCCCATCGCCTTGGCGGCGATCTCGTCCTCGCGGATGGCTTCCCAGGCACGGCCGATGCGCGAGTTCTGCAGGCGCACACAGATCAGCAGGATCACAAGAGTGAAGGCCAGCAGCAGGTAGTAGTACTTTTCGGGGCCGGTGAAGCGCATGCCCATGATGGTCTCGGCGCGCCCGAAGGTGAAGTCGCCGATCATGAACGGGTCGATGCGGTTGATGCCCTGCGGACCGTTGGTGATGTTGACCGGCGCGTTCAGGTTGGTCAGGAAGATCCGGATGATCTCGCCGAAGCCGAGCGTCACGATCGCCAGGTAGTCGCCGCGCAGTTTCAGTGTCGGCCCGCCCAGCAGGATGCCGAACAAGGCCGCCACCGCCACCGCGATCGGCAGGATCGCCCAGAACGGCAGATGCAGGCCGAAGTGCGGCGAGGCCAGCAAGGCCCAGGTATAGGCGCCGACCGCGTAGAACGCGATGTAGCCCAGGTCGAGCAGACCGGCGAAGCCCACCACGATGTTCAGGCCCAGCGCCAACATCACGTACAGCAGCGCGAAGTTCATGATGCGCACCCAGCCCTGGCCGGCCTGGCCGACGATGAAGGGCAGCAGCGCCAGCACCACGCCGATCAGCGCGATGGCCAGCACCGACTTGAGCGGCGAGCGCGATTTGCCGAAGAATGTCGTATTCATGCGCGGTCTCCCACACGTTCGCCCATCAGGCCCGAGGGGCGGAAGATCAGCACCAGCACCAGCACGATGAAGGCGAACACGTCCTGGTAATGGCTGCCCAGGAAACCGCCGGTCAGGTCGCCGATGTAGCCCGAGCCCAGCGCCTCGATGACGCCCAGCAGCAGGCCGCCGAGCATCGCGCCGCCCAGGTTGCCGATGCCGCCCAGCACCGCCGCCGTGAAGGCTTTCAGCCCGAGCATGAAACCCATCGTGTATTGCGCCACGCCGTAGTAGGTGGTGACCATGGTGCCGGCGATCGCGGCCAGCGCCGAGCCGATCAGGAAGGCCGCGGCGATGACGGTATTGATGTTCACGCCCATCAGCCCGGCCACTTCGCGGTTCTGCGCGGTCGCGCGCATCGCAGTGCCCAGCCGGGTGCGGTGCACGACGAAGGTCAGCAGCGCCATCAGCGCGCCGGCCGAGATCATGATGACGATCTGCAGCGTGCTGATGCGGGCGCCCATGACGGTATGCACCTGCGGCACGATGATCTGCGGAAAGCTCAGGTAGTTGCGGCCCCAGATCATCATCGCCAGGTTCTGCAGGATGATCGACACGCCGATCGCGGTGATCAGCGCGGCCAGCCGGGGCGCGCGGCGCAGCGGCCGGTAGGCGATCCGCTCGGCGGTCCAGCCCACCGCCATGCAGGACGGTATGGCGACCAGCAGGCCGGCGCCCAGCACCAGCCAGGCGGACATGTCGGGATGCGAGGCCACCAGCGAGCCCGCGACGATGGTGACGATCATTGCGCCGATCATGACCACGTCGCCATGCGCGAAGTTGATCAGGCCGATGATGCCGTAAACCATCGTGTAGCCCAGCGCGACCAGCGCGTACACGCTGCCCAGGGTCAGGCCATTGATGAGTTGTTGTAGGAAGATTTCCATGCTCAGCGCTTACGGCATAAGAAATTGAAGGAACGCGCCCGCCACCGGAAGGCGCGCTGGAGGCACAGGGTTACTGCGCCTGGCTGACCATGGTCTCGACCATTTCCCACTTACCGCCCTTGACCTGGTAGATGGTGACCGAGATTTCCTTCAGGTCGCCCTTGTCGTCGTAGGCGATGTGTTCGCTGGTCGCGCCCTTGCGCTCGAGCTTGGCCAGCACCGGCAGGTACTTGGCCGGGTCGGCCGAACCGGCCTTCTCGATCGCGGAGATCATGTTCCAGGCGCCGTCGTAGGCGTACGGCGCGTACACGCCGGGCGCCTTCTTGAAGCGGGCCTGGTAGGCTGCTTCGAAGTCCTTGCCGGCCGCCATCTGCGCCAGCGGCACGCCGGCCAGCGAGGCGTAGGTGCCGTCGGCGGCGTCGCCAGCCAGCTTCAGGAAGGTTTCGCTACGGGTCATTTCACCCGAGACCAGCGGCGCCTTGATGCCGAGCCTGACGATCTGGCGCTTCATCGGACCCGACTGTGCATCCAGGCCGCCGAAGAAGATCGCGTCCGGCGCGGTGCCGCGGATGTTGGTCAGGATCGACGTGAAGTCGTTGGACTTGTCGGTGGTGTACTCGCGGCGCACGATCTGGCCGCCGGCGGCCTTGACGGCCTTCTCGACCTCGTCGGCCAGGCCCTGGCCGTAGGCGGTACGGTCGTCGATCAGCGCGACCTTCTTGGCGCCCAGCTTCTCGACGATGAACTTGCCGACCGCGGCGCCCTGCTGCGTGTCGCTGGTCATCATGCGAAAGGCGGTGTCGTACTTCTGCAGCGTGTATTCGGGCGAGGTCGCCATGGCGATCTGCGGCAGGCCGGCGTCGTTGTAGACACGCGAGGCCGGGATCGTGGTGCCCGAGTTGAAGTGACCCAGGATGCCGGCGACGTCCTCGTCGACCAGTTGCTGGGCGACCTGCACGCCCACGCGCGGGTCGGCCTGGTCGTCCTTGGACACCAGCACGAAGTTGGCTTTTTCGCCATCGACCTGGATGCCCTTCTTGTTGGCCTCTTCCAGCGCCAGCGTCAGGCCGTTCTGCATGTCCTCGCCGTAATGCGATTGCGGGCCGGTCAGGGGCGCCGCGAAACCAAAACGGATGTTCTCGGCGTGAGCCGGCGCGAACGCCAGGCCGACGGCTGCCGTGGCGCAGGCGACGGCGATGCGGTGCATGATTTTTTTCGACTTCATGATTACCCTCCGAGGCCACGAAACGCGCGGCCGTTTGGACTTGCTGAAAAATCGCGCCCCTTGACGCGATGCCTTGAAACGCCGCCCGGATCGTGTCCAGGTAGGCAGAAAGCCTTATATACCGATCAACCTATCGTCATCAGGCTGGCGTTGCCGCCGGCCGCCGCGGTGTTGACGCTGACCGAGCGCTCGGTCAGCAGCCGCTCGACCACATACCGTTCGCCGCCGGCCAGCGCGGCCGCGGTCAGCCCTTGCACCGACAGCAGCGCGCCGTCACGCGAGGCGACGCGCCGGTTCAGCGCCAGCAAGGCGTCGCCGTCACCTTCGAACAGCACCGCCTGATAGTCGGCGCTCTCGATCTGCGCGTCGGCCAGCAGCTCGCCGGCCTCGGCGCGATTCTGCACGTAGGCGCGCGCCGCCGGCGTATCCAGGAACAGCGCCCGATTGCCGCTGCCGGCCACCGCCTCGGCCTGCGCCTGCGCGCCGTCCAGCGTGGCGGCCACGCACAGCACCACGCCGCGCGGCACCAGCGCCCAGGTGTTGGCTTCGCCGGTCGGGCCGGGCAGCGTCACCACCCAGGGCTGCTGCGCGGTCAGGCCCTTGATGCGCGGCAGGCCGGCCGGCCGCTTGGCCAGCAGGCGCAACAGGTACAGCGGACCGCCGGCCTTCGGGCCGGTGCCCGACAGCCCCTCGCCGCCGAACGGCTGCACGCCCACCACCGCGCCGATCACGTTGCGGTTCACGTAGAGATTGCCGGCATGGATCCGGCGGGTGACCTGCGCGATGGTCTCGTCGATGCGGGTATGCACACCGAAGGTCAGGCCATAGCCGGTGGCGTTGATGTCGTCGACCAGCTGGTCGAGCTGCTCGCGCTTGAAACGCAGCACGTGCAGCACCGGGCCGAACACCTCGCGCTCGAGCGCCTGCAGGCTGTCCAGCTCGATCAGCGTCGGCGCCACGAAGGTACCCTGCCGGCAGTCGGCCGGCAGCTCGACCTGCTCGACCGCGTGGCCGGCGCCGCGCAGCGCCTGGATGTGGCGCTCGATCGACTGCCTGGCGTCGGCATCGATGACCGGGCCGACGTCGGTCGCCAGCCGGTCGGGGTTGCCCACCGCCAGCTCGCGCAGCGCGCCGCGCAGCATGTTCAGCACACGATCGGCGATCTCTTCCTGCAGGCACAGCACGCGCAGCGCCGAGCAGCGCTGGCCGGCCGAGTCGAAGGCCGAGGCCAGCACGTCGAACACCACCTGTTCGGCCAGCGCCGACGAATCGACCACCATCGCGTTCTGTCCGCCGGTCTCGGCGATCAGCGGGATGGGATGGCCGGCATCGTCCAGGCGTTCGGCCAGCTGGCGCGAAATCAGGCGAGCCACGTCGGTCGAGCCGGTGAACATCACGCCGCGGACGCGCGCATCGGCGACCAGTTGCGCGCCGACCGTCTCGCCACGGCCCGGCAGCAGCTGCACCGCGCCGCGCGGCACGCCGGCCGCGTGCAGGATCGCCACGGCCTGCGCGGCGATCAGCGGGGTCTGCTCGGCCGGCTTGGCCAGCACGGTGTTGCCCGCCGCCAGCGCAGCCGCCACTTGACCGGTGAAGATCGCCAGCGGGAAGTTCCACGGGCTGATGCACAGCACCGGGCCGAGCGGGCGATGGGTATCGTTGGAAAAATCGCGTTCGATCTGCAGCGCGTAATAACGCAGGAAATCGACCGCCTCGCGCACTTCGGCGATGGCGTTGGGCAACGACTTGCCGGCCTCGCGCACGATCAGGCCCAGCAAGGGCTGCATCTGCTCTTCGAGCATCTGCGCGGCGCGCCGCAGGCACAGCGCGCGCTCGGCGACCGGCGTCGATTGCCAGATCGGCGCGGCGCGGCTGGCGGCCCGCAGCGCGGCGTCGACGTCGGCCGCGTCGGCCTCGACCACCTGCCCCACCACGTCGCGATGATCGGCCGGATTGCGCACCGCCACCGACCGCTCGGGCGGATACGGCTGGCCTTCATCGTCGAGCATCGGCGCGGCCCGCCACGGCGTCGCGGCGCTGGCCAGCAGCGCCGACGACAGCGACGCCAGGCGCTGCTCGTTGGACAGGTCCAGGCCGGCCGAATTGGCGCGCTTCTCGCCGGCGAATTCGTAGAGGTCGCGCGGCAGCGGGATCTTCTCGTGCGGCGCGCCCAGCGGCTGCACGCGGGCGGCGCGCTCGACCGGATCGGCGACCAGATCCTCGATCTTGACGTCCTCGTCACCGATCAGGTTCACGAACGAGGTGTTGGCGCCGTTCTCGAGCAGGCGGCGCACCAGGTAGGCCAGCAGCGTCTCGTGGGTGCCGACCGGCGCATAGACCCGGCACGGGCGGTTCAGCTTGCCTTGCGCGCTGGGGCCGGTGACCTCTTCGTACAGCGGCTCGCCCATGCCGTGCAGGCACTGGAACTCGTACTGGCCGGGATAGTAGTTCTGCCCGGCCATCGTGTAGATCGCCGCCAGCGTCTGGGCGTTGTGGGTGGCGAACTGCGGGAACACCGCCTCGGGCGCCGCCAGCAGCTTGCGCGCGCAGGCCAGGTAGGACACGTCGGTGTAGATCTTGCGGGTGTAGACCGGATAGCCTTCCAGGCCCTCCTGCTGCGCGCGCTTGATCTCGCTGTCCCAATAGGCGCCCTTGACCAGCCGCACCATGATGCGGTGGCGCGTGCGGCGCGCCAGGTCGATGACGTAGTCGATCACGTAGGGCGCACGCTTCTGGTAGGCCTGGATCACGAAGCCGATGCCGTTCCAGCCTTCCAGCTCGGCGTCGGCGCACAGCGCCTCGAGCAGGTCCAGCGAGATCTCCAGCCGGTCGGCCTCCTCGGCGTCGATGTTCAGGCCGATGTCGTAGCGGCGCGCCAGCCGCGCCAGCTCGATCACGCGCGGCAGCAGTTCGCTCATGACGCGGTCGTGCTGGGCGCGGCTGTAGCGCGGATGCAGCGCGCTGAGCTTGATCGAGATGCCCGGGCCTTCGTAGATGCCACGGCCGTGCGAGGCCTTGCCGATCGCATGGATGGCCTGCACATAGGCGTCGTGATAATGCCGCGCGTCCTCGGCGGTGGTGGCCGCCTCGCCCAGCATGTCGTACGAATAACGGAAGCCCTTGGCTTCGAACTTGCGGCTGTTGGCCAGCGCCTCGGAGATGGTCTCGCCGGTGACGAACTGCTCGCCCATCATGCGCATCGCCATGTCCACGCCCTTGCGGATCAAGGGCTCGCCGCCCTTGCCGATCACCCGCGTGATGGCGCGCGACAGCGACTGCTCGCTGTTGGTGGTGACCAGCTTGCCGGTCAGCACCAGGCCCCAGGCCGCCGCGTTGACGAACAGCGAGGGCGACTGGCCGACGTGCGAATGCCAGTCGCCGCGGCTGATCTTGTCGCGGATCAGCGCGTCGCGGGTGGCGCGGTCGGGGATGCGCAGCAGCGCCTCGGCCAGGCACATCAGCGCCACGCCTTCCTGGCTGGACAGCGAGAATTCCTGGATCAGCCCCTCGACGCCGCCGCCGCGGCGCTTGCTGCGCAGCGCCTGCACCAGCTTGGCGGCCAAGGCCTGGGCGCGATCGCTTTGCGCGGCGCGAGCCTGGCCGATCATCAGCGGCACGCATTCCTGCTCGGGGCGGCGATAGGCAGCGGTGATGGCCGCGCGCAGCACCGATTGCGGCGCGACGTTGTGCGCGAACTCGAGGAAGGGCTGCGGTGACACCTCGGCATCGGCCGGCGGTTCGTCGGGTTGCACTTCGGCGCCCGACAGGTAGGCCAGCTCGGCCGGCAGGCGGCCCTGCTCGACCTGGTCGAGGTAGGCCAGCACCGCCTGCTTGATGAACCAGTGGGGCGTGCGCCCCAGCTGATCCGCCGCCGCGCGCAAGCGTGCGCGCAACGCATCGTCTACCTTGACTCCCAGCGTGGTACTGGCCATATCACGATCCGCCTACAGTGGTGTTGCTATTACTAGCGTGTATCGCGGCGGATTATGGCAGCAGTGCTACCCAAGTGTGATAGGGGTTTACCCTTTGTTGCGACGCAAGGTTGCACCCGGTCGGCGCAACCTTGCGATCACCGTGCGGTGCAGCCCGGCTGGCCTTGTCCGGCCCCCCGCAAACCCTGTGCGATCGCCACCGCCAGCGCGTCGATATTGCGCTGGTGGCCTTCGACCGCGGCGGCCACGCCGGCACCGACTTCCTGGCGCAGGCGGCTGCTGCAGACCGGCGTGGCCGGCCCGTCCGGCGCGCGGCGCGCCCGCCACACCGCATCGAGCTCGACCGCGCGGCCCGCTTCGGTCTCGAAGCGCTGCACGTCGACCTGCACCCGCCAGACCGGCACGTCGGGCTGCGCGCGCAGGCCCTGCACCGCCGGCACGCCCAGGCGCGCCGACAGCGCCTGCGACAGCGAGGCGCGGAACTCGTCGGGCAAGGGCCCGACCCAGCGGTCGCCCTGCAGCGACTGGATCTGGCCGGCGCCGGTGCGCACCACCAGTTGCGGCAGGTCGATGTGCGGCGGCACGTTGACCGCCAGCACCTCGACCAGCGCGGCGCCGGCCGGCGCGGCATCGGCCGGCGACTGGCCGGCGGCGGACTGCGCGGCCGGCTGGCCGGGCACCAGCGTGTAGTAGTTGATCGGATCGGACGCGCAGGCGGCCAGCAGCAGGGTCGCGCACAGCGGCATCGAACGTAGGAATCGCGTCATCGTCATTCTCCGGGCAGGGTATTGAAGGCTCGCCCGCGGATCAGCATCTCGGGGTTGGCTTGCAGGCTGTCGCTGAGGATGCGCAGCGAGCGCGCGGCGCGCGTGAGCTCTTGCAAGGCGCGATCCAGATTGACCGGCATCGACGAATCGGACGACAGCAGGTTGTCGACCTCGGCCAGCGAATCACGCGCCTGCTTGAGCGTCGCCTTCATCTCGGGCGCCAGCTCCTTCTCCATGCTGCCGAGCACGCGGTTGGTGCTTTGCAGCGTCGCGCGCAGGTCTTCGCCGATCTTGTCGAACGGCACGCGCTCGATCTTCTCGACGATATTGGTCAGCTGCTGCTGCAACTGGTCGAAGTTGCCGCGCAGCGTCGGCAGTTGCAGCGGTTCGGCATAGGGATCGAACTCGGCCTTGGGCGCGCGCGGCGAGAAGTCGAGCGCCACATACAGCTGGCCGGTCAGGATGTTGCCGGTGCGCAGCTGTGCGCGCAGGCCATTGGCGACCAGCGGCGCCATCACCTCGCCGGGCGGCTTGTCGCCGTCGCGCTTGCGCATCTCTTCGTAGACCGGGCCCAGCCGCTGCGGATACAGGTCGGCGTCGACCAGCGCGTAGAAGCGCTTGTCCTTGTCATCGAAACCGAGCCGCACGTTGGTCACCTGGCCGATGTCCACGCCACGGAAGTCCACCGGCGCCTCGGCCGACAGGCCGCGGATCGACTGGTCGAAGCGCATGCGCACGCGCAGCGGCTCGCCGTCGGGCTCGGCGCGCGCCGAGCGCTCGTCTTCATAGAGCTTGAAATAGCTGTTGGGCGCGGCGCGCTCGCTCTTGCTGTCGGTCAGCGCCTCGAAGGCCACGCCGCCCGCGGCCACCGAGATCAGCGACTGGGTGCGCACGCTCAGGCCGCCGGCGTTCAGCGACAGGTCGATGCCGCTGGCATTCCAGAACCGCGTGCCCTCGGTGACGAAGGCGTCGTTGGGCGAGTCGACGAAGACCTGCAGGTTGACCGCCCGGCCGCTTTCGTCGAGCTGGTAGCCGATCACGCGGCCGACCTGGATGCGGCGGTAGTAGACCGGCGAGCCGATGTCCAGCGAACCGAGGTTCTGCGCCTGCAGCGTGAAACGCGTGCCGGGCCGGTCGCTGGTCACTTCGGGAGGGGTCTCCAGGCCGACGAACTCGGTGACGGTTTCGGCGCCCTCTTCGGGGGTGCTGACGTCCATGCCGATATAGGCGCCGGACAGCAAGGTGCCCAGGCCCGAGACACCGCTCACGCCCAGGCGCGGCCGCACCACCCAGAAGCGCGTGCCCTCGCGGGCCAGGCTGGCGGCGTCGCGCGTCAGCTCGGCGCGCACCAGCACGTTGCTGCGGTCTTCGCTGAGCTGGATGCTGGAGACCGTGCCGATCACCACGTCCTTGTAGCGCACCTGGGTCTTGCCCACGTCCAGGCCTTCGGCGGTCTGGAAGGTGATGCTGATCTCGGGACCGGTCTGCAGCCAGGTGCGCACGACCAGCGACAGGCCGACCAGCGCGGCCACCAGCGGCACGACCCAGATCCACGAGATGCGCGAGCTGCGCCGCCGCGTCACGGTGGGGTCGGTCGGCGACGCTGCGCCAGCGACGTCCGCCTGCCTTGCAGGGGACGGCTCATTGTCTGCCATCGGGCATATCCTTGTTCAATTGCGCCGCGCCAGAGGCGACGGGTACGGGTGACGACAACATCCCGTCGACGGTGGCGTCCCAGACACGCCTGGGATCGTAGCTCACGGCGGCCAGCATGGTCAGGATGACCACCAGGCCGAACGCCGCCGCCCCCGAGCCCGCGGTGATCTGCGACAGTCCGGGGAAATCGGCCAGCGCCGACAGCAGCACGACCACGAATACATCGAGCATCGACCATTGGCCGATGAACTCGACCACTTCATAGAGCCGCGTGCGCGCACGCAGGTTCTCGGTGCTGTCGCGCTGGGCCGCCACCAGCAGCACCATCAACGCCAGCAGCTTGGTCAGCGGCACCACCACGCTGGCGATGAAGACGATCAGCGCGATGTCGGCCGACCCGGCGCGCCACAGGTCGACCACGCCGCCCATGATGGTGTGCGCCGACGATCCGAACAGCGTGGTGATGTGCATCACCGGCAGCAGGTTGGCCGGAATGTAGAGGATGCCGGCCGCGATGATCAGCGCCCAGGTGCGGCCGACGTGGTCGGGCTTGCGGTAGCGCACCGGCGCGCGGCAGCGCAGGCAGCCGGTTTTTTTCTCGCCCACCGGCACGCCCTGCACCAGGCCGCAGACCATGCAGCCGGCCAGCGCCTCGCCTTCGTGGGCATGCGGGGTCGGGTGCGGCACCAGGCCCTGGTCATGGGCGTGGCGCCACAGCACCCGCGAATCGATACGGCGCAGCAGCGTCAACAGCACCATCAGCGCGGCGAAACAATACAGCCCGACGCCGGCGCTGACCGCGGCCATGCCGGCCAGCTTGATGACCGCCACCAGCACGCCGAGCAGGAACACCGGCACCATGCACCAAGGCGTGATCACCTGGATCAGCCGGGTCGTCAATGCAAAGCCGGGTGCCAGCCGATTCTGCGACAAGGGCAGCAATATCCACAGCGTCGACGCCAGCAGCAGGAAAGGCAACAGGAAGCCCGACAGCAGCGACATCACCGCGACCGCTTCGTAGCCCTGCCGCCAGGTGACCGCGACCGATTCGAGCAGCGTGGCGCTACGCACCATGCCCTGCACCGACATCGTCGCCACCGGGTACAGATTGGCCAGCACGAACACCATCAGGCCGGTCAGCGACAGCGCCAACCAGGACAGCACCGAAAAATTATCGTGCTTGCACAGTTCGGTGCGGCACAAAGGACAACTGGCCGTCTCGTCGACAGCCAGCCGGAAGGGTCCGTAGATCGAGCCGCAATGATCGCAGGCGACGCGCTCGATGTGAAAGGCGTGCGAGGTCGCAGGCTTGTCAGCCTGCGCCTGGCTCAGCCCGCTATCGGCCGCCCGCATCAGTCAACCAGTTCGACTTCCCGTCGCTGGTTCTTGTCCTTGGACTTGCCGGACGCATCGCCGTAGGTCAACTTGATGTTGTCAGCCTCGTCCATGTCGACCACCACCGAGCCCCCATCGACCAGCTTGCCGAACAACAGCTCGTCGGCCAGCGCACGGCGGATGGTGTCCTGGATCAGACGCTGCATCGGCCGCGCGCCCATCAGGGGATCGAAGCCCTTCTTGGCGAGATAGGCCCGCAAGGCATCGGTGAACGAAGCCTCGACGCGTTTCTCGTGCAACTGGTCTTCGAGCTGCATCAGGAACTTGTCGACGACCCGCAGGATGATGTCGCGGTTCAGCGGCGCGAACGAGATGATCGCATCGAGCCGGTTACGGAACTCGGGCGTGAACATGCGGCGGATCTCAGCCATCTCGTCGCCCGCCGAGCGCGAATTCGAGAAGCCGATCGAGGCCTTGTTGAGGGTCTCGGCGCCGGCATTGGTGGTCATGACCAGGATGACGTTGCGCAGATCGGTCTTGCGGCCGTTGTTGTCCGTCAGCGTGCCGTGGTCCATGACCTGCAGCAGGATGTTGAACACGTCCGGGTGGGCTTTTTCGATCTCGTCGAGCAGCAGCACGCAATGCGGCTGCTTGGCGACCGCCTCGGTCAGCAGGCCGCCCTGGTCGAAACCGACATAGCCCGGCGGCGCGCCGATCAGGCGCGACACCGCGTGGCGTTCCATATATTCGGACATGTCGAAGCGCAGCAGCTCGACACCCAGCGTGAATGCCAGCTGGCGCGCGACTTCGGTCTTGCCGACACCGGTCGGACCGGAGAACAGGAACGAGCCGATCGGCCGGTCGGGCTTGCCCAGGCCGGAGCGCGCCATCTTGATCGCCGAGGCCAGCGCCTCGATCGACGGATCCTGGCCGAACACGACGGTCTTGAGGTCGCGCTCGAGCGTGGCCAGGCGATTGCGGTCGTCGGTCGAGACCGACTGCGGCGGAATGCGTGCGATCTTGGCGACGATGTTTTCGATCTCGCCCTTGCCGATCACCTTTTTCTGGCGCGAGCGCGGCAGCAGGCGCTGTGCGGCGCCGGCCTCGTCGATCACGTCGATGGCCTTGTCAGGCAGGTGGCGGTCGGTGATGTGGCGGGCCGAGAGTTCGGCGGCGGCGGTCAGCGCCGCGGCCGAGTACCGCACGCTGTGGTGCGATTCGAAACGCGCCTTCAGGCCACGCAGGATCTGCACGGTCTGCTCGACGCTGGGCTCGGGCACGTCGATCTTCTGGAACCGGCGCGACAGCGCCGAGTCTTTTTCGAACACGCCACGGTATTCGGTGTAGGTCGTCGCGCCGATGCACTTGAGCTGGCCGGACGACAGCGCCGGCTTGAGCAGGTTGGACGCATCGAGCGTGCCGCCCGAGGCCGAGCCCGCGCCGATCAGCGTGTGGATCTCGTCGATGAACAGCACGGCATTGGGATTGGCGCGCAACTGCTTGAGCACCGCCTTGAGGCGTTGCTCGAAATCGCCGCGGTACTTGGTGCCGGCCAGCAGCGAACCGATATCCAGCGCGAAGACCTGGGCTTCGGCGAGGATCTCGGGCACGTCGCCGCGCGTGATGCGCCAGGCCAGGCCTTCGGCGATGGCGGTCTTGCCGACACCGGCCTCGCCGACCAGCAGCGGATTGTTCTTGCGGCGGCGGCACAGCACCTGGATCACCCGCTCGACTTCCTGGTCGCGGCCGATCAGCGGATCGATGCGTCCGGACAAGGCGGCGGCGTTGAGATCCTGCGCGTACTGGTCGAGCGCCGACTGGCGGCTCTCGCCGGATTCTTCGGGCGGCGGCGGTTCCTTTGGCGTGGCGGCGCTTTCGACCTGCGTCTGCTTGGTGATGCCATGCGACAGGAAGTTGACGACGTCAAGCCGCGTGACGCCCTGCTGCTGCAGGTAGTACACCGCGTGCGAATCCTTTTCGCCGAAGATCGCCACCAGCACGTTGGCGCCGGTGACCGGCTTCTTGCTGGCGCCACCCGAGGACACGTGCATGATCGCGCGCTGGATCACCCGCTGGAAACCCAGCGTGGGCTGCGTATCGACCTCGGCACCGCTGGGGATGACAGGCGTATTTTCGGTGACGAACTGGCGCAGGTTGCGGCGCAGCTCGTCCAGATTGGCCGCGCAGGCGCGCAGCACTTCGGCCGCCGACGCGTTGTCGAGCAGCGACAGCAGCAGGTGCTCGACCGTGATGAATTCGTGCCGGGCCGAACGGGCCTCGACGAACGCCATGTGAAGACTGACTTCAAGCTCTTGGGAGATCACGCTTCCTCCGTCATATCGAAGCGTACAAAAACGGTACTACATTGATTGATATTCTATGCCCTTCACGGCGCAACACCAGCGATTTGAAAAGCCGCACTGTCGTGTCGGCCTTTGTCATCCATGACTGTCGCAACATAGGCACCATTGTCCTGCACCACCAGCGTGTGCGGTTGCGACGCATCGCTGCTACCTACCACACGACCGTTCAACATCCACCAGAGTTCCCCGCTGGCCCCTTCGGCCGACAGCGCCACGCGCACCTCGCGCTGGCCGGGCACCGGCCGCAGCACCGAACCTTGGGCCACGCCGGTCAGCCGCAGCGCGCCGTGGCTGCGTTCAGCATACGCTGGAAAGCTGGGCGGCACTGTGTCGTCAAGTATCCACGCCACCCGCACCTGCGCGCACTCGCCGGCCGCTACCCGCTCGACCCGCAAGCCCAGCGGCCAGCAGGTCGCCGCGGTACCGACCGCGGCGGGTCGCTGCCGCAAGCGCGACGGCCCGGCCGGCAAGGCGGCGGCGATATCCTGTAACAACGGCGCTGCGACATTGGCGCCGAAGAAACCGGGATTGGGCGTGCCATCGGGCCGGCCGACCCAGACACCGATCGTCCACGCATCGGTCACGCCCAAGGCCCAGGCGTCGCGAAAGCCAAAGCTGGTGCCGGTTTTCCAGGCCACGCGCGCCGACGCGTTGAAGGGCCGGTCGGGATGTCCGCCTGATTCGAGGATGTCGCGCACGATCCACGCGGCACCCGGACTCATGATACGCGACTCGATCCGCGGCTGCCCCGGCGCCAGCCGCGGCTTGCCGGCCAGTCCGTCGCGCGCCAGGGCCCGGTAGGCGCCGACCAGTTCTTCCAATGTGGTGCCACCCCCGCCCAAAATCAAGCTCAGGTTCGGCACCGCGCCGCCGGGCAGGCGCAGCCGCACGCCGCCACGGTCCATCGCGGCCGCGAAACGCACCGGCCCAACCCGGTCGAGCAGGTCGACGGCCGGCACGTTGAGCGAACGCTGCAGCGCCTGCGCGACGCTGACGGGGCCCGAGAATGCCGCCTGGAAATTGCCCGGCGCATAGCCGCCGAAGGACAGCGGCTCGTCGCGCAGCAGGCTTTCCGAATGCACCAGCCCGTCGTCCAGCGCCATCGCATACAGGAAGGGCTTGAGCGTCGAACCGGGCGAACGCACGCCGCGCACCATGTCCACGTGCGCGAAGCGCGCCGGGTCGGAGAAATCGGCCGAGCCGGCGTAGGCGCGCACCTCGAGGCTGTCGTTGTCCATCACCAGTACCGCCATCGAGACGCGCGGCGGCAAGGGATCGATGCGGTCCAGCAGCAGGCCTTCGACGGTGGCCTGCAGATCGGCGTCCAGCGTCGAGGCCAGCACCGTATCGCCGCGCCGGCTCTGGCGCGCCAGCCGTTCGGCGGCCAGCGGCGCCAGCCAGCGGGCGCGCAGCGGCGGCGCCACGACGTTCTCGAGCCGGGCGTCGTCCAGCCGCGCCTGCGGCCAGTGCTGAAAACTGGCCACGCGCGCGAGGATCTTGTCGCGCGCCACCTGGGCGGCCTGCGGATGGCGATCGGGCCGCAGCCGCGACGGCGCCTGCGGCAGCGCGGCCAGCAAGGCGGCCTCGGCATCGGTCAGGCGCGCCGCCGACTTGCCCAGCCACATGCGCGCGCCCATCTCGACGCCCTCGACGATGCCGCCCATCGGCGCGCGGCTCATGTACAGCGCCAGGATCTGGTCCTTGTCCAGATGCCATTCGAGCTGCAGCGCACGCAGCATCTGCCGCAGCTTGGCGCTCAGGCGGCGCGAGTCCTGGCCGGCCAGTTGTGGATCGAGCAACCGTGCCAGCTGCATCGTGATGGTCGAGCCGCCCGAGACGATGCGGCCGTGGCGCAGCCACTGCCAGCCCGCGCGCGCCATGGCCACCGGATTGATGCCGGGATGCCAATGGAACCAGCGGTCCTCATAGTCGAGCAGCGTCTGCACGTAGCGCGGCGAGACCTGTTCGAGGCCGACCGGATAGCGCCAGATGCCGTCGCGGCTGGGATAGGCGCGCAGCGGCGCGCCCTCGCGGTCGACCACCACCAGCGTGCCGCCGGCCTGCCGCAGCGGCAGCGGATACAGCCGGTCGAGCGTCAGCGCGCCCGCCGCCAGCAGCAGCATCACTGCGCCCAGCCGCCAGGACCCGCGCCGCAGCGCGGCCCCTGTCTCGTATTCACATC
>JAEZBO010000048.1 GCA_023427085.1 Pseudomonadota bacterium
CTGCCGCCCTGCGGCCGGCTCGAGGCCGGCGCCCCGGCCGACCTGTGCCTGGTCGACCTGGACGCGCGCTGGACCGTCGGCCGCGACACGCTGCTGAGCCAGAGCTGGCACACGCCGTTCCATGGCATGGATCTGCCGGGCCGGGTGCGCCAGACGCTGGTCGGCGGCCGGGTGGTCTGGGAAGCGGCTGCGTGAGCCTGCTGCGCTACGTCCTGCGGCTCGCCATCATATTGGCGATGGTGCTGCTGGGCCTGCTGATCATCGCGACGATCTTCCCGTTCCTGGGCGTGCAGGCGCGCGCCTGGTCCAACCGCACTTGGTCGCGGCTGCTGATGCGGGTCGCCGGCGTGCCGGTGATCGTGCGCGGCGAGCCATGCCTGGACCGGGGCGTGCTGTGGGTCGCCAACCACGTCTCGTGGCTGGACATCTACGTGCTCAACAGCGTGCGCGCGACCTCGTTCGTGGCCAAGGCCGAGATCCGCTCGTGGCCGGTGATCGGCTGGCTGGTGGCCGGCGCCGGCACGGTCTTCATCGACCGCAAGCAGCGCCAGGCCGTGCAGACGGTCGCACGGGCGATGCGCGAACGATTCGATCGCGGCGAGGCGGTCGGCCTGTTCCCCGAGGGCACCACGTCGCCCGGCTTCGACCTGCTGCCGTTTCACTCGAGCCTGTTCGAGCCGGCCCGCCACGTCGACGTGCCGATCCAGCCGGTCGCCTTGCGCTTCATGTATCGCGGCCAGCGCAGCGACTATGCCGCCTTCGTTGGCGACCAGACGCTGATGGGCAATGCCTGGCGGGTGTTCCGCACCCGTGGCGTGGCGGTCGAGGCGGTGTTCCTGCCGCCGCTGCAGCGGGTCGACGCGCACGGCGCCACGCTCGACCGCGGCAGCCTGGCGGCGCAGGCGCGCGCGGCGATCCTGGCCGAGATCGTCGAACCCGGCAAGTCCTGAGCCGGCGGCCGATCGCCGCCCGGCCATCAACCGTCCCGCCTCACGGAGCGCCCATGTCTTCGATCCCTAGTGCCGAACCTGCCCAGCGGCCCCGCCGTTCGGTGCTGTACGTGTCCGGCGCCAACGCACGCGCGCTCGAGAAAGCGCGCTCGCTGCCTGCCGATGCGGTGATCCTCGATCTGGAAGACGCCGTCGCGCCGCAGGACAAGGCGCAGGCGCGCGCCAGCGTGCTGGCGGCGCTGGGCCTGGACTGGGGCGGACGCGAACGTGTCGTGCGCGTCAATGGCTGGGACACCGCCTGGGGCCGCGACGACCTGGCCGCGCTGGCGCGTGCCGCCACCGCCGGCGTGGGCGCCGATGCGGTGCTGCTGCCCAAGGTCGAGGACCCGGCCGCGCTGGCGCAGGCCGCCGCGGTGCTGCGGGCGGCCGGTGCCGGCACGCCGGCCCTGTGGGCCATGATCGAGACGCCGCGGGCGATCCTGAACCTGGCCGCGATCGCGGGCGGCCATCCACAACTGGCCTGCCTGGTGATGGGCACCTCCGACCTGGTCAAGGATCTGCGCGCGCGCCACACCGCCGATCGCGCCGCCTCGCTGGCGGCGCTGTCGATGACGGTGATCGCCGCGCGCGCCCACGGCCTGGCGGTGCTGGACGGCGTGCATCTGACGCTGCAGGACGACGCCGGCCTGCGCGCGGCATGCCTGCAGGGGCGCGACCTGGGTTTCGACGGCAAGACGGTGATCCATCCGGCCCAGCTGGCGATCGCCAACGAGGTGTTCGGCCCGTCGCCCGACGAGATCGCGCTGGCGCGCAAGCAGGTGGCCGCCTGGCAGGCGGCCGGTGAACGCGGCGTGGTGGTGGTCGACGGCGTGCTGGTCGAGCACCTGCACGTCAGCGAGGCGCGCCGGCTGCTGGCGCTGGCCGACACGATCGCAGGCGACTAGCCGGCGCGTCCGGCCGGCGGGTTCGGCGGAGCAGGCGGGGCAGGCACGGCATGCGTGGCATCAGGCCGCGCCAGCCGGGCGAACACCACCAGCAGCACGCAATAGATCGGCACCGACCGCATGTTGCGGAACATCAGCTCGGTCAGGCTGAACACCGTGAAGCCCAGGCACAGCAGCAGCCCGAGCTGCGCGGCGACCCGCAACTGCCGGTCGGGCTGGCGCAGCTGGCGCGCGAACCATGCGGCCGGCACCCAGTACAGCGCCATGAAGGCCAGCAGGCCAACCAGGCCGTGGCTGACCAGCGCCTGCATGAAGTCGTTGTGCGTTTCGCCGAATTCGCGCGCGACCCGCGGCGTGACCACGCCTTCGCCGACCAGCCCCGGCAAGGCCTCGTAGAAGCCCGAAGGGCCAACGCCGAACCACGGATGCTGGCGGAACACGTGCAGCGCCGCGTCCCACAGCTGCAGGCGGATGCCCAGCGAGGTGTCGCTCAGCGTGTTGCCGCCGGGGTTGTGCAGGTAGGCCGCCACTTCTTCGAAGCGGGGATTGAGCGCATACAGCGCCGCCGCGGCCGCCAGCAGGCTTAGCAGCCCCGCCGCCAGCAGCGCCCAGCGGGTGCGCCGGCTCACGGCCAGGCACGACACGCCCACCAGCAGCGCGACCGGCAGCAGCATCCAGCTGCTGCGGGTGCCCGAGACCACGGTGGCGATCACGCACAGCGCACAGGCGCCGATCTTGATGGCCGCCTCGAGCCGCGGCAGGCGGGTCAGCCGCCACGGCAGCGTGAACAGCGCACAGACGCCGAACAGCAGGTTCAGGTTGGCCACCGTCACCGCGTTGTAGTTCGCGCCCAGCGAGGTCAGGTAATCGCGGCTGTCGCCGGCCTGTACGCCGAACAGCACCAGCGCCGCGCCGACGTAGGCGCCGCCGATCAGGCCCCACTGCACGTGGCGCAAGCGGGCCACCGGCACGTAGGCGAGCAAGGCCAGCAGCGGGATCGCCAGCGCGAAGCGCAGCATCTTCTCGCTGTGCGAGCCGCCCAGGTCGGCGATGACCGCCGCCGTCAGCAGCATCGCCAGCAGCGGCGCGGCCAGCGGCAGCGCGATCGCCGGTGGCAGCGCGTGCGGCGCCGGCGCGCCGCCGCGGATGCGGCGATACGCCAGCATCGTCACCGCCAGCAGGATCAGCAGATAGAAGCTGGCCGTGCTGGTGCTGCGGCTGCCCAGCGAGCTGAGCAGCATCAGGACGATCAGGCCGATCGCCGCGGTGACGCTCCAGCCGGGCAATGACAGGGTCGGGCGCGCCAGCATGCGCGCCGTGGCATGGACACGGCTCATCGCAGCACTTCCCGGTAGACCTGTTCGGTGGCGTCGACGAAGCGATCCAGGCCGAATTCGGCCACGCTGCGCTCGCGCGCGGCCTGCCCCAGCGGCATCAGCGCGGCGGGGTCCTGCAGCACCTGCCGCAGCACCTGCGCGACCGCCTCGGGGGTTTGCGGCGGCACGATCCAGCCCTGCACGCCGGCGCTGACGTTTTCGGTCAGGCCGCCCGAGTCGGACACGATGACCGGCTTGCCCATCGCCATCATCTCGCGGCACGCGAACGAGATGGTCTCGACGCGGTACGACAGCACGAAACCCAGGTCGAGCGCGGCGACGAAGGGCCGCACGTCCTGCAGCAGGCCGGCATGGACCACGCGGTCCTGCATGCCCAGCGCGGCCAGCGCGGCGCGGTCGGCGTCGCTGAACGGCTTGCCGGCCAGCAGGATATAAACGCGTTGGCGCAGTGCCTGCGGCAGGCCGGCCACCGCATGGACCATGTCCATCCAGCCCTTGTGCGGTTCGACGCCGGCGTTGCTGCCGACCACCACCGCGTCGGCGGGCAGCTCGCCCAGCCACTGACGGCGCGCCTGCTCGCTGTCCTGCGCACGCCAGGGCTGGTAATGGGTGGTGTCGACGCCGTTGCGCACCACCCGCAGGCCGCAGTGCCGGTAGGCGGTCGATTCCATCTGCGCGCGGGTGCTGTCCGACACACAGATGACGCGGTCGGTCGCGAGCCGGGCGCGCAGCGTGTTGCCCAGGCTGTCGGCCGGCAGGTCGTGATGTTTGGTCAGCACGATGCGCGGCCGCCGTGCGCCGGTGCCGAGCGTGGCGACCATGGCGCAGCGATGGTCGGCCGAGCCGTTGACGTGCACGATGTCCACGCCGGTGCGGCGGATCAGCGCGCGCAGCGCCGCCGCTTCGCGCAGCATCGCGAAGGTGCCGTTGGAATACTGCTGCGCCACCCGCTGCACGCCGGGGATCTGGCCGGCTTCCTGGTACAGGCGGCTGGTGGACGGCGCGGCGATCCAGATCTCGTGGCGGGCGGACAGCGCCTGCGCCAGTCGCAACACGTACGAGGTGTGCCCGCCGCCATCGTGGTGATGGAAATTGGTATAGCAAATCTTCATGGGAGACAGGGCGCCTCATTACCCGATGTAATATGCGCCCCACTGTAGCAAGCGGCCGCTAATTTAGCTTAATGGGATGTTTCCAGCCACGAGGGGTGGCGGTCTACAAACGTTTTCAGAAATCGTCGGGGTCCAGGCCCGATTCGCACGGCACCTGTACCAGCTTGCGGTCCTGCAGGCGCACCGCGGTCAGCTGGCCGCCCCAGACGCAGCCGGTGTCCAGGCAGATCACGTCCGGGCGCATCAGCAGGCCCAGCGTCGACCAGTGGCCGAACACCACGGTGACGTCGCGCGTGGCGCGGCTCTTGACGTCGTACCACGGCACCAGGCCGGCCGGCAGCTCGCCGGGCGCCGGCTTGGCCGAGAAGTCCATGTGGCCGCGCGGCGTGCACAGCCGCATGCGCGTCAGCGCGTTGATGATGACGCGCAGCCGCTTGCCGCCCTTGAACTCGTCGTTCCAGTTGACCGGCTCGTTGCCGTACATCTTCTGCAGGCGCTTCTGCCAGTTGGGGCCGCGCAGCGCGTCCTGGATCTCGCCGGCCAGCGCCAGCGTCTTGGCGACGTCCCACTTGGCCAGCACGCCGGCATGCACCATCAGGTGGCCCTGCTCGAAATGCGCCAGCGGCCGCTGGCGCAGCCAGTCGATCAGGTCGTCGCGGTCGGGCGCCGCCAGGATCTCGTCCAGCGTGTCGTGCTTGCCCGGCTTGCGCACGCCGGCGGCGGCGGCCAGCAGATGCAGGTCGTGGTTGCCCAGCACCGAGACCGCGCGATCGCCCATGCCGATGATGCGGCGCAAGGCCTGCAGCGACTGCGGCCCGCGGTTGATCAGGTCGCCGGCGAACCAGAACCGGGCGTCGGGATTGGCGGTGATGTCCGGATGATTCAACAGGGCATCGAGCGGCGCGCAGCAACCCTGCACATCGCCGATCATCCAGATGTCGGTACTGCTCATACGCTTGCTTTTCTCCAGGGCCAGCGGTGCTGCGCGAAGTGCGAGACCGTGTGACGGTTTTCCATCACCAGCAGCGAGCCGAGCGCGATCGCCAGCGCGGCGGCGTTGGGCACGATCGCGGTGACCCAGGGCGGCCAGCGGCCCAGCAGGCCGACGTTCAGCGCCAGCTGGTTGATCATGAAAAAGCCCACGCCCAGCAGGATGCCGACAAACACCTTGGCGCCGACGCCGCCGCGGCGGGTCTGCATGAAGCTGATCGGCGCGGCGATCGTCATCATCACCAGCAGCGTGAACGGGTAGACCAGCTTGCGCCACATCGCGACGATCTGGCGGTCGGCCTGCAACTGGTTGGCGTGCAGGTAGTCGATGTAGTCCCACAGGTTGAACAGCGACATGCGCTCGGGCGTCAGCACGCGCGCCAGCAGCCGTTCGGGCGTGAGCGTGGTGGTGACGTCGCGGCTGGGCAGCTCGCGCAGCACCATCAGCGGCTTTTGCGGCGCGCTGGCGTCGTCGAGCGCCTGCGAGGCTTCTTCGCTGATGCGGTGCTCGGTGACCTTTTCGAGCGTGAAGGTGTTGTCGCTGAAGCGGCCGCTCTCGGCGGTCGACATGGCGCGCAGCTCTTGCCCGGGATCGAATTCGTACAGCGTCACGCCGGCCACGTTGCCGCTGGCCAGCAGCCGCGAAACGTTGATGACGCGCGAGCCGCCTCCCTCGACCGGCTCCTTGAACCAGTAGCCGCTGGCCATCACGCCGCCGCCGGCCTTGCCGCGCAGCAGCAGATTGGCCTCGCCCGAGCGCAGCTCGGCCGCCGGCGTGACGACCTCGGACAGCAGCAGCGCCAGCACCATGACCGGCAGCGTCACCATCCACAGCATGCCCATCAGCCGCAGCCCGCTCACGCCCGAGACCCGCAGGATCACCAGCTCGTTGCGCTGCGCCAGCCCCGCCAGCGCCAGCACCGAGCCGATCAGCAGGCCGATCGGCAGCAGGTCGTACAGGCGCGTGGGCAGCGCCAGCGCCTCGAGATAGAGCAGCGACAGCAGCGTGAAGTTGTCGCCGATGCCGTCCAGTTCCTCGACCAGCGCGAAGAACGTGAACAGGCCCAGCAGGGCCAGGATGACGACCGTGCAGGAGCGATAGATTTCGCGTGCCAGATAACGACGGGCTGTACGCATGGGAATGACGGGGAGGCTCGCTGGTGAATCGATCCGCTATTTTGCGGGCTTTCGGGGTTTGCCGCCCGGCGGCCGGGCGCCGGGCTGGTATCAGGGAATATCGACCTGGGACATGCGGCGTTGCAGCGTGCCGCTGCGCGAGCCGAGGTACGAGGTATTCCGGTTGCGATCGTAGTAGCGCGGGTTGGGCAGCATCGCCGCCATCCGGGCGGCCTGCGAAGCGCCCAGCTGCGCGGCACTGACGCCATAATAATGCCTGGCGGCCGCCTCGGCGCCGAATACCCCGACCCCCCACTCGGCCACGTTCAGATACAACTCCAGGATGCGTTGCTTGTCCATGACATGTTCGATCATGTACGCCAGCACCAATTCCTGGCCCTTGCGCAGATAGCTGCGGTCGCCCGACAGGAACAGGTTCTTGGCCAGTTGCTGCGTGATCGTCGAGCCGCCGCGCCGGCGCGAGCTTTCGCGCTCGGCCTGGCGCTGGTTGTATTCCCAGGCCTTGCGGATGGCTTCCCATTCGATGCCTTCATGGCCGGTGAAGTTCGAGTCCTCGGCCGCGATCACCGCGCGCTTGAGGCTGTTGCTGATGCGGTCGTAAGGCACCCATTGATAGCGCAGCTCGGCATCGGCGTCGCTGGCCTGCAACCGCGTCAGCTCTTGCCGCATCACCGACGACATCGACGGATTCTGGTGCGCGTACCAGAACACCAGCCCCAGGTACCAGAGCTGGTACAGGATCGCCACCGACAGCGCCGCCATCAGCACGCCGGTGATCAGCCTGAACCAGGACAGCCGCCGCTTGCCGGCCGGCGCGTCGCTGCGCGGCGTCCTCATGGCGCGGCCTGCGCGGCGGCGATGTCGGCGCGCAGCGCCTGCAGCACCGGAGCGGTGTCGGGCAGCACGCCGTGCCAGATCCGGAAGCTTTCGGCGGCCTGCGCCACCAGCATGCCCAGTCCGTCGGCGCAGCGCGTCGCGCCGTCGGCGCGGGCCTGCTGCATGAAGGCGGTCGGCCGCGCGCCGTACATCATGTCGTAGGCCAGCGCGCCGGCGCCGTACAGGCCGCCCGGCAGCGCGGGTGCGGCGTCGGCCAGGCCGCTGGCGGTGGCATTAACGACCAGGTCCCAGCCGCCGGCGCGGGCGGCGCTGGCCAGCCCGCCTGCGCTCAGCCGGGCGCCGGCCACCGGGCCCTGCCAGGCAGCCAGCAGGTCGTGCGCGCGCGCCTCGTTGCGGTTGACCACGTGGATCGCCGCACAGCCGGCCTCGGCCAGCGGGCCCAGCGC